>DASWTK010000052.1:0-106282 GCA_036402175.1 Chitinophagaceae bacterium | reverse complement strand
GATTGAATACATTATAACTAAGCATGAAATTATTCACAAACTCCTGGTTAAGGCCGGGATTGCCTTCGGTAATATAAGTAGGATTGCTTACATCCTGTATTGGCTGCAGTTGCGTAATGCTGGGCTGATTTGTACGGCCGCGATAATTAAACCGCAGGCTTTTGCTCCGCGCAAACTGGTAGTTGAACGATGCATTTGTCAGCAGGTTGGTGTACTCCCTGTCAAAATCCATCTTCGAACCAAGATCGTTGCTTTGCATGGAAGTGCGCTGCATGCCAAGACCAAGTTGATAATTGTACCGTTTTTTTATAACTCTGAAGTTGGTACCCACGCGGTGTATCTGATTCAGGTTATCAAAATGATTACTGAGCTCGTCGTTCAGCACTTCATATTTTCCCGTTGATGAATTCAGGTCGTACGTACGCCTGTCCGATTCTGATTTGTTGTAATTGTATCCGTAATTCACTTCCCATATTTTATCTCTTCCAATTGGTTCGGTATATGAAAAGGAAAGTCCGTAATTATCAGTATTGTTTTTGCGCCTGTTATTCTGGTTGAATGAACTATCAGATAACCTACCTCCGGGCCCGTAATCAGAAAGTGACGAGTTGTTGTAACCATCGAGATCGCTTCGGCCAAATATGTGAGAGAAATTGACTGATAGCGTTCTACCGGCCCTTTGAAACTTCCTTCTCCACAAAAGATTATTATTCCAGCTTGTTCCGCTTCCTGTGTTGTTTATTGTGGACCTGCTATCGCTTAACTTATAACTTCCCGACATTTTTTCTGCAAAAGATGTTACCGTGTCAAGCCTGAATGTGCTGCTGTTCTGCACAGAAATACCCGAAGAATAGATCAATGAATTGTAATCATCAATTGTATAGTTCAGCCGCAGGTTACCCCTATGCACATCTGAAATGCTTTTCGAAAAAAGGTCCTGATTTCTGTTGATGTTTGAATCGCCCAGGAAGGTTTTCCGGTAACTGTTCCTGATATTGTCGGTAGCTGTATGATTGAAATTATATCCGCTGCTTGCATCAAAATATTTATTCCATGTATCGTTATAATTCACCCCCGCCGTCCATGAAGTGCTGATGCCATTACTGGTATTTCCCATGGAGCCGCCCGAAACAGGCCCCATGCTCATGGTCATTCCACCGCCTCTTCCCGACATCACCATAGGGCCACCACCACCGCTCATTCCTCCTCCGTTAAAACCGGACATGCCCAGAAAATCGGTTGAAGTAAAACCCATGCGGTTCACATTATTTCCATTTGCAATCACAGAAAGCTGCGTTGCGCCTTTGAAAAAATTGGTGCGCAGGTTTGCGCCAAACCTCTCGTCGGTTCCATACCCCGCGCTTACCTGGCCAAACACACCATGTTTCTTTTCTTTTTTTAGCTTGAGGTTGATTGCTTTGGTGCGACTGCCATCATCAATCCTGCTGAATTTGGCCTGGTCGCTCATGTCATCGAATACCTCCACTTCCGAAACCAGGTCAGCACCCAGGTTCTTCGTAGCAAGTTTAGGATCACTGCCAAAAAACTCTTTGCCATCTACGTACACCTTCTGAACGGTTTCACCCTGAGCCTTTACAGTCCCATCCCTGTCGACCGTTACACCCGGAAGCTTTTTCAATAAATCTTCTACAACCGCATTAGGCTTGGTCTTGAACGCACTGGCATTGAATGCAAGCGTATCGCCTTTTATCTTAACTGGTGCCTCGTCGGTAACTACCACTTCATCCAGCGTGGTATAAGACCTGTCCATTATAATTGTTCCCAGATCCAACAGAGGATTCCCTGCCGAAATGGAAAAGGATTTTTTCATCGTCTTAAAACCCTGGTACGAAACAATGATGCGATAATCACCGGGTGATAAATTTCTCACTTCAAAATAACCGCTGTTGGAGGTTATGGTAAATGAGATTAACGCCGAATCCCTGGTCCTTACTACCGAAACCGTGGCATCATACAGCATTTGTCCGCTAACCGAATCCTTCAGGCTTCCTCTTACAATTCCCTCAATTTTCTGAGCATCTGCCTGAAGAGAAATACACAGGCTGCAAAAAAAAGCAGTGAACGCGTAAATAATTTTCATACCAGTTGTTTAAGTCTGAGTACGAAAATATTCTTACTACCGGCGAAAGCTGGTTAAGTAATCTTGCTTTAAGGTTAATGAATGTTAAAGAATTAAATTCTTCAATTGGACCTTACCTTCCAGTGAGTCAAAAGAATGGTTTGATTTGGATAATTAAAAGTGATTTATTACCACGACATGGCTTGCTCAGTGCCGGTAATATCTTCCCGGTCAAAAACAATTACGCTTAACTTCCACGAACTTCCCTGTCGTAACAACAGCAACTGCACTTTTAGTTTACGCATTTCACCTACCGATGGCAGCATGTTAAAAACAACTGTCTGAAATCTTTTCTTCTCAACCGGCATTTCGTATTGCCCGCTGAGGATGTATGGTTTTTCGCCTCTTATTCTTACAATACTATTCCTGATCTGGTTGTACAATTCCTTATACTTTGATCTGGCTTCATTGAAACTGTTTGTTTCAAGCAATTCAGCTTTCCAGTATACCGCATCAGTTTTGGATGAATTAGGTTTTACCACTATGCATGAAATGGCTCCCGGTATTTGTATGATGGAATTATAATCGGCAGTATGCTGATTTTGCAGCAGCAACGCGCCTCTGATATTTTTGAATTGATTGGGATAATCCTGAATCACTTTTTCAATAGCTGCATTCGTATGGTTGCTGAAGACTCCCTGAGCAGATGCTTCTAATGCCGTTAATAACAGAATGAGTAAACATACGTTCTTCATTCGGGCGGATTTTTATAAGCCTAAAAGTAATACACGTCCACCGCTTATACAATAAGTGAAAACTCAGGGAATTTTAACAGGTTTTAGCAAAATAAACCAGCAAAATATGCGTTGTTTTGTATTGATCGCATTAAATACCTAATCCCAATATCAATGGAAAAGAATAACATGTACTTTGATACACATAAGGCAAAGATCTTCAGGGATCTCTATAAGCCTTCCCCAAACCTGGCCCGGTTTGTAAAGAGCCTGTTCACCGTAGTTTTATCAGGTAAATCTCCGTTGGGTAATCCTTCGGTATATAAACGCAAATTTCATTAATTGGCTTTCGGCTAATCATAACTCTTAGCACTTACCTCTGAAACCACTAGTATGTGCTGGCCTCGCCCCCGGGCGAGGCTTTTTATTGGTGCCTGTTCATTGTACCGGAGAAGTTATTGAGTTACCCTTATCTTGTCTACCTGCCGCTGGAATTGCCTTGGGATCTGCATTCCTTTCTGCTGGTTGCCTGCTCTGTTAAGGTTGTATATGAAAGTAAGCATGAAGTATCTCTTGAGCACCATTGTGCGGGTGTCTACAATATAATTCTCACTCACAGAACGACTGATGCTTTCGTTCTGGTCAAGTATGTCATTTACCGACAATCTGATCTCGCCATTCTTCTTCTTGAATATCTGTTGTGCTATATAGGCATTCCATAAAGGAAGCGATTGGTTGAATCCTTCAGCACGACCAGTATTCAGATAATAATCAAAATCAGTTGAAATGACTGTATTGAATTTGGTGGTATAACTTACGTCGGCCGAATAGGTTTGAGTAAGATAATCGGTATTCAGGCTCTTTTGAATAGAATAGGTTGCCCTGTTAAATGAGACCGACGCATTCAATCCCATATTAAATCGCTGCTTGATATCGATATTAATGCCCACTGTTTGCGTCAACGCAATATTGTTCAGTACATTTTTCTGCTTATTCAGCAGGTTGATCTCGCGGTTATAAGAAATCGAATTGTTGAAGTTGAAATTACTCCCCTTCAATTTACCCTTCAAAGGAAATCCGAGTGTAATGAATGAAGAAGTACTGAAAGCGCCGTTCATGTTCACAGGACGGGATAGCTGAACCCCACGTCCCAGTGTATCAAGGCTGCTTACGATCTTGTTGGATGTCTGTTCAAACCTGATGTTTGCAGATACGAATCTGAATGTGGCGATATTAAATGAGTTATAATTTACTCCAATGCTGTTGCTGAATTCCTGCTTCAGACCAGGATTACCGGTACGCACATACAATGGATCAGAATAATCCGGGACGTCCTGCAATTGCGAAATGCTGGGCTGGTTGGTACGGCCCCGATAGTTTATCCGCAGCGTTTTTGTTTTCGCAAAGTTGTAATTGAAATTGGCTGTAGGAAAAAAGTTCTTAAAGTCCTGTTTTGTATTGATGATCGTATCGGAGTTATTAATTCTCTTTCGCTGACTGAAATTGGTCAGCTCCGATAACTGCACGCCCATTCCCAACTGAAAATTGTATTTCACAGTCTGTACGCGAAAGTTTCCTCCAAAGCGATGCGACAAATAATCAGTTTCAAAATAGTTTGTTTGTGTTGGATTCACCTTGCTGTACTGCCCCGATGTGGTATCAAAATCAAACGCCTTCCTGTCAGAACTGCTATGGTTATCGGTATAAGCATAATTCAGTTCAACGATCTTATTACGGCCAATTGGCTCTGTATAAGAAGAACTCACAACATTGTTGTTTGAGCGTGTATCCTGGAAAGTTTTCAGATCAAGATAACGGTACTCGGCAATCGAATTGTCGGGGTTATAAAATATATAAGGCGCGAAGTTGATTCCCTCACCTTCACTGCGATTAATTGAATTATTGATCCCGAGCGTAAAGGTCCTTCCCTGCTTTCCGAATTTGTGACGGTACAAAAGATTATTGTTCAGGTTCAATCCGTCGCGTTGATTCGCGTTTCTTGTTGTTCCCTGCAGCGCCAGGAAATCCTGCCCTGGTTTTATCGATCGCGTAGAGATGGTATCCCTGCTTTCATTTTCTGAATGCTGAACAGTGAAAGTGGGAGTGTACAAGATCGAATTCATGGAATCTATATAATATTCCATCCTCAGGTTCATCCTGTGATTCTGGTTCTTTGTTCTGCCGATCGTTTCCTGGTTCTGATATGTAATGGAGTCGCCGTCAAAAAAACTCTGGCGAAGACTGCTCCGGTCCGAACGCGTATCACTTGTTGAATAAAAATAGCTGCCAGATACATCCATCTTCGTACCCCACTTATCGGAATAATTTATACCAGATGATAATGTTTTTGAAATCCCATTGCTTCCGCCACCGCCGCCAAATCCGCCAGGCATGCCCGAAAAACGCATTCCACCGCCGCCGAAACCACCACCGCCACTGCCCCCGCTTCCGAAACCACCCCTTGCTCCAAAACCACCCATTGAACTCACGATATCAGAAAAAGAAAAGCCCTGCTTATTCAGGTTATTCGATGCCGCAAGCACCGAAATCCGCCTGTCGCCATTGAACCTGTTAAAGCTGATACTGGTTTCATACCTGTCGTCTGAGCCCATTCCCGCAAGTACACGTCCGAAATATCCCTTGCGCTTATCCTTCTTTAGTTTGATGTTGATGGTCTTTGCACGACTGCCATCATCAATCCGCGTAAATTTTGCCTGGTCGCTCATGTCGTCAAATACCTGCACCGATTCAATCATATCGGCAGTGATATTCTTTGTGGCAAGTTTTGGATCGTTGCCAAAGAACTCCTTTCCATCTACATAAACCTTTTGCACGTCTTCGCCCTGAGCCTTAACATTCCCTTCCTTGTCGACCTGCACTCCCGGAAGTTTCTTCAACAGGTCCTCGGCCGATGAGTTAGGCTTTGTCCTGAACGATCCCGCGCTGAATTCAACCGTATCTTTTTTAATGCTGATCGGAGGTCTTTCAACCACAACTTCATCCAGCATTACACTTTGCTTATCCATGTAGATCGTACCAAAATCAATATCCTTGAAGTTCTTAGTGATCATGAAGGTTTTACTGAAAGGCCTGTACCCCTGAAATGTTACCAGGAGCCGGAATGAGCCGGTATCGAGATTCTTTATCTGGAAAATACCTTTGTTGTCAGCTATTGAAAATGTTACAGGTGTTGAATCTTTCGAGAGCAGAACGGAGACAGTAGCTTCGCTGAGGTCCTGCTTTGCAAGTGAGTCGGTCACTTTGCCTTTTATGGTGCCAATGGCCTGGCTGCTGGCCGAATACGCAGCACCAAAAAGAAGGAGAAGCAGGAATAATTTTCTCATATCTGGTTGAATGGGGGTATTAAAAGTACCTATTTGACGAGCGAATGCAGGAAAACTTGTACCGGCGGTAAAAAATATCCCGATTTGAAACAATCAGCTGTTTTCATGACAAAAAAGTTTATGCGGGGCTCGCGTCTGCGTCTTAAATCCGCGATATCAGCCCAACCAGGATCTTTCTAATATTCCACCAGAATTTCGACTCTCCTGTTCTTTCTTCGCCCTTCATCGGAACTATTGGTGGCAACCGGGTAATGCTCGCCCTTTCCTTCCGCCCCGATCACTCTATTATTAATGCCTTTTCCGATAAAATATTGCATGACCGAGCGCGCGCGTTTGCCCGAAAGGTCAAGGTTATAGTCGTCGGACCCCAGGCTATCGGTATGACCTTCAATCCGGATCCTTTTGTAAGTGACATTCCGGAGCCTGTCAGCAATGGTATCCAGGATGTAAGAAGCCGCTGGCGTAAGACTTCCGCTGTCAAATCTGAACAAAACGTCCGGCAACACCAGGGTGTCGATCCGGGTAGGAGCAGGCGTTGGTTGCTCTATGGCAATGGGTGTTTTTTTAACTATCCGGGGTTGCTGGTTCACGGGAGTATGCCGCAACCTCACCGAAAGCCATTCCAGCACTTCCTCTTTTGGTTCACAAATGACCGTATCGCCTGCCTGCGTTAAAGACAGGTCATCGACGCAATAAATGACCTTCTGCGATTTGGGTCTTTTGTGCTTCTGCATTTCCTGGTCGGTATTGAAATTACCCACCGCCAGAAACTGCTCATCCCCCTTTGCAGTGTATTCAATAGATACTTTAAGCCAGTCAGACTTTTTGATTTCGGTGATATTGTGTGAAGTGATGCTGACTACGGACTGGACCTTTATCGGCCACACGCGCATTTGCTTTACCTCCACAGGTGAGAAGTACAATGCAAGATTGCTTTCAATGAATTTTGCGCCAAGCGCGTTCGCGTAAAAACTGATCTTATAAGTAATGTTCTTCTGCAACGGGCACCTCAGCCTCGTTTGCCAGTATGTTCTGAAATTGGAGACTCCCAGGTCTTCAACTACCATAGGAAGATAGTGTTCGCCGGTAAAACCTTTTATCGGCTGGCGCTGGTAACCGAACGGCAGGTGAGCAGTGTTGCGCCATCCTTCGGGGCTGCAGGTTTGTTCGTATTCTATGCAAATATTCTCATGCTCGAAACCGCCATTGACGATCAGTTCCTGCGCAGGTAATGTATTGCCGTATAACAGCAATAAAAGCAACCATCTGAAACTCGGTTTCATTTGCAACTGTTTCAGGTTCACTTAACCAAAAAGGTATTCAACGTCTTCCCTGGTGAGCGACTTCACAAATCCTTCATCATCGGTGATCAGGTCTTTGGCAAGATTACGCTTCTTATCCTGCAGCTGGAGTATTTTATCTTCTATTGTATCCTTGCATATCATTCGGTAGGCAAAGATATTCTTCGTTTGCCCGATACGGTGAGTACGGTCAATGGCCTGCTGCTCAACCGCCGGATTCCACCACGGATCAACAATGTAAACATAATCGGCAGCGGTCAGGTTCAAACCAACACCACCAGCCTTCAATGATATCAGGAAAACCCTGCAGTTCTGATCGTCCTGGAAACGACGGATCGCTTTTTCACGGTCAGGCGCCGACGTGCTTCCGTCGAAATATTCGTAGTCAACCCCCAGCTCTTTCAATTTTTCTCTGATCAAAGCAAGCATCCCGAGAAATTGGGAGAAAACAAGCGCCTTGTGGTTACTTATGTTTTCAGTTATTTCTCTTCCCAGCTCCTCAAGCTTTATAGAGTGATTAGGGAATTTTTCTGTTTCATTCAGAATAGCGGGTGAATCGCAGATCTGGCGAAGTTTCATTAATCCCTGTAATATGGTGAGCTGCGAACGCTGAATTCCCTGCTGTTCAATTGTCCCCAGGATCTTATCGCGGAAGTCATTCCTGTACGCGTCGTAAATTTCACGCTGCTCCTTCTCCATTTCACAAAACAGGATTGTTTCAGTTTTGTCGGGCAGATCCCGCGCAACCTGTTCTTTCGTACGGCGAAGGATGAAGGGATACAATAATTTCCGGAGATGATCTTTTCTGTCCTGTTCGCCAAACTTATCGATCGGGATTGCGAACTCCTGCCTGAAAAAATCCATGCTTCCCAGCATGCCAGGGTTCAGGAAGTGCATCTGCGCGAAAATATCAAATGTGTTATTCTGCAGTGGTGTACCACTCATGCATATGCGATTCCTTGCTTTCAGTAAACAGGCTGCCCTTGCAACTTTGCTCGCAGGATTCTTGATTGCCTGCGATTCATCCAGCACAACATAATCAAACTGCATATCGGCCAGCATCTTGATATCACTTCGGAGTGTGCCGTAAGTTGTGATCACAACGTTAACCTGTTCAAATTTATCTTTCACACGTGTTCTGTCGCCACCATGATGAATATGATAGGTAAGCGTTGGTGTGAATTTCCTGATTTCATTCTCCCAGTTAAATATCAGAGTGGTAGGACAAACCACCAATGCCTTCAGCTGGTTATTCTCCTCAGCATAATGCTGCAGGTAACTCAGTGCCTGAACGGTTTTACCCAAACCCATATCATCGGCAAGAATGCCGCCCCATCCAATCTCACGCAGATAATTTAGCCAGTGAAAGCCGTGGATCTGGTATGGTCTCAATACATGTTCAAGATGTTCGGGAACAGGTATTTCCTTTATTGTTTTGAATTTCCGTAGCTGCTCGTATTTTTCTTCAAGCTGAACGATCAGTTCTTCCTCATCCCTGTTTTCGTAAAGCTCGTCTACCACACTCAGGTGGTATTTAGATAAGCGGAGCTGGTTTTGCCTGCTTTCGCCTACCCTGAACAGTAAGGAATATTTCTTTATCCATTCTTCGGGTAATACACCCAGCGTTCCGTCGCCCAGCTGCACAACCTGCTGTTTGTTTGATAGCGCCTTTTTTACGTCGGCGATGGTTACTTTCTGATCGCCAAAAACTATATCCACCTTCGCGTCGAACCAATCGGTATGACTGCTGATATAAACCTTCGTTTGCGGTTTGGCAGTATTGAAACGGAAATTCTTTAATGCATCGAATCCAAGGACCGGCACCTTCATTTCCTTCATGGCATCCACAAACAGAAAGAACCAATTGTTCTTCAGCACTTCCGTTCCCTTCAATGCCAGGCTTAACGCGCCTTCGGGATGAATAAAATGAGAATGAAGCGATTCCAGTTTCTTGATGAATTGAAGTTCTGAACCCTTATCGCGTTTTACCATCAGCACTTTGCCATCGTGAGGTATAACAAGTTCATCTTTTCCACCCGGCCTGGTTTCATAACCCTTGTAAGTAAATACCGGCTGGAACAGAAGGTACTCGCCTTTTTCCTGCAGCATCACTTTCTTTTCGGGTTCGCCTTCTTTCACTTCATTGATCAGCGCTTTATCAAACTTCACGTGATAATTCCTGGTGAGTGGGAGAACAAATTGCTGAAGTTGTTTTGGCCAGTCTTCATTATCAAACTTCACCTTTCCGTCGGGCAAAAATTTTTGCGCCAGCAATACATCCGCTTCGTTCTGCCATTGATACAATGATCCATTGTAAAAAAACAAAAGCGATCCGTTCAGTTTGTTCTCTGCAACATCCACATTCAATCCCTGGATGGAAACATGGCAGGTTACCGCAACCCCATCTTTATCCGGCGCTACTGCAAACTGGGGTACAAGTGTCTCGGGTTGCAGCATCAGCGGTTTGAGGTGTTCGGTCTTCAGCGTCTTCTTGCCGTTCAGATAGAATACAAGCGGACTTGTATTAACCTCTGTATATAATTTTTTTAGCTTGGGATGCATGAACTCTATCACCAGTTGCCTGGTTTCGTCCGGCATGTCATCCGTTTCATGATGAATGATATTTTCCCATATACCGCTGAAAGGTGAGTTGCGATTAAGATATTTTGTGACCTCTGTATCCTGCAGCTTACGCAGACTTGTGATGAGTTGTTTGTCTGAATCGGAATATGTTGCAAGGTCAATGAACTTTGTAAGGTCAAGCTTTTCTACTTTCCCAACAAACGAGCTGTTCTCTTCATTGGTTTCGCCGGTTATTGCTTCAAGCTGAAAGCCGGGGAAATTCTGATGATTGAAATTAAATACAATGCCCACCTTGCTCATTGAGGCGGCGGTTTGTTCTTCCGGTTCGCCTTCTGCATTCAGTTCCTGAACCACCAATTCAGGTTCAGGCTGCTTGCGCCTTGCGGTTTCAAGTGGATTGATGCGCTTTATGGATGTATCCAGAACACGCAAAAATGGTTTGCCGTCCTTATAAGTGAATTCAAATTTCCCGTTGAGGTCATCACTGAGCGTATACCCATAGGCCTCGAGCAATTTATTTTTCTCTTTATCCCAGTTGCGGATATTATCAAAATAATAAGGTCCGTATGCCTGCAATAACTGAATCAGTACAATCACTTTCGGCAGGCAAAGGGGATGATCGGTGTCAACATAATCACAACTGGTATCCAGGTTCCGCTCTTCATTCTTCCTGATCACCACCTTATATTCAGTATCATTTAAGGGAACCGTTGCTTTGACCACCTCATCTTTCGCGAAATCGATGATCGCCTTTTGTGTCCGCAGGTAATTCTCGGCTTCGGTGAGCACTTCGGGGCTGCAAAGCACACGAATGGTTTTCAGATCAATGTATTTCATCTTAACCACCGTATGGCGCTGGTCGTATTCTACCTCCTCGGCCTTTAACTGGTTTTTGTCCAGCATTTCCTGCAGCTGTATCAGGGCCGCGGCTTCGTGCCGGCAAATATCACCCAGGTTGTAAGGACAACTGCAACGGACCGAAAGTGTTTTGGGATCTTTAAATTTCTGAATGCTTACACGGTAGTAAGTAGAATAACTATCATCACGAACACGGAAACTGATGCTGTCCATCAGCTCATCATATTCAATCAGTTCAACAAATCCAATGGCATGAATCTTCTTCCCTCTGCGGATCACTTCATCCGTTCCATTGGTGTATACATATTTAATGAGATGAGGTAAAGCCATGATTTCAATTTGCTGTTGCAACCGGCAGTTTCCGCTACAGTTGTCCCCCTGGCACACAGTTACCATCCAGCCACTGTTTCAGGAAAAAGCAATCTGCAAAAGTAAACTAAAAGCCCCCATATCCGGGCAGCTACTTCATTATTTTCCGTTTATTTTTTATTAAATATGTCCGTTTTTTGCCTTGTAAACAACTGTCCATCCTACTTTTGCATCATAGTAACAAGATTTTATCAAGATGCGCAAACACCTCCAAACCTCAATCCTTTCGGCTTTTTTATTTTGCAGCCTTCTGTCAGACGCTCAAAAACTTAAGAAAGCAGATAAGGCATTAATAAAAGACCTTCAGTCCCATATCAGTTTTCTGGCAGATGATAAACTGGAAGGTCGCAGAGCCGGAACAAAAGGTGAACAGCTTGCGAGTGAATATATCAGTAAGCAATTTGCCGCAGCTGGTCTTCAACCAAAGGGTGATGCGGGTTCATGGCTACAGGCTTTTGAAATAAGTGATGGAAAAGAGGTAAGACCGACTTCCCATTTCTTTATCAATGGTAACGAGCTTAAACTGAACACAGATTATTTTCCCCTGGCATTCAGCAAGAACAGCAGTCTTGAAGCCCACCCATCCATTGCGCTGCACGAAAGTGGCATGCCATGGTTCATCGACATAGATGACTGGCTGGTTGAGAACAAAGACAATCCTCATTTCGACCTGGAAGACAAGTTGCGTCAGAAAGCCACTGAAATAGCAGCGAAAGGCGCTACTGCGCTGATTGTATATAACTCATCCGAACTTGAAGACAAGATCGCATTCAATCCAAAAGATCGCTCAACCCTTGCCGGTATTCCTGTGATATATATTTCAAAGGCATCCGCAAAAAAATATCTTTCAGATCCATCCGCTTCCCTTGACCTTAAACTTAAAATTGAGTTGGGCGAAAAAAAGCGCAAGGGCAATAATGTCGTTGGGTATATCGACAATGGAGCGCCTGCAACGGTTGTTCTTGGTGCTCACTACGATCACCTGGGATATGGCGAAGACGGCAACTCAATGCTGCGCAACAATACCACCCAGATCCATAACGGAGCCGATGACAATGCAAGCGGAACCGCCGCGCTTATAGAACTGGCTGAAATGCTGAAAAAATCAAAGCTTACCGCTAATAACTATGTATTCGTTGCGTTTTCGGGTGAAGAGCTCGGACTTCATGGTTCAAAATATTTTACCGAAAACCCGGCAGTCAGTATTTCCAGTGTCAACTACATGATCAATATGGATATGGTGGGCAGACTGAACGACTCCAGTAAGGCGCTCACGGTCGGAGGCATCGGGACTTCACCCGCATGGACATCCACCTTTTCAACTCAAAACAAGTATTTCAAAATTAAATTCGATTCAAGCGGCACCGGGCCAAGTGATCATACTTCATTTTACAGGAAAGATATTCCCGTATTATTCTTTTTTACCGGGCTGCACTCAGACTATCACAGGCCTGGTGATGATGCGGACAAGATCAACTATGTGGGCGAAATGATGATCATCCGCCTTATTTATAACGTCATCGAAAAGAATAACAATCCCGCTAAGCTCGCATTTACCAAAACAAGAGAAACCCAAACCACTACTTCGGCCAGGTTCAGTGTGAGCATGGGTATTATGCCGGATTATACTTACAGTGGATCAGGTGTAAGAGTAGATGGTGTTTCTGAAGGCCGCCCTGCACAGAAAGCAGGCCTCAAAACTGGTGATGTACTGATACAACTGGGAGAGCATTCAATTTCTTCCATGGAATCGTACATGCAGGCGCTGGGTAAATTTAAAAAAGGCGATCTTGCCAAAGTGAAGTATAAGCGCGGCAATGAAACCATCGAGACCTCAGTACAATTTTAACCCGGCATGAAGCTCAAACTTGACCTGGATGAACTTGCACATGATTTTTTTGAAGATTCCCACCTGCTGGGAATTGTAGCGCCCATGAAGGACTACCGGTTCTCCTGGCTGCTCAATCATAAGCTAAGGTTCGATTTCAGGGTTAAGAACGACATCGAGATCCAGCTGACTAAAAAAGGAAGACAATATTTTTTCGCTGTCTACGAATACCGTGAACCAAACGGGTCACTCTGCCATTACCTTTACAATAACCAGTTCGATGGAGAATATCTGCTCCCCGAATTCAGGCACCTTGATTTTTTGTGGCTGATGAAGGGCGATATCCCGTCCGCTGAATGGCTGGCAGATATTACAGCCTCTCTGAGATCGCTCGGCGGCGTGCAACTGGTGATGGAGCTTACCAATGAAAAGATCAGGAATAAAGGACATTTAATATTCTGATCACCTGTTTATTCAGGATTCATTCGTACTCTTACAAACCGCATTTTATTTATTGTACCGGCCGGTTGTATTAAAATATATTTTTTTTATGTGGACAGAACAAGACAATAAACTTTACCGGAAATTCCAGTTCAAAGATTTTTCAGAAGCCTTTGCCTTTATGACAAGGGTGGCTTTGGCTGCGGAAAAAATGGATCATCATCCATTATGGACAAATGTTTGGAATACTGTAGAAGTATGGCTTTCCACACATAGTGCAGGAGACGTTGTTACCGATAAGGATCACAAGCTTGCCAAAGCAATTGACAAGCTGGTATTAACGGAGAAGTGAATCCGGAGGAACACATATTACAAAGCTGGCGTACAAATGCTGCTCCATGGGCAAAGGCAATACGTACGCAGTCGATTGAAAGCAGGAAGCTTGTCACCAATAAAGCCATTGTTGATGTCATTCTTGAACTGCGTCCACAAACCATGCTTGACGTAGGTTGTGGCGAAGGATGGCTATGCAGAACAATGGCCGCACACAAAATCAGTGCCTGGGGAATTGACGCAATACCGGAACTCATCAATTCCGCAAACGAACAGGGGCATGCGAACTTCAGCGTTTGCAGCTACCAGGAAATAGTACAGGGTAAATTCAAGTCCACTCAACTTTTCGATGTTATTGTATTTAATTTTTCGCTGTTCGGAAACGAATTGGTGGAGTCGATGCTGCTTCAATTGCGAACAAACTTTTCGGCCAAAGGAAAACTAATCATTCAAACCTTACATCCACATTCGGCATCTGCCGACCAGCCTTATGCCGATGGCTGGCGTACCGGAAGCTGGAATGGATTTTCAGAAGAATTTACTGATCCTGCACCCTGGTATTTCAGAACGCTTGAAAGCTGGGTTGAACTGTTATCCCGAACAAACTATAAATTACATCAACTGAGGGAGCCGGTACATCCACATACACAACGTCCGGCTTCTTTGATCCTGGTTGGCGATCCAATACATTGAAAAATGCCAGTAGCTTCAACGATATTAATGATAAGACCCGCAGCATTTGGATTTAACGAACAAACTGCCGCAAATAACTTTTTCCAGCAATCAACTTCGGCCGACAAAGGAGAAATTCAGCAACAGGTGTTGTCCGAATTCGATAATATGGTGCAACAACTCGTTAACCAGGATATAGAAGTAATTGTTATAGAGGATTCGGCCGACCCACCTAAACCTGACGCGATTTTCCCGAACAACTGGTTTTGCACTTTTCCTTCAGGAATCATTTCGGTTTTTCCTATGTACGCTCCGAACCGGCGAATAGAAAAAAGGGATGACATCCTTCAATGGCTGGTGGAAAATTTCCAGACTACAGGCTTTGAAGACTGGAGTGAGTATGAAGCTGAAGGGCGTTTCCTGGAAGGTACCGGCAGCATGGTCATTGATCACAACCACAGGATCATCTATGCCTGCCTGTCTGAAAGAACCAACCTTACCATTCTGGAAAAGTTTGCGCTGGGTCACGGTTATCATGCAATAACCTTTAACGCGGCAGATAAAAACGGCCGCGCAATTTATCATACCAATGTTATGATGTGCGTGGGCGACCGGTTTGCGGTGATTTGCTCAGAAGCTATCACTGATGAAACTGAGCGGATCGCAGTTACGCAATTACTGGAGTCTACCGGACATGAGATCATAACTATTACGCTGGAACAAATGCATTTGTTCGCCGGGAACATGCTTCAGTTACAAAACATACATGGCGACAGATTTATTGTAGCCAGTAAATCGGCCTGGGATTCACTGGAAACTGCGCAGCGGAAAAAAATTCAATCATTCGCCATGCCAATTATAATTCCAGTTCCTACCATTGAAAAGATCGAAGGCGGAAGTGTGAGGTGCATGATGGCAGAACTGTTCTTACAGGGAAAATGATCCGGCCTACGTGTTTATGATCCATCAAAACACTTCGCGGAAAATTGTTTCATTTTTTTTCTGGTGAATTAATCATTCAACACCCGAATTCCTGACCGTCACAATTTTCTCACTCCTGGCAATTAACCTTCCGATCGGAGTTACGCTTAATCCATTATCCTTCAGAATCCTTTTCACTTCTTCAATGCCCAACGAATTAACCGCAATCAGCAAACCACCGTTTGTTTGCGGATCCGGCAACAAACTGAATGCCTGCATTACGTTCACTCCTTTATCAAAACCAACCAGCTGACTATAGCTGTTCCAGTTTCTATAGGTGGCATCCGGAACAATGCGTTCCTGCAGATACTCTGCCACTCCATCCATTAAAGGAATATCGTTATAAAAAAGCTCCGCGCTTAATCCGCTGCCTTCAGCCATTTCAATAAGATGCCCAAGCAAGCCAAAGCCTGTTACATCGGTCATGGCTGTTACACCATTTACATTTCCAAACGCGGCTCCTGCCTTATTCAGGCTGGTCAACTGATTTACCAATGCTTCTTTATGTTCCGGCTTAAGCCTGGCCCTTTTCTGTGCCGTTGACAATATACCTGTTCCAACAGGTTTGGTCAGAAACAAAACATCACCCTCCGTTGCTGTATTATTTCTTTTAAGATTCCCAAGGGGCACTAGTCCCGTTACTGCCAATCCGAACATGGGTTCGGTTGTGTCGATGCTATGTCCGCCCGCTAATGGTATTCCCGCCTCTTTGCAAATTGACCGGCCTCCTTCCAATACCGCCTGCGCAAGAGAGGCAGGCAATTTTTCAACCGGCCACCCAAGGATAGCTACTGCCATCAATGGTTGTCCGCCCATCGCATATACATCACTGATAGCATTAGCTGCAGCCACCCTTCCAAAGTCATACGCATCGTCAACAATCGGCATAAAGAAATCGGTAGTTGATATCAGTCCCATTCCATTGCCAAGGTCATAAACCGCAGCATCATCCTTACTGCTGTTTCCAACAAGAAGCTTGTCATAACCCGGCATGACTGTAGTGCTGTGCAGAATTTCATCCAGCACCTTCGGCGCTATCTTGCAACCACAACCCGCCCCATGAGAGTATTGCGTTAAAAGTATCGGTTCTTCATTCATCATAATTATTAATTAAAAGTAACAGTGTGAAGTCTTGCAGCTGTTCAGGTTTTATTCAATGTAACTGCGCAACAGTCATTAATTGTAACAATCCTTCCCGCTTGAACGGATCAATTTTCATGACACAGTTGCTGTTTGAATATGCTTCAAAACTTCAACCGCGTTTGTGCCTGCATCAATTGTAGTACACCTCACATTGGTCAACAATCCTTCAAGATTGCTGCGGTTATTCAATCCCTTCTGATAATATTTGTCGTAATATTTCAACAGAATGTGAAAACATTCCAGGATATTATCTTCTTCCAGGCTTGCAAGCGCCGTTTTTGTTTCAAGTCCTCCAAGTCTTTTCTGCAAACGCGTAATGGCATCCTTTATCCGTTCCCTGTCAAGGCTTCCGTATTCAGCAACGATGTGCTGCAACCTTTCTTCAAAAGGGATATCAAGAAAATAGATTGAAGAATTACGCATGCTTAGCCACAGTGGCTGTGGAATATTAACAGATCCTATCCGCTGGCTTTCGTCTTCCAGCCAGATCGGTTGCTGTTGCGCATTTAGTGATTTCCTGAGCGCGATATTCAATTTTATCCCTAACAGGTTTTCAAACATTTCCTGGGTTGGCTGAGGAGGCAATCCGATATTTCCAAATGCCGATCCTTTATGGCCCGCCAGTAATTCAAGGTCAATCACCAATTGGTTCCTGCTTTCCAACTCCTTCAGCACTTCCGTTTTTCCCGAGCCTGTATAACCGCCCAGAATATTAAACCGGTAAGAAAGCCCGAATTGCTTAATGACCCAATTCCTGAAAGATTTATACCCACCAGTCAGCGTGTATACCTTAAATCCATAAAGGTCAAGTAGCCAGGATACCGCGCCGCTGCGCATGCCACCCCTCCAGCAATGAACCAGTACTGTTTTACACGGTCTGTTTTCCCCAGATATTTTATTCGGCGCGAATTCCGGTTTTATATCTCCGTTATTCATTCCGCCAGAGTTTGAATTTATTTTTGCAACAGCCGCTGCCGGTTTCCAGTTGGCGGCGATCATTTCAACTTCCTCTACCATGCGTCTCATCTTCGGACCAAAAAAGTCCAGCCCATCCTTTATTGCAGCAAAGCGGCTTTGTTGTTTATAAGCTGTTCCCACAATTTTTCTTTCTTCATCGGTGAATAATGGAAGACTGAAAGCCCCTGGTATGTGGGCATGAAGGAACTCACCTGGGGAACGCACGTCCAGGACGGGGAATTTTTCCGCCAGTTCAAGAAATCGCTCGATATTTATTTTTTCTACTCCCAAGGATTATTAAAGCTTTGCAAATTACTTTAAAGCGGCAGGAAAATTGTCTGAACTTTATCCAAAATCAGCATCAATGAAGAAATCTTACGGTTTGTTAGCATGGATCATATTTATAATGGCATGTAATGCGGGGGAAGACAAACAGGCAACTACCGACTCCACTACCACTACAACAACAACTGCCGAGGATACTGTTGTCAGCTTCAGCCCGGTAGATACCTCTTCAGAATTCATTCAAACTTTCTCCAGTAATCTTCAGCCATGGCTCGACCGCTCAAAACGTCAGAGCACGATCAGGCTTGACGATTTTCAGTATATCGATAATTGGGTGGAAGATTCGCTCATTATTTCTCAGGCCAATCTTACCCCCGAATTCTATAAAACTTACAAACAGGTACTCATCTATTCTCCCGATAGCAGCAAAGTGCTGGATCTTGGAAGTTATGGCGCTATGGTTTCAAAGAATAGCAAAGGTCAAACCAGCATGGTCCAGGGTGAGCCCGACTCAGAAATTGCAGTGCTTGACAGAGCTACCAGGAAAAGAAGGCGTGTCTTCTTTTTCGGACCGGGAACATCTGTTGAGCAGGGATTCTGGATGAATGACACTACCATTGTACTTGCCGGCAGGACAGAAGATCAAAACACTATGAAACCAATTATATGGACAGTTAAGCTGGATGATAACAGCAATTTTTATAAACGTTACGAACCGAAAAAATAAGGAACTGATTAATCATAAAAAAAGCTGCCGCTTGTTTTTCAACTCAAGCGGCAGCTTTATTATTTTAATGATGATGAACTCTTATCAGCTATTCATGCTGGCAATGAATTCATAATTATCCTTGGTTCCGCGCATGCGCTTCAGCAATTCATTCATCGCTTCTTCCGTATTCATGTCGGCCATGTAATTACGCAACAGGTATATCCTGTTCAGCATATCTTTTTCCAGCAACAGGTCGTCGCGACGGGTTGATGAAGACACAGGATCAATTGCAGGGAATATGCGCTTGTTGGCAAGTCTGCGGTCAAGCTGCAATTCCATGTTGCCGGTTCCTTTGAATTCTTCAAAAATAACCTCATCCATTTTTGATCCTGTTTCAATCAGCGCTGTAGCAAGGATGGTCAGTGATCCGCCATTCTCAATTTTCCGCGCAGCGCCAAAGAACTGCTTTGGCTTCTGCATGGCATTTGCTTCCACACCGCCGCTCAGTACTTTACCACTCGCCGGCGCAACAGTATTATGCGCGCGCGCAAGTCTTGTAATGGAATCAAGGAGGATCATCACATCGTGGCCGCACTCAACCAGTCTCTTTGCTTTCTGAAGCGCGATCGCAGAAACCTTTACGTGTTTCTCTGCCGGTTCATCGAAGGTGGAAGCAATAACTTCCGCCCTTACGCTGCGCTCCATATCGGTAACCTCTTCCGGGCGTTCATCAATCAGCACCACCATCAGGTACACTTCGGGATGGTTGGCGGCAATGGCATTTGCCACTTCCTTCAGCAATACCGTTTTACCAACTTTGGGCTGCGCAACAATCAATCCACGCTGTCCTTTACCAAGGGGCGTGAACATGTCCATGATGCGGGTTGAATAGTTATCGGATGTAGTGAACAGGTTCAGCTTTTCGTATGGGAAAAGCGGAGTGAGATAATCAAACGGAACCCTGTCCCTTACTTCTTCGGGAGATTTACCATTGATGGTCTCAACTTTTAAAAGCGCGAAATATTTCTCACCTTCTTTTGGAGGGCGAACTGCTCCATACACTGTATCACCGGTTTTTAATCCGAATAATTTTATCTGTGAAGGAGATACATAAATATCGTCGGGAGATGAAAGGTAATTGTAGTCACTGCTGCGAAGGAAGCCATATCCATCGGGCATCATTTCCAATACACCTTCACCAAGGATCACACCATCGAATTCGATGTTGAATACTTCATTCCTTCTGGGAGGGTAAGATTTGGGAGCTTCGACCGGAGGTGCTTCCTGCATCTGCGGCTGTTCAACCACCATTTGGTCATTGCCGTCGTCCTGGCTGGTGGAATTCCCATTATTATCTTCTTCTTCTTCATCCTGCAAATCGAGTGCGGGCTGAGTGGGTTTTTCCTGCGGCTGCTCACTGTCCGATTTTTTCCGGCCACGTTTTGCCGGCGCTTTTTCTGCAACCTTTTCAGGCGCTTTTTCCGGGGCTTTTTCTGGTTGTTTTTTCACTTCTTTTTTTGGCTCTGCCTTTTTAAAGCGGGGTTCGTCCTGTCCATTGCTTTCAACAACCGCTTCTTCCGTAGAATTTGCAGTGGAAGTTTTTACAATTCTTTTCCGACGGCCTTTATCGTCACCCGCAGGGTTTTTCACAGCGCTGGCAATAACAGCCTGCCTGTCCAGGATTTTATAGATGAGATCCTGTTTATCAAGTTTTTTAGCGTTGGGGATCTTTAACTGCTCTGCAATATCCAGCAGTTCAGGAACGAGCATGTCGTTCAGTTGCAGAATGTCATACATACAAATACTTGTGGGTTATACATCATCAATTTCAAAAGAAACGGTCTGGGAAACTTGAAATTTATTGATTTGATTGTGAAACGGAATTCCTGAAAGTAACCTGATGCGTTAAGAAGGGATTGACTTATCAGCCTTTTCCACTGGCAATGTTACAGTAAAAAGGCTAAAAATAAAAAAAATATTTTGTGAAACTTAAACGGTTTTTTCATTCATTGTCCTGCTAATGTGATGATTACGACAATAACTGGCAGATGCGCTTAATAAGACTTACATAGTTCTTATCTGCATAATCTCACCTTTCCTTTCTGATCAGAGCTTTATCTTTGCCGCTCTCAAAACAGAGCTTATGTTCAACACGCGCATCAGGATAAAGCAATTACTGGCTACAGAACCCGCAAACCAGGTTGTAACAGTAATGGGGTGGGTTCGCACTTTCAGGAACGACCAGTTTATAGCGCTGAACGATGGCTCAACAAACACCAATCTTCAGGTAGTTCTTCCCCTTGGTCAGCATAGCGAAGATCTTCTGAAAAGGATCAAACCGGGAGCTTCCCTGAAAATTAAAGGAGAGGTTGTGCCTTCAATAGGAAAAGGACAAGTACTTGAGGTAAAAGCAACTGAGTTAGAAATCCTGGGCGATTCTGATCCTGAAAAGTTTCCACTGCAGCCCAAAAAGCATAGCCTGGAATTCCTGCGCGAAAAAGCTCACCTGCGGTTCCGGACAAATACTTTCGGATCAGTTTTCCGCGTAAGGCATGCATTGGCTTTCGCGGTTCACAAATTCTTTAATGAAAAAGGATTTATTTACCTGCATACGCCCATCATTACAGCCAGCGACGCCGAAGGTGCCGGGGAAACTTTCCGTGTTACCACACTTCCCATGGACAATCCTCCACGCAACCCTGATGGATCAATAAATTTCAGGGAAGATTTCTTCGGCCGCAGCACCAATTTAACCGTGAGCGGCCAGCTTGAGGGCGAGCTTGGCGCAATGGGCTTCGGTGAGATCTATACATTCGGACCTACATTCAGAGCAGAGAACAGCAATACTACCAGGCATCTTGCAGAATTCTGGATGATTGAACCAGAGATGGCATTTTATGACCTGGAAGACAATATGAACCTGGCAGAGGAATTCATTCAATACATCATACGCTACGCAATTGAGAACAACCCCGAAGACCTTGAGTTCCTGGCACAGCGACTGGCAGAAGAAGAAAAGCAAAAGCCGCAGCATGAAAGAAGCGAGATGGGACTGATGGAAAAACTGGAGTTTGTTATGAACAACAAATTCGAGCGGTTGACCTACACTGAAGCCATCGACATACTGCGCGAAAGCAATCACAACAAGAAAAAGAAATTCCAGTACCTCGTTGACAAATGGGGCGTAGATCTTCAGAGCGAACACGAACGCTACCTCGTAGAAAAACATTTCAAAAAACCAGTGATCCTTTCAAATTATCCAAAAGAGATCAAAGCATTTTACATGCGTCAGAACGACGATGGAAAAACCGTTGCGGCAATGGATATCCTGGCACCGGGAATTGGTGAGATCGTAGGCGGCTCACAAAGAGAAGAACGACAGGAGTTACTCGAAAACCGCATGCGCGAAATGAACGTTCCGGTTGAAGAACTCTGGTGGTATCTTGATACAAGACGTTTTGGCACGGTTCCTCATGCGGGATTCGGACTTGGCTTTGAAAGAATGGTACAGTTTGTAACCGGCATGACCAATATCCGCGATGTAATTGCATTTCCACGTACACCCAAGAGCGCGGAGTTTTGATCACAGATTATAATCACAGATTACGATCACAGATTCTAATCACAGATTACAGCACAGATTATGATCACAGATTATGATCACAGATTGATTTAGATTAACACAGATGTAAAGGATCTGAGGGGTTGGTGCAATTGTGTAAGTCATGCCCATACGCGTATGGATTTTGTTTGTCCCTGAATCTAATTATTGTCCGCCTTTCCTTTTACTTAAATCATTTTTTATGGCAGAACTTAATACATCTGCCGGTGCAGACCGGCATCAGGGCATTGCGCGCTCAAAAAAATTGTCAACCCGCGTAGACCTGACGCCGATGGTTGACCTGGGATTTTTACTGATAACATTCTTTGTATTTACAACCACAATTTCAACACCCGCGGCAATCTCGTTGCTGATGCCGGCAGATACCGAACATCAGCCCATGCCGGTAAGAAAAAGTACTGCACTCACTATCATTCCAATCGCTGGCAACAGGGTGTTTTATTATCATGGCCAATTGAACGAGGCAGAGAAGGAAGGGCTGTATGGCGTAACAGATTTTTCCATAAACAATGGAATCGGAAATATCATCCGGCAAAAGCAGATCGATCTGGATGCGCATGATCAATTTAAAAGAAATGACCTGATGCTTATAATCCGCCCGGCCGATGAATCGAGCTTCCAGAATATCGTTGATGCGCTTGATGAAGTACTGATAAACATGATAACCCATTATTCCTTTGTCGACCTTACTGAAGAGGAAATAAATTTCATGCAAACACACGGCATAAAATGAAGCTCATATAAGGAATATCGTATCTTCCGGCAGACAACTGCATGAGTTATACCCGTAAGCATCCCTTACTGACTGCACTCCTGATCAACACTGTTTTGTTCAGCGGCATCATTGCTTTCTGTTACCCGATTTTTAATTCAGGCGATGATGTTTACCTGCTTTACCTTTTAGGAGGAGGATTCGGAGAACAGCCAACAGAATTGCTGCATTACCATTATGGCATGCATCCATTCCTGGGATGGATGCTGAAAAACATGTTCATTTATTTTCCGCATTTTAACTGGTATACAGCCCTGCTTTATTGCTGTCATTTTTCAGCCTGTACCATTTTCCTGTTTCTATGGATCAGGAATAAAAACTTTCTTTATCCCGTAGTGGCTTATCTCTTGATGTTCGCAGGAATTGAAATGCGGTTTCTGCTGCAGCCGGCTTTCACCAACACGGCATTGGTTACTGCACTGGCTGGACTGCTATTATTACACTCCTGGATCAGCAACCCGGGGGGCAGTAAAATTTTTCTTATTTCAGGTTCTGTTTTTGTTCTTGTTGCTGCCTTTCTCAGGTTGCACATGCTGGTACCTCCATTAATTATTGCAGCTCCGTTTTTATTCTTATACACCCGTAAACAACAATTAAAAAAAATCCTGATCCCGATCGCATCTTTATTGATTCTGGTGTTTTTCTTCGTATTTCTTCAAAGTCAATATTATAAAAACCGGATCCCAGGGTGGAAGAATGAAGAGGCATATCGTCAGACTGTTATCAATCATTATAACTCCCCCAAAAAAACTGCAGCAGATCTGAACAGGGGTGTTTTGATCAGGGAAAATTTTTTAGAAGCCGGAATATTATGGGATAAAGAATATTTATCTCTCCGGAATGTAGCTCATACAACTGCTCAAGTAAAAGTTACAGGCGCCTGGCAGCAAAGCGATTTCGGCGAAAGGTTATACTGGATATGGATGGATAGCAGGCTTGGAATATTGATCATGATGCTGTTGTTTCTGTGGAAATGGCCATCATTAACCTTATCTGAGAAAATAAAAACAATATCATCTGCAGTGTTGATGGTTTCGTTATGCCTGGCGCTGCTGTTATTCCGGAAGCTTCCGGGCTACTTTATTGCCGGCAGTATGTTTAGCTGGATGGTTTTTATGGGCGTTTCGGGAAGCAATCATACCACTACTCCGGCAAGAAAAAAATGGTTGTTCGGACTTGTTGCTTTGGGATTGATGGTTTGGTCTGTTGTACGAGTAATAAAGCTTAATCGCTGGAATATCGCTGAACACCTGCATTTTGAATGTGCTTACCGCGAACTGTCTGCACGCAGGAATATGCTGTTCATTGTTACAGACGATAAATTTCCGATGGATTATATGCACGTTTGGGATACTCCCCGGCGTTACACCTTTCCAAATCTATTATACAAAGATCATTTTCTGAATAACACTTATCAGTATGCATACAAAAGGTTTGGGATCACGGAACCTGTTCAGTTTGTAAATAATCAGCAGATCGTTTTTACGGGTTCAGGTTCAGCGTATATCGGCATGTATTTCGATGAGCTAACTAAAAGAACCACTGAGTTAGTCGCCGGTCCGCCAGTGAATAATTGCTTTCCAACTTTTCAGTTAAATCAACTACCCTTACGCAATACAAGCACCAGGTAACGATTATTAAATCCATCAATTATCAATGACCTGATGCGGCCGAAAAATTTAGACGGATTGTTAAGGTAATACTGCAATATTCCCCGCCTGGTTTCTCCCGGAAGTTGTTTTTTTCTATTGGCGACCTCTTTAAACGTGAATGGTTGCTTTTGCTCAAGACACGCCAGCTCTTTAAATCCCTGTTGCAGGAATAACGCCCGGAAAGATCTTGCTGTAAAATCATTCACATGATAAGGATTGCCATCGGTTGACGGCGTGACCGGTGCTGAAACTATTAGCTGACCACCCGGTCGCAGTAGCTCATTAAGATGTGCAACTACTTTTTCAGGCTCAGGTAAATGTTCAATGGTTTCAAGCGAAACAATATTCTCAAACTGTTTTTCATCCTTGAATTTCATCAGGTCTTCGCGAATGAACCTGGTGCGCGGATGCGCATATCTTTTCAACGCATAGGAAATAGCATCTGCCGATATATCCACACCTGTACATTCCTGATCACTGTATTGTGACAGCATATTGGTGCCATAACCGGTACCACATGCGATGTCCAGCACTCTTCCGGGGATCAGATACCTGCAGGCAAACGCGTAACGTTCTTCATGAAGTTTCAGGGAAATTCTTGCGGCTGCATCGTTGCGATCCATCAGGTCCGGAACAATTCTTTCCATGGTGTCAGCGTGATCATTCATACCCCGGTTGTTGAGGGCGATTGAACTTCCATCAGGGCCTGTCTCCTTGCCAGCTCTGCAAGCTGTTGTTCCAGTTTTTTTATTTTGGCATAGACCAGTAATATCAAATAACAAAATGCAACGATGAAAATATAAAATACCAGGTCGGCCCCGCGACCTACGCCGAGCGTTACTGCCAGTTGATTGGTGAGATCAGGAAACACAACCAGGAAAATACCAATGGCAAGAATACATCCGATCAGCAGCTTGTCTATCACGGCGCTTCTGAACCAGCGGAAATAGGAAATCAATATGGCCAGCAGGCCAATGATCAATATTAGCTGAATGAGTTTCATCGGTTGATCTTTTTGAAGAGCAGGTCAAAAATAATGTTAATCGAATTCCATAAGCTTTGTCCTTTCCGCCTTGAATATTCGGTGTATTCAATAGTAACGGGAACCTCACAATAGGTTAGCCGTCGTTCCTTTATGATCCAGAGTATTTCAGATGCATGCGCCATCCTGTTCTCTGTAAGCAAAACCGTTCTAAGTGCTTTGCGGCTTAGCGCCCGAAGTCCGTTATGAGCATCAGTAAGCAGGATGCCGGTGAAGAAAAAGTTTATATAACGCGCCAGCTGAAGAAAAATCCTTTTGGCAACCGGAACAGGCAGTCCGTTCTTTTCAATGAACCTTGATCCAAATACCACATCGCAATCATCTTCCAATACCGGAGAAAGCAGTCGCCCGATATCTGAAACCCTGTGTTGGCCGTCTGCGTCGAAATGAACCACTGCCTGAGGATCGAATTGTTTTGCAAAATCCATCCCCGTTTGCAATGCGCCTCCCTGACCGATATTAATAGGATGACAGATGTAATGAACAGGAAATTTTTTTACAATTTCTCCCGTTCCATCAGTTGAGCCATCATCTACCACCACAACATTATATCCAGTCTGCACAACCTGGTGAAGCGTCTGCGCAATTACAGCAGCTTCATTGTATACCGGAATAATTATAAAAATGTTGCTATTCATGATCAGCGAATGGTAGCAAGGTAAAAAGAAAAATTATAGCGCTCGTCAACTTTCACCGGTTTATATCGCTCCATGAACGGAGTGAAACGTTGCAGAAAATCATTTCGCAGAATTGCCACCAGTGTTACAGGTTTCGACGTGCGCAAGGGTGTATTCAAAGCGTTATAATCGTACAATACTGGTGCGCCTGAAAGACTGGCTACGTTCACCAGCTCATGGTTATTGGAGCAGATCACCAGGTCGGGATATTTCGACCTGAGTTCAGTAATTGCCTTTAAAGCGCTGATGTCTGTCTGCTCGTTCAATTTATGAATGCCCGCCTCTTCCTTTATGACGGCCTGTTTGAATAAATAATATGCGCTGTGAAGTATTCCAATGAGAACGATCATAATCACAATAACACGGAATGAGCGGTATAATACCGACGGGCCTTGCGGTTTGTAAACGATGAAGTACCAGAATACCCATTGCTGGATGAATACAATTACAATTGCATAATAGCGCAGCTCCTCAACATAGGTCCAGAATGGCGTGAACTCTGTAACATAAGGCGCAAACACCAGCGAAAGGAACAGCAGCAGGCCGGCAGTTGCGGCTGAAACTACCAACACAATGTAAGCGTAAAGGTTGTGCACAGGTTTCGTTCGCCACCATTTATAAACCCAAAAGAAAAGTGCAGCCAGCAAAATGTAATTGATCACCCTTAATAGCAGTTCTGCACGGGAATAAGACAGGCCCAGTACGCGACCGGTCTGCACAGTCAAAAACTCCTGGTCAACCAGGCTGGCCGGTATCAGCGCGCCAATTTCAAGAACGTGCTCAGGGAAGAAGCCTTTCCCGGTTGGGTTTACGTAAACCGGCTGTCCGCTATGGCGACTTTGATAAACCAATAGTAAAATGGCGGCGGTCATTACAATCAGGGCTCCTGATAAAGCCGCCCGGAAATGTTTCATCTTACGCCTTCTCAATGCATGCCATCCCCAGACTATTAATGGGAGTATCGCTACTGGCAGGTATAAATATTTTAAAAAGATACAATAGCTGCATAACAACGCAGCAGCTACAGACCTGATCATCAGGTAACGGCCTGAAGCGTGCGCCTGCATAACCAGTCCAATCCCAAGCATGAAAAAAGAAACAGCCGCAAGATCGGCAAACCATGCGCCCAGGAATGGATATGGAAAAAACCCAGCGAATAAAACAAACCCATTTATAGCGGGTTTTGAGAACCTCAGCGCATCAAGAATACTGTAAATGCCTGCCAGGAAAAATAAGATCACAATTGCATTTAAAATATAAACCGCGTTGATCGTGTCTGTTCCGGTGAGCTGCGTTATACCGGCAAGCAACCAGCTATAGCCGGGCGGCCATTTATTGATCGGTTCATATATGATTGCAGAAATATCAGAAGGTTTTACCTGTTTGGTCACATATCCATTTCCTTCTGTTACGTTCCTGGATGCGGCGATACTGAATGAATTATCAAAATGAAAATTGGGCAGCACAACCTGCCAGGTGTTGAGTGCCACTGCAGCGATAATAAAAACAAACAGCCCGGTAATCGTATGCGATAAAATTCCTGAAGTTGTTTTAAGTATGGGCATGCTTATCATTGCTTCCAGAATGCCCGGACGCGCGTTTGAATGTTAGAACGAATGTTTAGATAAAAGAGATTGATATCTCCGATATGATAATTATCCGACCGGTATAAAAAGCTGCCCGGAAACTGTGGGCGCTTTACCCATAAAATGTTTTCATGCACTTCAGCATCGGTTACATGACGGTAGATCTTATTGAAATTTCTTAATACCGCGCCGGCGTTTCTAACGGCTGGTACATATTCAGAACCGGCAGACCAGCTTAATGGATTGGTTACATATGAATGCCGGTAACCTGCTGCCATTTCGGGTTCATATCCGCGCTTATAAGTCCGCCAGCCAATAAAGCAACCGGTTTGCGCCGAATCCGCGCAGGGCTTCAGAAATCTGAAAGAATTTTCAGGAATGTTCATGCCTGGAATATAGGCTGCAACAAGCCTTCGGCTGAGCGACTGGCCATCAAAAAATTCTTTCAGCAGCCTGATTGCATGTGTGCTTCCCTGGCTATGTGCACCGATAATAATCGGACGTCCGTTATTGTATTTATCGAGATAATATTGAAATGCAGCTCTCACATCTGTGTAGGCTTTTTCAAAAGCCGACAATGCGGCGGCCGTATCAGAAATATAATATGATCTCAGGTGTGCCTGGCGATAACGGGGCGCGAATACCCGGAACTCATTAAACACGCTTGCCTGGAATAAGATCGAAGAGTAATCGGTTTTTGCGTTGAGCGAAGCGTCATTGATGTCGGCGTTCATGCGTTCATCCCTGCCGTCGGTTAAAGTTGTTGGATGAATAAAAAACACATCTACCACCGAATCCGGTAAATACTCCTTTCGGAGGGGGCGTGGCACGCTATCTGAAGGATCTTTCTTATATGGATGCGCGGCCCAGTAGTCGAGCCTGGAATAATCCGGTTCCTGGCTGGGCTCAACGAACTTATAATTACCGATATATCGCGTATAGGATGGAGAGCAGGCCAGGGTTGAAACAACGGATAATAAAAGAAGTGCCGCCTGTACGCGATGCATGAAAGTTTGTAATTTCGGGTAAATCTACTTACAAAATTCTTAACCGCTTAATCGCTTGCTATGGCTATACCAGTTGTAAATCTTGCCGACTTCCTGAGCGGGGATCCGCAATTGAAACAAAAATTCGTGAATGATCTGGGCAGGGCATATGAAGAGTTCGGGTTTGTGTCTGTAAAAAACCATGGCATTCCCGATGAACTGATTCAACGTTTGTACAAATATGTACAGCAGTTTTTCGCTATGCCGCTGGACGCTAAAAAGAAATATGAAGTTCCCGGGCTCGCTGGCCAGCGCGGTTATACTTCTTTTGGAAGGGAACACGCAAAAGGCAGTGAAGCGCCGGATCTTAAGGAGTTTTTCCAGTACGGACAGGAAGTGGAAGACAACGAGCCAGTAAAAGATGATTATCCGGCAAACGTATCTATCAATGAGATCGCCGAATTCAATCCAACGCTACGCCAGGCATACCGCGCATTTGAAAGATCGGGCAGGGCGCTGCTTCAGGCAATAGCGCTTTACCTGGGACTGGACGAACATTATTTCGACGAATATGTCCACAATGGCAATTCCATACTCAGGGCTATTCATTATCCTCCCATAACATCTGAGCCTAAATCGGCTATCAGGGCAGAGCAACATGAAGACATCAACCTGATCACATTGCTTGTGGGTGCATCGGCCGATGGCCTGCAGATTCTTACAAAACAGAATGAATGGGTAGGAGTGACCTCTTTGCCGGAACAGATAGTTGTGAATGTGGGTGATATGCTTCAACGCCTTACCAATAATAAGTTGAAGTCGACCACCCACCGGGTAGTAAACCCTCCAAGAGAGATGTGGCATACTTCAAGGTTTTCCATTCCATTTTTTCTACATCCGAAAGGAGATATGAGCCTGGCTTGCCTTGAAAGCTGTATTGATGAAAAACATCCCAAAGCTTATGAAGATGCAACCGCAGGTGAATACCTCGACGAAAGACTCAGGGAAATTGGTTTGAAAAAGTAAGGAAACGAACATAAAGTATTAAAAACGGCCCCTCAAAGGCCGTTTTTTTATGCCGTTCATATTTTTTTAATTGCCATTTATCCAATCAGCAAAAAATATTTTAAAAAATATTTCACCTCATATCCTGCTGATAATCATAGTTTTCTGGCTTTGCCAATTATCTTTCTATCTAAATTACCTTTATTACTTAGGTACTTTGTGTTGCATAGTACTAAAAACTCCCTTATCTTTGTTTTATCAATTTCAAAAATGGCTATCCTTAATCAACATATACAACAAAGCCTGACCTCAACCTCTCCGCATATAGCGGAGGGTTGCAGGCAGGGAAAATTCTAGCAACTATGAATATTGAAAATACACAAAGCCAGATGCGGAAGGGGATACTGGAGTTTTGCATTCTCTCCATTATCCGCCGAGGTGAGGCTTACCCGAGTGACATCGTGGAGGAAATGAGGGCGGCCAACCTGCAGATACTGGAGGGAACCCTATACCCCTTGCTTACACGATTAAAGAATGCTGATATGCTTACTTACCGTTGGGTGGAAAGCAATTCAGGTCCTCCCAGGAAATATTTCTCGCTGACAGATAAAGGGCTGCAGTTTTACCGTGAATTAGAAGCCACCTGGAACGAGCTGGCAAATGCAGTGAATACCCTGGCAACGAAGAACGAACAACTGGCCAATATACCATCAGACAGTACATCCAACATATAACTTCAACCACCAACAACATAAGTCATCATGAAAAAAGTCATAAACATAAATTTCCAGGGCCGGGTTATCCCGATCGAGGAGACTGCTTATGATATATTGCAGCAATACGTCGACAGTCTTCGGAAATACTTCGCAAATGAGGAAGGGCGTGACGAGATCATCAATGATATCGAAGGCCGCATTGCCGAATTATTTTCAGAGCGCCTCAAAAAAGGAGCTACCTGTATTACCGACGACGATGTGAATGCAGTTATCGCAGGCATGGGAAGACCCGCTGATTTTGAACAGGCTGATGCAGAAGGCACCGGACCTGGCGCATCAACTGCCAGCAGCAGCACTTTTAGTGGAGCAACTCCGCAACCACCATATGAACCAAACTACTCTTATGCCCGCGGTCGCGGACGCCTGTACCGTAATGCAGACGATAAGATACTGGGTGGCGTTTGTAGCGGACTTGCAAATTATATGGGCATCGATCCTGTAGTAATGCGGATCCTGTTTGTAGTGTTCATCGGCGCATTGTTCTGGGTATATATTATCCTCTGGATAATTGTTCCTTCACAATCGGCCCAGTCAAATATTACAAAAAGACTGTACCGCAGTGCAGACGACAAGGTAATCGGCGGAGTTTGTGGTGGTCTTGCTGCATATTTTAATATCAGCACATGGATTCCACGGTTGATATTCGCACTTCCCCTGATCATAGGTTTGATATCCGGGCCATTTAATTACTGGTGGGGCGACTGGGATATATGGTGGGGACCTAAAATGGTTACCGGCTCACTCAGCTTTACACTCTTCGTTACATATATAATATTATGGATCGCAGTTCCTGTTGCAGTTACCGCAACAGAAAAGCTTGAGATGCGCGGTGAAAAAGTAGACCTTAATTCAATTCGCGATACTGTAAAGGAAGACCTTGAAAGCTTTAAGTCAAAAGCGCAGAACTGGGGCGCGGAAGTAAAAGAGACTGCGCAGAAATTCGGACAGCAGGCTAAAACATACGGACAGGCTGCAGGAACACAGGCAAGAGCTTTTGGTTCTGAAGCGGCTCCGATTGCGCGATCTGCCGGAAGCAATATTGCACAGGTGATCGGCATACTTTTCAAAGCCTTCTTCCTTTTCATTGCAGGTATTATTGCGCTTTCGCTCTTTGGAGTGCTCATGGGATTACTCTTTGGCGGATTTGTAGCCTTCCCTTTTAAAGATTTTGTACTGGAAGGATTCTGGCAGAATACGCTGGCCTGGTCATCGTTGATATTATTTCTCGGAGTTCCTATTATAGCGTTGATCATATGGCTTATCCGCCGCATAGTAGGCGTGCGCAGCAAAAACAATTACCTCGGATATATGTTCGGCAGCCTGTGGACCATTGGTTTGATAAGTTTTATAATACTGGCGGGCATGTTCACACGCAATTTCAAAACAGGATCCGAAAAGCAGGAAGAGCTCTCCATCACGCAACCGCCAACAGGAAAGTTGTTTGTTGATGTGGAAGAAAGCAACGTGCGTTATTATGGCGGTGATTGGTTCGGAATTGAATGGGACGAAGAATGGCCGATCTACGGTATCAATCAGGATACACTGATGCTGAATACGGTTCGCGTGAATATTGTAAAAAGCAAAGATTCGCTTTACCACGTACACAAGATCAGCTTCAGCCGCGGTAAAAACCCAGCGATAGCAAGACAGTTGGCAGAAAAAATCTCGTTCAATCCTTCCCAGCGCGATAGCACACTGGTGCTTCCTAAAGGATTTGCGATCAGCAGAAATGAAAAATTCAGAAACCAGCGGGTGCTGATTGTAATTGAAGTACCTGTAGGAAAAAAGATCGAGATGGATCGCAGCATCGATTCTTACGAGTGGTTCACAGTAAACTTTAACCGCAGACGTGGATGGAATGTGGAATGGGATGATAACTGGGATAACTCATACGGCTGGAGAAGTAATGTTGAATACGTAATGACGCAAAGCGGTCTTGAAAGAACAAATGATCCAGACGTAAAAGTTGATACTACCCGAGACAGGAACTTCAAGGCGAACATAGAAGCCAATGGTATCAGGGTGAAAGTGGAAGGAAATGTTGATTCGGAACGCCGCGAATACCGTTACCAGGAAAGAATTGAGCAACGTCAGCCTGACAAAAAAGATACAACTAAACCACAGGAAGATATTTCAAAATCTGAAGAAGAGCGCAAGGCGCCTGCCAATGACACTTCAATGGAAATGGTTTCACCCATATACATGTTAAGCCGATCTGCCCGATAACCAATCCCGCCGCCTAATCCTGATTAAATGGGAATCCAGGCGGGGTTGAAGTTGGACAAGAGCCCTCCGGAAACATGAGGGCTCTTTTTTTATCCTTACCCTTAAGAACAATTTTAATCCGCACCGGGAAATACCAACTATTATCATACTGCAATTTTTAAAACACCCTTCGTTATGCTCAAAAAGATCTTTAAAATAACCGCATGGTTTTTGGGAGTAATCGTCCTGCTGCTGGGGGTAATTTATCTGGTGGCATGGAAATCACCTTCATATTTTCCTGTGGCCGAATGCAGCAATCCTGCCATTGTCCCTTTCAGTAAATATGATGCTATCTCAGACCACCCGCGTCCGTTGATACTGGAAAAAAATAATCTTGTGGTTTTCGGAGCAACGCATACACGTGATCCGAAGGATCCGCAGATCGCCGAAATAGATTTCAAATGGAAAAAACTGAATCCTACCATCGCATTGGTGGAAGGACGACTCGACTTTTTACTTCCCGGTTTCATGGATCCCGTAAAAACACTTGGAGAAGGCGGAAAGGTAAAAGCGCTCGCGAATAAAACAGGTGTACCTCTTTACAACTGGGATCTTTCCAAAGAGGAACTTGCGAAAAAACTATCCGCCACATTTAGTGCAGAACAGATTGCGCTGGCGCAGATACTTTCTCCCTATTTCAGTTCGCTGAGATTTGGCAAGCCCGCCTCACCGGATAAATACATTGAAGAATATCTCGGCCGCGCGAAATATGTTGGTCTTCACGAACAGTTCCGCTCCGCTGCAGATGTTGACAAGGCATGGAAAAAGCATTTTCCGGAAGGACCAGACTGGAGGAACGTTTCAGACGAGTACGAAATGCCGGGGTATCTGTCAAATTATCTTGCTGCCATTAATGATCTCCGCAATAAACAACTGGTTTGTGCAATCCGCGAATTGTTATCGAAAGGAGAAAGGGTTTTTGTGATCTGCGGATCAAGTCATGCAGCCTGTATTCAGCCGGCAGTTTTCTGATGATGGTACGTTATCTTTGCGCCATTATGAAAAATACTCCTTTCACAAGCAAGCACATTGCACTGGGAGCAAAGATGGCAGAGTTCGCAGGATATAACATGCCTATTTCCTATTCAGGTATCAACGATGAGCACCAGGCGGTGCGCAATAACGCGGGGATATTTGATGTAAGTCATATGGGTGAATTTATTCTGAAAGGCCCGGATGCGCTTGACCTTATCCAGCGGGTTACAACAAACGATGCTTCCAAATTAACTGCCGGCAAAGCCCAGTATACCTGTATGCCAAATACAGAAGGCGGGATTGTTGATGACCTGCTCATTTACTGTATTGAAGAGAATAATGTTTACATGATTGTGGTGAACGCTTCCAATATTGAAAAAGACTGGGACTGGATCAAGCGCCGCAATACTAAAAATGCGGAAATGCATAACATTTCCGAAAAGACATGTCTTCTTGCAGTTCAGGGACCCAATGCCACCAAGATCCTTCAGCCGCTTACTGAAATGGACATTCTCAATCTTAAATATTACACTTTCACAAAAGGAAGATTTGCAGGTGTTGAAAATGTACTGGTAAGCGCAACAGGTTATACCGGTGCAGGAGGAGTGGAGATCTATTTCGAAGATAAGGATGACGCAGCCGAAACTATCTGGAATAAAATATTTGAGGTTGGCGGCCCGCAGGGATTAAAACCGGTTGGACTGGGCGCCCGCGATACATTAAGATTGGAAATGGGTTATTGCCTTTATGGAAATGACATCGACGATACTACCAGCCCGCTGGAAGCAGGCCTTGGATGGATCACCAAATTCACAAAGGATTTTACCGCAAGAGACATCATTCAGAAACAAAAAGAACAGGGTGTAACCAGGAAACTGGTAGGATTTGAAATGATCGACAAAGGTATTCCCAGGCACGGTTATGAGATCAAGGATTATAGCGGAACGCCCATAGGAATTGTTACATCCGGAACGCAGTCGCCTTCATTGGGTAAAGCCATCGGACTGGGTTATGTAACTAATTTTTCAACCGCTATTGATACCAAAATATACATCAAGGTCAGAGATAAGCTTTTGCAGGCCAGAGTTGTGAAAGTCCCATTCCAGTGATCTGATTTTGGCTCAATTTTTTCTGGGAAAAAGCACCAATCCCCTTGAAAAATGCCAACCATTCATGTAACCACCTTCGTATCCGCACCCGTTGAGCGTGTGTTTGACCTTTGCAGAAGCATTGATCTTCATAAAAAATCAATGTCGCATACCAAAGCAGAAGCAGTGGCCGGCACCACTACCGGCCTGGTAAACCTCAACGATTCGGTCACCTGGAAAGCAAAACACCTCGGAAAGATCAGGATCCTTAAATCACGGATCACCACATTCGAAAAACCATTTTCGTTCAGTGATGAAATGTCGGAGGGTGATTTTAAGTCGCTGGTGCACCAGCACCATTTTAAGCCGGTTGAGAATGGTACGATCATGATCGATATCATGAATTTTGAAGCGCCGTATGGAAGCATCGGACGTATATTCAGTAAACTGTATCTGACCAATTATCTTCGCAGGCTAATAGAGCATCGCAACCAGGTGATCAGGGAATATGCGGAGAGCGAAAAGTGGAGGCATGTATTAAACAAATAATGAATGAAGCCCGATAAGACTAAACCCCATCTATATACATCTCTTTCTCCCGCACTTTTACATTTATACGATCTGAATAATGCGATAGTTGTAATAATTGATGTGCTCCGCGCAACATCTACTATTGCAACCGCTTTGTTCAATGGCGCTAAAAGTATCATTCCTGTTGATAGTGTCAGCAGGTGCATTGAACTGGGTAAACAAATGGAGTGTTATACGGCCGGAGAGCGCGATGGAAAAGTTGCCGAAGGACTTAAATACGGCAATTCACCCTTTGAATATCCCGAATCATTCATAAAAGGGAAAAACCTTGTGCTTACTACCACCAATGGTACCCGCTTGCTGCATATGGCGATAGAAAAAGGCGCGCAAACGATCATTACCGGATCTTTTCCCAACCTTTCAGCAGTTGCAGATTACCTGGTATCAAAGAATCAATATACCATCCTGGCCTGCGCAGCCTGGAAAGACAGGTTGAATATGGAAGACACCCTTTTTGCCGGCGCTGTCATTAACCGGGTAAAAGAACATTTTACCATAAACTGCGATTCATCCAATATGGCAGAAACGCTTTACCTGAGCGCGAAAGATGACCTGTATACTTTCATGAAAGAAAAAAATGCTTCTCATTACCATCGCCTTACAGGATTTGGACTGGAAAAGGACATCCGCTACTGCCTTACTCCCGATGTTGCCAACGTTTTGCCATTTTATGAAGCTGGTAAGCTGAACATTCACAAATGGTAAACGTCATGTTCCTCAAATCGTAAATGGATTCTGTTTCATACAGTTAGCTTTGCGGGTTGAATCAGTGAGCATCAATCCGATACATATAGCATTGGTAGGTAACCCCAATAGCGGCAAAACATCCCTTTTCAACGCATTGACGGGCCTGCACCAGAAGGTTGGCAATTTTCCAGGCGTTACCGTTGACAAAAAGGTTGGCCATTGTGAAATCTCGCCCGACCTCTCTGCTGTTATCATTGACCTTCCCGGAACTTACAGTCTCTATCCGCGCAGGGAAGATGAATGGGTTGCTTACCGGGTACTCATGCAGCAGGACAAAAAAATCCGCCCAAATATGGTGGTGCTGGTGGCCGATGCCAGTAATCTTCAGCGAAACCTGTTGTTTGCCTCCCAGATCATAGACCTTAAGATCCCCGTTGTTATCGGACTTACAATGCTTGACATCGCAAAGAGAAAGGGAATCAGGGTTGACCTGGAAGAACTGGAAAGATCGCTGGGCGTGCCAGTAATTTCAATCAATCCGCGAAAGAACAAAGGTCTTGTTCAGTTAAAGAAAGCCGTTGAGCTTACGGCGCTGCATCAATATAAAGTTCCCTCCCGCAATTTTATCGAGAGTTCAGCCCTGGCAAATAAAGCTGTCAGCGGAATGCAGGAGTTATTGCCCGAACTGAGCGATTACAGGGCGATCCATTACCTGATCAACCATGAAAGTTTTATACTGCCTACCGATATACAGGTGAAGATCGAAACAATTGAACAGGAGAATCAATTTAATCATACACGTGTCCAGGCAGAAGAGATCCTTCGCCGTTATCATCGCATTAAACAGGTAATGCAGCATGCCGTTGCGGAACCCGACCCCATGCAGAAGAAACTGATCACCGACAAGCTCGATGATGTTCTTCTTCACCGCAGGTGGGGATATGTGATCCTGCTGGTTGTGCTTTTCATTTTATTTCAAAGCATTTTCTGGCTGGCAGAGTATCCCATGCAACTGATTGAATGGAGTTTCGCAAAACTGGGCGGATTTGTCAGCAGCTCCATGGCGGAAAGCTGGTTCAGTAACCTGCTCGTAAATGGTATACTCGCAGGCCTCAGCGGGATTTTTGTTTTTGTTCCGCAGATCATGATTCTTTTCGGACTGATAACTTTATTGGAAGACACGGGTTATATGGCCCGCATCAGCTTCCTAACGGATAAGCTTATGCGTAAGGTGGGTCTTAACGGAAAAAGTGTTATGCCCATGATCAGCGGCTTCGCCTGCGCAGTGCCGGCAATCATGAGTGCAAGGAATATTGAGAATAAAAAAGAGCGGCTGCTCACCATACTTATCACACCGCTTATGAGCTGCAGCGCAAGGTTGCCGGTTTATACAATACTCATAGCGCTGGTAATACCGCAAACATATTTTATAGGATTTCTGAGTCTGCAGGGTTTGGTGATGATGGGCCTTTACATACTCGGGCTGGTTATGGCACTGGTGGTTTCGTATGTTGCCAAATGGTTCATCAGGCTGAAAGAAAAAAGCATTTTCATTCTGGAATTGCCTGTTTACAGATCGCCGCGATGGAACAACATACTTATCACAATGGTTCAGAAAGCAAAGATCTTTATTGTAGATGCAGGGAAGATCATCATGCTTATCAGCCTTGTCTTATGGGCGCTGAGTTCGTTCGGGCCGGGAAACAGAATGGAAAAGGTAGCCGCTCAGTACGATACCCGCATACAGGCGCAACCAGCGGAACGCGAAACACTTGAACATCAGAAACGGACTGCCATGCTTGAAAATTCCTATGCGGGTATACTCGGTAAGTCAATTGAACCGGCAATCAGGCCGCTGGGTTACGATTGGAAAATCGGCATCGCACTGATTACATCCTTCGCCGCCCGTGAGGTGTTTGTAGGCACCATGGCAACACTTTACAGCGTAGGCGAAAACGAATCCGAGGAAAGTTTACTGCTTCGCGAAAAAATGCAACAGGCTAAAAGACCCGACGGCTCAAAAGTTTATACGCTGGCTACTGGTCTTTCCCTTATGATCTTTTACGTATTTGCCATGCAATGTATGAGCACACTTGCTATTGTTAAACGCGAAACACGCAGCTGGAAGTGGCCCCTTATTCAATTGCTATATATGACCGGCCTTGCCTATCTTATGAGCCTACTTGTTTACCAGCTCTTTAAGTAGAATGCTAATGAGCGCGTCGGCCGAGGCCCTGGCCTTAACCGTTATAAATTCCCTTGGCGTATCATCGCCAATTTCATACGTGATGCCAACCGCCTTGAATTCATGATAAAACCAGTGTTGCGCCGATGCGTTACTGTATACACTGTGCTTTTCTTCTTTCAGTTTATAATTATGCTGCTTTAGCTTTTTTTGAATCGATGCCAGCCATGCATCCTTGATATGTGCCGAGTTTACTCCTTTGTCCTCCCTGTTGGTATAAAAAACGTCTTCATACGTTGAATGGAAATCCAATCCCATTAAAACAGTTGACTTACTTTCTGCTGCAGCTTCCACAAGTGCATCTTTCACAGCTTTTATTTCAGGTTGGTGATACTGCGCATAATCACGGTTCAGATCCACCCCGTTCGCATTGTGCCGCCAATGACCCATGTCAACACCATCGGGATTTATCAGCGGCAATACGATGACACGGTATTTTCTAAAAAACAATGAAGCGTTTTCGTGTCTTAGCAAACGCTCCACAAATTCCTGTAAAGCAAAATATCCCGTTACTTCAGGCGGATGCTGCCGGCCAAGAATGGCAATGATTTGTTTATTTTCCTTCTTGCCTTCATAAATATCCAGGCATGGAATAACCCGATCCATTACGGAAGTACCTATTATGCTGTACCTGACCCTGGACCATCTGTCCATTTTTCGGCACCAGCCAATAACCTTACCCGATGGTATCACCTCCTGGCCAGCGATCCAAAGGGTTCCGGCAGGAACCCTCAAATCAAACCATACTTTCCTGCCTTCATTGTCCTGCCGGATCAGTTTTTTGTCAACCGGTTTCCAGCTTACACCATTACTGCTCCATTTAGGCTGGTATCGGTGACTTGCCTGGCTGTAATTGAGTTCAATAGTGATCATTTGCTTTTTCCGGGAGGTAATTCTGAACGCATACCAGCTACTGCCGTTTATCGGAACGTTTTCAGGCTCGATGATCAAACTCAGGGTGTTTCCTGTCAAGCTGGCACCGTTAAGCCGGGCGCCTTCAAACTCGTTATCTACCGTCAATGTACTTTCAGGGAACCTGTATTGTTTTTTTTCCTGAATCGCAACTGTCTTATTCTCTGTATTTACGGGCTTTATAATGTGCTCCGGGTTGGATTCATAGCGGTTTTGCCCGCATGAAGGCAATGTCAGCAGGCAAAACGCGAATATTTTAAACTGGCTAACCGGTCTCACTGATAAAGATGCCCCAAACAAAGTGCCAGCACTGTTTTGAATCAAAATAAAACAACCTGTTTAGGCGTTCTTTTCATGGAATCCAATCCAACCCTCATGAAAAAACTAATACTCTCTGTCCTGGTAGTGGCCGGTTTTCAATTTTCCGCCTTCAGTCAGGCCGACTGGTTTTACTTCCCCGACGAAATGTATTTTGTAAAAGAAGTCCCCGCAAAAGAACTGCGCGGAAAAGAATTCAAATACCAGATTGCTGTAAAGGCATTACCCGCAGATACATTTTCCAAGGTCCGGATAAATGGAGTAGCTGCCGGCAAGGGAATGGATGACTTTATAAACAATTCAAGTTTTACAAAAGAAACCGTTACTGAGAATGGCTGGACTATTTATACCATTTCCGGTATTGTCCCCTCGGAAGCGTGGAAACTCTGGTTTTATTCGGCCGTGAATGGAAACGGTGATTTTTACTTCGACCACGTTCAGTTTTACATAAAAGAGGAGAATGACTGGATTCAACTTGATATCACAAATCCCTCATTTGAAGAAAATGATAAGAATCCATTCAAAGGATATTATGTGAGCAACCGTACATCACCCCATTTAAAAACAAGGGTATCGAACGATACCGTTTTCCATGGCGAGAAGTCTTTACTGGTGCAAACAAGCGGGCTAACCCCTACCTCTCCAAAGTCTCTGACAAGGCAATAACAAATTAACCCCTCTGAATAATAAAACAGCCCCGCATGAATGTGGGGCTGTTTGTTTGTGCCTATAGCCGTTCAACTAAAATTCATTACCATCTTGTGAGTGTCTCAATCCGGCTTCGTAACTGAGGATATACCCTTGCATACATAGCGTCCATTATATCAGATTCATTTACATACCTGTATTGCCTGCTGTTATTGATCAGTGCCCAGTCGTACTCGCTCAACGCTCTTGAGTCGCCCCTGTAAGTTGCCTGTTCAATATTCATGTCAAGGTAAGCTGGTATCCTGTTCCATTCAACATCTGACCGCTGAGCCAGATCTGTAACACGGTATTCCATATCTGCCCTCGCATTTACTGTTCGTTGAGTGATATATAGCGTTGCGCTCACGGTCTTGTAAACCGGCTTTCCGCTGGTATCCTTTCCAATCTGAATATCCTTACTCACCTGGCGGGTATAACTGCGATCTCTTGAAGGTGAAATGTATACGTTATCCCAATTCAGGTCAATGATCCAATCGGGATCAACATTCCTGCTCCGGGCTTCCCAATCTGTATAAAATCTCGCGCTGCCCGATCCATTGTTATAAGAACCTCCCAGGTCGCGTACAAGGTCACGCTGAAAATTGTCGGTTCTGAAGCCTGCGTTACCGTAAACATAACCTCTTGAAAGTATCGGATTGATCACCACGTCGAGTATTGATCTTTCACGCGCTTCACTCATTAGTGAAGATGCATTCCTGTAATTAGGATACAGGCGGTTAGCGGCATTGAATGCATCATATGCCCTGCGTGCGTTCAGACGGTCGTCAACTTTGAGGTATTCCACACCTCTTTCATAATATTCTTCGGCTCCCTTTTCTCTCGCTTCGCGGATTTGGGTCGTATAATCCTGAGCCGGTACCAGTCTGGCAACCGCAGGAGATGAATTGATTGCAGCGTAAATATTCTGAAGCGCTTCAAGCTCCGCCACTATTTTCGGCCAGCGCTCTGGAGAATTTGAATTTTTGTAAGATGTGATGGCAAGCTCACGCCTTTGCACCGATTGCTGGTACAGGCCCGGCAGGTCTTTCCTGGCTTCGGCATGATTTGATTTTTCAATTGCCTTAATGGCTTTGAACAAATCCTTGTCTTCTTTGGATGATGCTTTGAACCCACCTACTGATCCGCAGGAAACCAGCAAACTGATGGAAACAGTCATCATCAATAACCCTGTTATCCTTTTCATGTTAAATTGATTCCTTTGCATGAAAAGGGCAAATTCAGTACCGGGCCCTGCTATAAAACGTTAAAGGATAACCGACATAAGTTGTTTAACAAAGTCTGAAGTTTTGATCCTCTTTTTAGGGGGATTTGATCCTGATTTGAAAACCGGCGGGAGGCGTTTTATTCAATCCTGTACCTGCCCAGTTCGTCTCTTAATTGCTCCGGAGATCTGAAGTGAATGGTGCGGAAACCCAGGGCGGCAGCGGGTTCCAGATTGCGAACATTATCGTCTATGTAAATTGACTGTTGTGGCAGAATATTGAACCTGTCGATCAGCAGCTCATATATTTCTACAAATGGTTTTCTTGTTTTCTCCTCGCCCGAAACCAGGCGTCCATCAAACCAATGAAGAAAGTCGTACCGCTCCAGCGCAACCGGAAAAGTTTCATGACTCCAGTTGGTCAGCGCATATAACCTGCAGTCTGTTTCATTCTTCAGTTTACGGAAGATCTCAACGGTGCCGTGAATTGGTCCGCCAAGCATCTCTTCCCAACGATCATAATAAGCGCGGATATTTTCTTCGTGATCGGGAAACTGCGTTACCAGTTGTTCAGTTGCTTCGCTCAGCGAACGGCCAGCGTCCTGTTCTTCATTCCAGGCCGGTGTGCAGATGTTATTGTAGAACCAGCGCATCTTTTCTTCATCCTCAAAAATTGTCCTGTAAACATAATCCGGGTTCCAGTCAATGAGAACACCGCCAAGATCAAATACAATTGTGTTGATACTTTCCATTGTGCAAATATAAATGATGAAGCCAACGGCTTAACACCGCTGGCTTCTGCTTTTTAGCAACATCCTGTCTGGCCGCAGCCGCATGTGCTGCCCGATCCGCAGCAACCAGGATCTTTTTGATTTGCTTTCATGGCTTTATGTTTATGATTAAGAAAACAAATTGTCAGCAGCATCCGCTTCCCGGTTCACAGCAGGCCCGATCGTCCTTTGCTGGTTTCTCCGCGTATACCGTGATGCTGTAAATTCCCATTTCACTTTTTTTCAAATCCTGCAACGCTTCTTCCGGCAGGTAGTTCAGTAAAATTTCGTCGGGTACGATGATCCTTTTTCTTTTCTGCACATTCATGTTCACAAATCCCGCTTCTTCAATAATGGCCAGATATTCTTTCTCCTGGATAGCACCCGAAACGCAACCCGCGTACATTTCAGCGGCCTGCCTTAGTCGATCGGGCAAAGTTCCGTCAAGCACGATATCGGAAATTGAAAAATGCCCGCCAGGCTTCAGCACACGATAAATTTCGCTGAAGACCTTGTGTTTATTCGGGACCAGGTTCAAAACACAATTACTGATAATAACGTCGGCCCGATTGGCAGTCACCGGCAGGCTTTCAATATCGCCCAGCCTGAACTCCACATTGTTGAACCCTGCTTTCTCTGCATTTTCCCTTGCACGTTCAACCATTGCTTCTGTAAAATCAACGCCAATGACCTTTCCCTTTTCTCCCGTAAATCTTCTTGCAATGAAGCAATCATTGCCCGCCCCGCTTCCCAGATCAATAACAACATTGCCCTCACGGATCTGCGCAAATTCCGTAGGCAGTCCGCATCCAAGTCCCAGGTCAGCATCGGCATTGTATCCTTCCAGTTTGGTGTAATCGTCGGCCATGATGTTGTACACATCAGTAGTTCCGCATCCGGTAGCGCCACAACATGAAGTTGCATTCTGCTCGCGGCTCTGGAGTGCAATTTCACCATACTTTTCCTTTACGATCTGCTTAAGCTCTGTGGATGTATTCATGGTAATCGCTTTATTTTATTTTAGTAATTAACAACACGCTTTTTCATTATTAACTTTCAGGGTATTGAAAAGTGAATTGAATTCCGAGGAGAATTTTTCGAACGCTTTCCAGTTTATGCAATAGCAGGATCGCGGACCATCTACCGAGCCATCAAACAATCCGGCTTCCTTTAATTCTTTCAGATGCTGCGAAACGGTTGACTGCGCCAGGGGAAGGATATCAACGATCTCTCCGCATATGCATTCATTCCGCTGCGCAAGTACCTTTAGTATCGCTATTCGCGCAGGATGGGCCAGCGCTTTTGCAAAGGCCGACAGCTCCTGTTCTTTTTTGGTGAACTCTTCTTTTTTGTTGATAGCCATTTATCGTTTATTTACGATGAATATGTTCTAAAAAAATGACGCGGGTGGCGCCATTATTCAAATACATATCGCAAATATACGATGAAGGGAATTGAAGTTCCAAATCTTTTTTGACTTTTTTTATTACCTGCTCAGGCAGCCTTCCCCGTACGCCGTTTTACAAGTGATATCAATATCCCGCTTCCAATGATTAAGCAGATGCCGGTGAATGACAGGATATCCGGGAACGCGTCGCCCAGCATCATTCCGATGACTGTAGAAAAAACAATATTCGCATAACCGATAGCCGATACGATACCTGCTTTATCGGCCCCATAGGCTTTCGTAACGAAATACTGACCAAACAACGCAGCAAGGCCCATCATCAGAATAAAGAGCCATTCGTTGCTGGCCGGCCATTTCCAGTTTATTATAAACAATCCGTCTACCTGAAGCCCTGCGCCGTAATGAAGCAGCATAGAAACGGATGGAACCGCCAATCCGAAAAACAGGAACGATAAGACAATCATCCTTGCGTCGTAAAAAGGGGCAATTTTTCCAACGGTCATATACGCCAGCGCTGAGGTAATGCCCGAAACCAGTCCGGCCAGGTGATAAGGAATCGGCAGGTGCATGTTTGGCTTATAAATAAGGAGCATGCCCGCAAATCCTATAAGCACTGCTGCCAGTACACGGAGGCCGTGGTATTCGCCAAACAATAGAAATGAGAATACAGCAATGAAAATGGCTGAAGTAAGGTTATAGGTCATTGCCGTTCCAAGAGGCATGTGAAGTATGCAGTACAGCAGGGTATACAATGCGATCGTTCCCATTATGCCCCTGAATGCGAGCCACGACAATTTGCCACCTTTATTTACGGGTGGTTTGCGTGCAAATCCAATCAACAGGAAAATCATTCCTACAGCATTTCTGTAAAACACCAACTGACCGGCATTAAACGAGTCTTTCAAAACTTTCGCGGCGCCGCCCATAATAGAAAACCCCATTGCTGCCAGCAGCATGTAGAAAATGCCATGATATTTCTTATCAATCCCGTTCATTATTGTAACCGCTTTGAAATAATAGAGGGGATTAAACTTTGGCCAGTTTTTCTACTGCAGCTTCCAGCGTTTCGTTCTTCTTGGCAAAACAGAATCTCAGCACATGATCATCTTTACCATCCTGGTAAAACGCAGATACGGGAATGGTAGCCACGCCCAATTCTTTTGTGAGCCTGATCGCAATTTCCTTGTCTGGTTCATTACTGATGCGATCGTATTTAGCGCAAATAAAATAGCTGCCACTGCTGTTCAGAAGGTCGAACCTCGTTTGTTTCATCAATTCAATAAAATGGTCGCGTTTTGCCTGCATGAATTTTCCAAGTGAGGTGTATGCTTCGGTATTTTTCAAAAAACCCGCAAGTCCTACCTGTGAAGGTGTATGACAGGTAAAACAATTGAACTGGTGTACTTTCCTGAACTCTTTTGTAAGGTCAGCCGGGGCAATGCAATACCCAAGTTTCCATCCCGTGCAGTGATAAACTTTTCCAAATGAAAAACAAACAAAACTTCGCTCCAGCAGGTCGGGATATCGCAGCATACTGTGATGGGTAAGTCCATCGAAGATCAGGTGTTCATAAACCTCATCGCTAACAATAAAAATATTGGTGTCCCTGACAATTGAACGCAGTTGCTCAATATCATCCGCTTCCAATACACTGCCAGTTGGATTGTGGGGAGAGTTTATCAGAATTGCCTTTGTGCGGGAGCTTATTCTCTGCCGAACCAATTCCCAATCGATCTTATAATCAGGAAAAAGCAGATTGATACGAACCGCCTTCGCGCCATTGATCTCAATGTTTGGTATATAACTATCGTATGCGGGCTCAAACACAATAACCTCATCTCCGGGCTGCAGGATGGTGGTTAGCGCGGTATAAATTGCGTAGGTGCCTCCGGGTGTAATGGTGATCTCACTATCGGGCTGAACAGAGGTTGCATAAAGCAATTTTACTTTTTCAGACAGCGCTTCCCTTAATGGCATCCAGCCCGGCATGGGTGCATACTGATTGAAGCCATTGACCATGGCCGCGTTTACCATTGCGGTCAGTTCACTGTCCATTGGAAAGTCGGGAAATCCCTGGCCAAGGTTTACAGCTTTGTGTTCGGCGGCCAGTCCGCTCATTACGGTAAATATCGTAGTGCCTACCTTTGGAAGCTTTGAGTTTATCTGCAATGTTCAATGTTTAAAATGAAAAGGTAAAAATAGTTTGATTTGAGGTTTGAGTGGACATTCAGTTAACTGGTGAACTATCTTTACCCAAACTTTTTCTCTGATGTCTGAATTCCGTCCGACACGGTTTGAGATACTTCCGCTGATCATAAAAAACCTGCTAATCGTAAATGGATTGGTGTTTTTCGCACAGTTCACGTTTGAACGAATGGGTTCACCCTGGCTTGAACACACATTTGCGCTGCACGATGTTCATTCGGTTTACTTCAAGCCGCATCAATTGATAACCCATTTATTCATGCATGGTGGGTTCGGGCATATTTTTCTGAACATGTTCGTGTTGTGGATGTTTGGCAGCACGCTTGAAAATATCTGGGGACCGAAAAGATTTCTCCTCTTTTACATCGTGTGCGGGCTTGGAGCCGCAGGGCTTCATCTGTTGACGCTTTATTTTCAGAATGAGCCGGTGATGCAGATATTTCATAGGCTTCCGCTTGACCAGCAACTTGAGCTTTTATACGCCGAAAACTTTCGGATAAATACTCCTACGGTTGGAGCCTCGGGCGCCGTTTACGGTTGCCTCGCGGCATTTGGATATTTGTTTCCAAACAGCCTTATTTACGTTTATTTTCTCTTCCCGCTCAAGGCTAAATGGGTGGTGCTGTTGCTGATCGGGGCTGAACTTTGGATGGGCGTACAGAACAGTGCGGGTGATAATGTAGCCCATTGGGCGCACCTCGGCGGCGCATTGGTGGGTTTTTTGCTGGTACTTTACTGGAACCGTACAAACAGGCGAAAATTTTATTAAATTAAAAGTCAGACTTAACGTAAATTAAGATACGATTCACGCTGGGTCTGCGTTTTATCAGATTAGTGATCATTTAAATTAAAGGAGCTGACTTTGCCGTTGGAGGAACGATACAGAAAAAAAATGATGCTGGGTCAGGATGGCAATCACCTGGTTAATCTCATCATAACCATTGCTACCGTATTCCTGATCTTCAAAATGATCTTCGTTATTTATTACCTGGCAAACCTGAATAAGGACGCTTACTACAGTCATATTTTCGACTGGTTCATTCTTCCCGCAGATTTTTCAAAGATGGCCGGACGTCCGTGGACGCTTTTGACCTATATGTTCATGCACGATGGCGTTTTTCATATCCTTGGGAACCTCCTCTGGCTTTGGGCATTTGGATTTATCATGCAGGACCTGGCAGGAAATGGCAAGATCGTCCCGATATTCCTTTATGGCGGACTTGCTGGCGCCGCATTCTTTGTATTGTCGTACAACCTCGTTCCGAAGCTTGTTTCGGTGGCAGATATTTCAACCCTCCAGGGAGCATCGGCCGGAGTTATGGCCATTGCCGTTGCTACCACCATGCTTGCGCCCGATTACAGGATCTTTCCGATGCTTAACGGAGGCATACCGCTATGGGTACTGACTTTGATATTTGTGATCATTGATTTTGCCACTATACCAGTAAGCAACACGGGCGGTCACCTGGCGCATATTGCTGGCGGAGCAATGGGATTTTTATTCATTTTCCAGATGCGGAGAGGAAGAGACTGGAGCCTGTGGATGAATACATTTTTTGATTGGATCACCACATTATTCAATCCAGATAAGCCTAAGAAGATAAATCCGGTCAGGCAAAAACATTTCTATAAAGTTGGTAAAACAAGTCCTTACAGAAAAGTGCCCAATGTTACCCAAAAACGGATTGACGAGATCCTCGACAAGATCAATCAGAAAGGATTTCGTTTCCTTACAGATGAGGAAAAGGAAATTTTAAAGCGGGCATCAGAAGACGACAATTTGTAATTTCAAATAATGGGCAGTTTTTTCAGGAGGCTCACCAAGCGCTTTTTCATCATAACGAATATTGTAATAGCATCCTTCCTGATGCTTTCCTGCGCCAACGCTTTTCTTCATCCAGGTCAGTGGTGGATCGTAGCATTGCTTGGGCTATTGTTCCCGTTACTCATACTGCTGGTTTTCGGCTTCCTGATTTTCTGGATTCTGATCGGTTCACGCTGGGCATTTCTTTCGCTGGTGACGTTGATTCTCAGCTGGCCTAACATTTCATCATTTTATGCGTGGAACTTCCGGGCAGGTTTTAAACCCGACAAGCAGGAACAGTCCGTTCGCATCCTGACATGGAATGTGCATTATTTTGATCAGATGTATCGCCCAAGACAGCAACAGCAAAGTCAACGCATTCCTATCATAAATTTTCTTAAGCAGCAGGATGCGGATGTACTTTGCCTGCAGGAGTTTTTTGAATCGAACAGTCCCCAATACGATTCCAACATCAACTTCATAAAGCAAACCCTGAATTATCCTTACCATTATTTTGTTGACGATTATAAATTATCGCATAACCTGTACAGAGTAGGTCCTGTCATATTTTCAAGATTTCCAATACTGAATACTGCAAGGTTGCAGTACAACGGTTCAAAATACAGGGCAAGTGAAAGTCTTATTTCTGCCGATCTGAATGTGAATGGCGATACCATCAGGATCTATACAACACACTTACAATCGGTCATGTTCAGACGAAAAGATTATCATTACCTGGAGAAAATAAAAAAAGTTGAGGACAGCCTGCTCGAAGCCTCAAAATCAATTGTGAAAAAACTCAGGCAGGCTTATGGTATCCGCGGTTCACAGGCAATAAGTGTTCGCAATGAAATTGACAACAGTCCATATCCCGCCATACTTTGCGGCGACTTCAACGATGTCCCCAACTCGTATACTTATTTTCAGATCCGTGGCAACCGGCAGGATGCATTTCTGCGCCGGGGCGCGGGTATCGGTCGCACTTATGCAAGCATTTCTCCCACATTAAGGATCGATTACATTCTGGCCGATGAACGCTTTCGTGTTACTCAGTGTAAAAAAGTTGAACTTTCTTATTCTGATCATTATCCTGTTATTGCCGACCTGGTTTTGAAAAAATGAACCCAGATAAGCTATTTTTGCACGTCTATGGCCGAGCTTAAAGTATATAATTCATTTACAAGGACAAAAGAAGTTTTCAAGACCATTACACCCGGTCATGCAGGCATGTATGTGTGCGGTCCTACCGTCAGCGGAGAGAGTCATCTTGGCCATGCGCGCCCTTACATAACATTTGATGTTATATACCGCTATCTGACCCACCTGGGTTATAAAGTGAGGTATGTGCGCAACATCACCGATGCGGGGCATTTTGAAGAAGAAGGCCGCGAAGCAGAGGACAAGATTGCTAAAAAAGCGGTGCTTGAGAAGCTTGAACCCATGGAGCTGGTGCAGAAATACACCAACCTTTATCATTGGGCGATGCGCGAATTCAATAACCTTGATCCTACGATTGAACCTACTGCAACCGGCCATATTGTTGAGCAGATTGAAATGATCAAGGTGATCATGGAAAAGGGCTATGCTTATGAAGTGAATGGCTCTGTTTATTTTGACGTAAAGAAATACGCAGAGCATCACCAATACGGTAAATTAAGCGGTCGTGTGCTGGATGATCTTTTAGAAACCACACGTGACCTTGAGGCACAGCACGAAAAAAGAAATAAACAGGACTTCGCATTGTGGAAATCGGCTCCGCCCGAACACATTATGCGTTGGCAAAGCCCATGGGGCGCGGGTTTCCCGGGTTGGCACATTGAGTGCTCTGCCATGAGTTTTAAATACCTGGGTGATGTTTTCGATATTCATGGAGGTGGAATGGACCTTCAATTCCCACATCACGAAAGTGAAATAGCACAAAGCACTATCTGCAATGGTCATGCGCCGGCCCGATACTGGCTGCACAACAACATGATCACCATTAATGGAAAAAAGATGGGCAAGAGCTATAACAATGTGATCAAGCTGAGTGAGATGTTCACCGGCCAGCATCCATTGCTTGAAAAAGCATATAGCCCTATGACCATTCGCTTTTTTATTTTACAAACACATTACAGCAGTACGCTCAACTTCAGTAACGAGGCATTGCAGGCAGCCGAACGCGGACTGAAACGGTTGTCGGAAGCATATGATAATCTTGGCAAACTGGAACCGGAAAGCGGAAATGCCGAAGGAACAGATCCGGCATTAAACGAAAAAGTAAATAAGCTGATCGTTGAGCTGGACGAGTTCATGAACGATGATTTCAATACCGCAAAGGTGCTGGCAAATTTGTTTGACCTGGTGCCGGTGATCAACTCATTCAAAGACAAACACTTGTCAATCAATGCGTTATCAACAAAAACGTTTAATTTGCTGCGCACGCAGTTTAAGGTTTATCTGATAGATATCCTGGGCTTGCAGCCATCACGCGCGTCCAATAATGGGCTATTGCAGGGAGTAGTAGAATTGCTGATTCAGATCCGTAAGGAAGCCCGTCAGAAAAAGGATTTTGCGACTTCTGATAAGATCAGGAACGAACTATTGTCGCTCGGCGTTCAGCTCAAAGATGAAAAGGATGGAAATGTAAGCTGGACAATTAACTGATCCCTATCTTCCCATATACACCATAAGGATCTGCACATCGCTTGGATTAACTCCGCTGATACGACTTGCCTGTCCCAGCGTTCGGGGTTTTATCTTTTTGAATTTCTGCAGCGCTTCATTTGAAAGTGAATTGATCTTATCGTAATTGAAATTCTCCGGTATTTCAAGTTCTTCCAGTTGGGTCATGCGCTTTACAAGTTCCCGCTCTTTTTCGATGTACACTTCGTATTTCAGTTGTATTTCTGCCTGTTCAATGATATCGGACGTGAAATTCTCAAGCATAGCCGCAAGCCTTGGAATATGATCCATAAGTTCCTGAAGCGCCACGTTAGGGCGCATGAGTAACTGAACCGCCCTTTGTTTTTGGGCCATCGCAGCAGAGTTCTTCTGATCGAGATATACGCTGATTTCAGCTGGCTCAATGGCGAATTCTTTCAGCACCTCCGCTATTTTTTTTACCCCCTCCCTTTTGGTGATCACCTTTTCCATACGTTCCTGGGATGCAAGGCCAAGCCGGTAGCTCATTTCAGTTAACCGCAGATCGGCATTATCCTGGCGCAAAAGCGTGCGGAATTCAGCTCGACTGGTAAACATCCGGTAAGGTTCTTCCGTGCCCTTGGTGATCAGGTCATCTATCAGAACCCCAATATATGCTTCGCTCCTCTTAAGAATCACAGGATCCAGGTTGCGGGCACGCTGGTGAGCGTTGATACCCGCCATTAATCCCTGACAAGCGGCCTCTTCATAGCCGGTTGTACCATTGATTTGACCCGCAAAGAACAGATTATCAATGAGTTTTGTCTCTAGCGAGTGGTTCAGCTGGGTTGGCGGGAAATAGTCGTACTCAATGGCGTACCCAGGCCTGAACATTCGAACATTTTCAAAGCCAGGTACAGACTTCAAAGCGGCGTACTGAACATCCTCCGGCAGAGAGGTTGAAAATCCATTGACATAAATCTCTACCGTATTCCAGCCTTCGGGTTCAACAAACAACTGGTGACGTTCTCTTTCTGCAAACCGGTTGATTTTATCTTCGATACTCGGGCAGTACCGGGGTCCTATTCCTTCAATTCGTCCGGCGAACATGGGACTTCTTTCAAACCCTGTCTTAAGAATATCATGAACAGTTTGACTTGTATACGTTATCCAGCAACTTCTTTGCTGTTGAGGGCTGATCTTAGGCACGTCGAGATATGAAAAGCCTACAATGCTGTCGTCGCCAGGCTGTTCATCCATTTTTGAATAATTAAGACTTCTCCCATCAATGCGCGGTGGCGTGCCTGTTTTCAGCCTGTCGGTCTCAAACCCCAGGGTAACCAGCTGCTCCGTGATCCCTGTGGCGGATTTTTCAGCCATTCTTCCGCCTCCAAAGTTCTTTTCTCCAATGTGGATCACGCCATTCAGGAAGGTTCCATTGGTCAATACAACACAGGAAGCCTGAATTTCATGTCCTAATCCGGTAATTACGCCGGTAACCCTATTATCTTTTACGGTAATTCCCTTTACCATGTCCTGGTAGAAATCAACATTCGGAGTTTCTTCCAGCATTTGCCGCCATGTAAGCGAAAACAACATCCGGTCGTTTTGCGCACGGGGACTCCACATAGCAGGGCCTTTTGACCTGTTCAGCATCCGGAATTGAATCATGCTTTTATCAGTGACAATCCCAGAATATCCTCCCATTGCATCGATTTCGCGCACGATTTGTCCTTTTGCAATGCCACCCATAGCAGGATTACAGCTCATTTGGGCAATGGTCTGCATATTCATGGTTACGAGCAGCACCTTGCTGCCCATATTTGCGGCAGCTGCCGCAGCTTCGCAGCCGGCATGGCCCGCACCAACAACTATTACATCATACTTTGGGAACATAGACTTGCAAAGGTAAGTTCTTCAGGCCGCAACGTATTGTGAAGGATTTTAGTGTTCCACGTGAAACGGTGGCTTTTTTAATGGAATAGATTACCAGAAATGATAATACCCCCCAGTTGACATCTGGTTTCGCACAAGAAATGGTGGCAGCAGTCAGTGTTGGATAATGTCGAATCAGTGGTTTTAAGACAACAGTAATTTTCAATTGGTATTTAGATCCGAGCGTAGCCTGGTTTCATACAACCGCGTAGTCGGAACCGTCAAGTAATTAATGGTGTCGCATCAATCCCTTTAAATAAAAGTGTGATTTTCAGTTAGGGTTTTGATCCGAGCGAAGTCTGGTTCCTCACAACAAGCTTTAGCAACAGTCGTGTACCGAATACTGTCTCATCAATGCCTTTAAGAGAAGAGTGACTTTCGGTTGGGATGTCTATCCAGGTGGAGTCTGGTTTTCACAAAGGCCTTCAAGAAAAGACTGACCTTCGGTTGGGTTGCAGATCCAAGCGGTGTCTGGTTTTCACAAAAACACGTAGTGACAACAGTCGTGTAATTAATAGTACCGCATCAATGCGTTTAGGACAACAGCCGTTTTCTGTTGGCATTTAAATCCAGGCGAATACTGGTTTCTTACAAACACGTAGTGGCAACAGTCGTGTATCGAATACTGTAGTGTCAGTGCCTGTAAGATAATATCGATTTTGGGTTGAGATTGAGATCCAGGCGAGGCCTGGTTTCACGCAAACAGGCAATGGGAACAGTCGTGTAATTAATAGTGTCGAATCAATGCCCTTAAGACAAGAGCAATTTTCAATTGTTGTCGACATAGACGATGCCCAGGAATAGATATGATATAGCCATGCTAAAACTTATTGAGAGTCGCCATTCAGATCCAACAACCCTATTCAATATGATAACAATGCAACCACTCTCATCCGTGAAATCCCTTAATCCTTCCTAAATCCGTGCTCCATATCCTCCTCCAATCCAACCCAATCCTCAATTCGTGTTAGGTTTCACGTGAAACAAAATACCTCTCCAGCAACTGATTTTCATTATCAACCATTACCAGCCTCTGCGCTTTCGTTTTATCATCATACCCACATAAATGAAGAACCCCATGAAAAATCACCCGGTGTAGTTCGTGGTTAAAAACAACACCAGCAGTACGGGCATTCTCCTTAACTCTATCGACACTGATATAAACTTCCCCATCAATCGGCGCTCCCGTATCCGCCAAATTAAATGTGATTATATCTGTATAATAATCATGATTCAAGTATTCTCTATTGATATCAAGAAGAAACGCATCTGAACAAAAGACTATGTTTAATGTATTGATAATAACCCCGTTGTCGGCAAATATGTCAATAATTGCGTTCTTCAGTCTGCGTCTCTCGGGCAGCGCGCAAACACTTTGAAAATGGAATTGAATAACAGGCTTGCTACTTTTCATTTCGGAAATCGTAATGATGCTACAAAAACCAAAGCTACATTTGTTGTTGATTTATGATCAAGAAGTTGTCAGAACTTTCTCCGGGCTCAAAAGGCAAAATACACTCCATAGAGGATAACGAGTTGCTACTCAAACTAATGGAAATGGGTTGTGTTCCCGGTGAATCAATCCGTTTAGATCAGTTTGCTCCCTGGGGTGATCCAATCTCGGTTACCGTTGCCGGATATAATCTAAGTTTGCGCGTTAACGAAGCTGAAGCTATATTTGTTGAAATTACCAGATAACTCCCTGATATACAATGCGCATAGGCTTGTACTTCGGGTCATTTAACCCGGTTCATACAGGACATCTTATAATTGCCAATCACATCAGGCAACAGGCCGATCTGAATCAGGTCTGGTTCGTAGTATCTCCCCAGAACCCCTTCAAACCTTCAGGCACCCTTTTAAATGAATTTCACAGGCTGGCACTGTTGCAACTTGCAATTGATGACGAACCAGGTCTTAAAGCATCCGATATCGAATTCAGGCTACCACGCCCATCCTACACCGCAGATACCTTAGCCTATCTGCAGGAAAAATACCCCCGGCACGAATTTTCCGTGATCATGGGTAGCGATAGCTATCAGAATATTTCAAAGTGGAAAAATCCTGATTACATCCTGAAGCATCACACTATTTATATATATAAAAGACCAGAAGTTGAGATCCCAAAGCAAGCCGCGCATCAAAACGTAAAAATTCTGGATGCGCCTTTACTCGAAATATCGGCTACGCATATACGTAATAATGTGAGGGAAGGAAAATCAATCAGATACCTGGTGCCCGATAAGGTGAAAGAAGAGATTGAAAAAAATGGATATTACAGATAACTTCATCAACCAATCAACATGACCAGCTTCAGGAAAATTTTTTATCTCTTTATTATTTGTTGCCCCTGCATCAGCTTCTCGCAGGAAAAAATTGATAAGAAATTAGAGCGTTCCATTTATGACCTGGTGAAAAACTTCCATGGCGTAGCAGGGGTTTATGTAAAAAATCTACGCACCAACAAAGTAGCACGCTTTCAGCCAGACTCCATCTTCCCTACCGCCAGCATGATCAAAATCCCCATACTGATTGGTGTGATGAATAAGATTGAAAAAGGAGAATTGAATTATCACCAGGAACTCATCTATACCGATTCATTATTATATGCAGGGGCGGATATACTTGGGTCATACAAGAACGGAGAAAAAACTACAATCAGCCGCATCATGATGCTCATGCTTACCATGAGTGATAATACGGCAAGCCTCTGGCTGCAAAGTCTGGCGGGCACTGGAACAAGAATAAATGAATTCCTCGATTCAATGGGATTCAAAAATACGCGCGTAAACTCCAGAACACCAGGAAGAGAATTGAATCGCACCCAATATGGATGGGGACAAACTACTCCAAGGGAAATGGCGGGATTAATGGAAAAGATTTACCGCAAATCATTGATCAGCCCTAAGGCCGACGAACAAATGCTTCGGTTACTTGGACGCAACTTCTGGGATGAAGTAGCAATATCGCAAATACCTTCCCATGTATTCGTTGCATCCAAAAACGGTGCGGTGAATCAATCGCGTAGCGAAACGCTGCTGGTTATGGCGCCACATGGTCCGTATGTATTTTCAGTCATCACAAAAAATCTTCAGGACCAAAGCTGGTCACCAAATAATGAAGCGTGGGTTTTGATTCGCAGCCTTTCGAAACTATTATGGAACTATTACGAACCATCCTCCGGTTGGGTTTCTCCAATGCCTGTTACCGGACGGGCCGATGGAAAAATAGTTGAACAGGAATAAACCCTGTTCACTGATCATTTAGCATTCATGTAATCAATCACCAGGTTACAAAATGCCCTTACGCCCAATTTGAATCCGCTTTCATCAATGTAAAAATCAGGTGTATGATGCGGAAACGCATCTTTGGGGTCTTTCCCTTTTGGCATTCCTCCCAGAAAAAAGAAAAGCGAAGGAACCTTCTCAGCAAAAAATGAAAAGTCTTCAGCTCCGGTAGACGCTTCCATTTCAAGAACATTCTTTTCGCCTGCAACCTTAATAAATGATGGCAGCATTTTTTTCATCAGCGCGGGATCGTTATAAGTAACCAATGTTTTATTGTCAATCACTACCTCAGCGGTCGCTCCCGAAGCTTCAGCAATTTTTGTTGCGGTATTCCTGATCCGTTCATGAATATCTATCTGCATATTTTTATCCAGTGTGCGGATTGTACCGGTAAGTTCCACTTCTTCGGGTATGATATTAGCCCTGACTCCTCCCTTGATCACACATACCGAAATCACCGCTGCATTTTTTGTAAGCTCTGTTTGCCTGCTCACTACATGCTGCAGTCCATTTATGATCTGTGATGAAACAGCTACCGGATCAACGCCGGTCCATGGAGTCGACCCATGTGTTCCCTTTCCTTTTACTTTTATGGTGAACCAGTCGGAGGCAGCCATTACTCCTCCGCTTCTGTATTTTATCTGGCCAACTTCCGTTTTTGAATTGATGTGAAGCCCGAACATCACATCAACTTTAGGGTTCTCAAGTACACCTTCTTTAATCATCAGGGGTGCGCCGCCCTCTTCGCCTTCCGGGGGACCTTCCTCTGCAGGCTGAAATACAAATTTCACAGTGCCTTTCAGATCATTCTTCATTCCGGCAAGCACTTCGGCCACGCTCATCAATATTGCCACATGCGAATCGTGTCCGCAGGCATGCATCACCCCTACATCCTGGCCATTGTAGGTTGAACGGACCTTCGATGCAAACGGAATGTTCACTCTTTCCACAATTGGAAGTCCATCCATATCTGCGCGCAGACCAATGCACGGTCCTGGCTTGCCACCTCTAAGTATTCCCACCACGCCTGTTTTCGCCACGCCCTCCCTGACTTCCATACCCAGCGATCTCAGGTGCCCGGCAATCAGCTTTGCAGTTCTCGTTTCGCTATTTCCCAGTTCAGGATGCTGGTGAAGATCCCTGCGCCATGCAATGGTCTTTTCTTCCAGCTTGTCTGCCGCCGCATCAATCCTTTCCTGGGGAGTACGCTGCGAATAACCGGTGAGGCTTACTGCCATAATGCAAATGATGAATAACAAGTATTTCATATTGGAGATTCTTGAGATTAAATATAAACAACAAAAAATTCAGAAGCCGGTCAACTCCAAAATACTTTGCGCATCTTTACACAATCGCTAATTTGAAGGCTGTTTGTTTTTTGAACTAACCCCAAAGGCCTGATGGTATTGCTACGACATATCCCTTTTTTAAAAGCGGTGTTTTTACACAGTATAACCGCATTTGGGGGGCCGCAGGGTCATCTGGGAATGATGATGAAAACATTCTGCGAGAAAAGAAGGGATCTCACCAAGCAGGAACTACTTGAATACAATTCTTTCTGTCAATTGCTACCCGGAGCATCTTCCACACAAGTGCTCACGCTTGTCGGATATAAACGTGGTGGTGTAGCGTTGGCGGTTCTTACATTGATTATCTGGATCCTCCCTGCATGTATATTAATGGGAGGTTTTTCATTTTATGTTCAGAAAACGCAAACCAAGATCTTCACCTTCATTCCGCCGATGGCGGTAGGCTTCCTTCTTTTCGCGGCCATTAAGGGATTGAGAATTGCGGTTACGAACACCGCAACTTATGCTATTATGTTTGTGAGCACCGTCGCCACTTACCTTCTTTTCAAGATGCCATGGATCTTTCCGGTTCTGATAGTGCTGGGAGGTTTTGTTACCAACCTGAGTGATAAAAGGATCCCTGAAAAAAACACAACTCCGAAAAAAATCAAATGGGGCAATATCTGGCTGTTCGCTTTTATTTTCATAGCAGCCGGTATCACCAGTGAACTGGCAAGAAAAAATAACTGGCCTAACCGCAGGCCTATCAATCTATTTGAAAACACCTATCGTTTTGGTAGCCTTGTTTTCGGAGGCGGCCAGGTATTGATACCGATCATGTACGAACAATTTGTAGCCCGTCCCCAGTCACCAAAACTTATTCAGCGCAACCCCGACGTTATCAGGATTGACAAAGATGATTTCTACAACGGAGCCGGTATCATCCGTGCTATTCCCGGACCTGTCTTTTCCATCGCATCTTTTGCCGGTGGGCTCGCTATGAAAGATATGGGCTGGCATTTTCAATTACTGGGCTGTCTCATCGGAAGCGTTGCCATTTTTTTACCCAGTGCGCTGCTGGTGTTGTTCTTTTTTCCGATATGGCACAACCTCAAAAAATATGTAGTGGTGTTCCGTGCGCTTGAAGGCATTAATGCTGTTGTAGTAGGAATAATGTTCGCAGCCAGCTTTTATATGATGAAGGATGTTTCGCTGGCGGGATTCAATACGATCAATTTTATGAATATCGGGTTGATTCTTGCAACAACCCTTCTTTTGCTTTTTACACGACTTGCCGCCCCTGTCATTGTTTTTATGTGTCTCCTGCTCGGATGGCTATACCCGGCATTATAGAATTGAAACCAATTAATAGATCTCCAGCATTCTCACAATAATATTGGGAGCTAAGTCAACCGGCTTATCTGAATCTGTCATAGACGCATCATCCTCGGGAGAGCAGGTAATTGCTGGCGGGGTTTCACAACCGCTGGTGCACTGGGGTACAGAGTCATGGCTATGCTTTGCGGCAACTCCATAAACAACGGTAGTTGCCATGAAGAGGAAAATGATACCAGCGATTGTAAAAACCCGTTTCATGTTAAATTAGTTGAGGTTGAATAACAGGTTAAAATTACTCCCGGATCTGGCCTTAGTCAACCGCATATACATGTGAAAGGGGGTGTTTGACAACTCAGAGCCTCACATAAAAAGGCAAAAACCGCCACATGGCGGTCTCTGCTTCCTAATTACTCACCTGCTTCCTGGTGGGCTTTATTTGATGGAAAGAGTCATAATCAACCCCTTCTGTTTATTTCCTTATTGATGGCTCCTGGTACTAGTATATGACGCTTCTGGTGACCTCGTGTGACATGATCCCTGAAACCCTTTCTGCTCCAAGTTCATCAGTTGCTAATTGATAAAGTCCGTCCCAAACCGGCCTGGGAGCCGTTGCACGAACTTTCTCCAGCCATGACCTGATCTCGGCATCATTTGAACCGAGAAGCATCCAGCGCGCGTATTGCGCATTATCCTCCGGAGAGATGCTGCTAACGATCTCATGTTGAATCTGGCCAATTTCATCGTCGGTATAATGCTGCCATAATAGAGGATTTATCAGCTTCTCCTCCTTACACATGTGCTGGAGATTGAATGCAACAAACTCCTGGAATGAAAGATGGATAGAATACCCTATTGCAACCCTATCGGCTTTGCCATTCGCATTTTTATATCTCCTGATATCAAGCAGCAGATCGTTGATGAGCTGTTCATCCTTGTCATGTTCTGCCTCCAGCGCGGCCACTGTCCCGGCTGAAGCGTGGAGAACTTTCGGAAACACCTTATTGTCTTCGTGATCTCCATGCTGACTGTACAGATCCAGCACTATTCTCAATTTTCTCAGGGTTGCTTTTCCCTCCTCCTCAATTGAAAAATCAGTTTGCTGTATGGTAAGCGCTGTATTATATAACATCGCCCGGAGCCCTTTGTGAATCTGGTTAAAAATATTAAGTCTTTCCATGACTGTTTAATTACTCCTTAGAAAAATCGTTTGTTTCACTTAAAAAGACCGCCCCTGAAGTTGTTTGTGACAACTCAAGGGCAATCTTTTAAACCTGCCTGTATGAAAAATTTTCTAATAGATGTATTTAATATCTTTCACTAATGGGGTACCGCCTGTTGGTGTAACAGTTGATTTGCAGGTCAATGGATAACCGGCAGCATCATAAGTGTAAACATTCTGGGTTGTTTCGTCAACAATTCCATTAGCGCCGTAGAGTTTTTCAATCAATGGGTTGTTCACGTGTATCGGATGGAACATGATAACCTGGCTGAAATCTGACATTACAGCAAGAGGGTTCTTTTTATCATCGTATTGCTGATACACATATTCAAACATGAGCTCCAGTTCGCCAGACAAAGGATTTAAGATGTAAGTTGAAACTTTTTGAACTGCGCCTGTAGGATAGTAATGATAAACTGCCCTGTAAGTAGGATGGTACTCAGTGTTACCGCCAGGTTGAGGAACAGCGGTAAATACAGTATTTGATTTCAGTTTGCCATTTTCATACGCGAAATTGTTCTCCGACACCTTTGTTGCGCCTTCGAAGTTCTCTGTAAGCTTCAAAACGTTATTCACATAAACATACTTTGATTTAAATCCCTGGTCAGAGGCAACCTCAATTGGCCGTTTCTGGTTATCGTAAGTAAAACTAAACACTGCTGTTTGAGGGCCATCGAATTTAGTACTTACTTTTTTTAATGTGCCGTCGGTATTGTACTCAAACGAAGCGGTTGTGCTTCCGTTTTCTTCAATACGCGAAATCTTTTTTGTCTGGTTTCCGGGATTGCCAGGGCCTGATTTGTCTTTCTTGCAACTTACAAATGCAATCGCAGCTATAGCCAGGAGCAGTACCGACGATTTGCTGAATAAACGTGATGTCATGATGTTTGATTTAAGATTTAAGATGTTTTTAAATTGTGATGCAAACATACAGGCATGCAGAACCGAAGACAACCACACAGTAATGTGATTTACAATCCTTTCACATTTATAAAAATCAGGCAAATCAATAAAGATTTAACGCCAAGGCGCAACCGAAGTATATACTATCAAAAAAATTGCGGCTATCTGTTTCTGATAACATGTATTGAAGTATAACATGCTCAGAGCAGATAGCCGCAATATAGCAATAGTAAATACTGCTAAATCAGCTTATCCTTAAACGCTTTCGCAACAGCTTCACTCTTTGAATTGACGTGAAGTTTTTCATATATCTTTTTAATGTGGGACCTGACAGTGTCTATGGATATGAACATTTCACTGGCGATCATTTTGTAAGAATAGCCATTCACCAGCAACTGCAGCACTTGCTTTTCCCTATCTGACAAATGATAATCTTCACCCTGCTGTGCATTCTGGTCGGTGAACATTTTCAATACCTGTGTTGCAATGGAAGAAGTCATTGGAGCTCCACCGCTGTTTGCTTCATTAATATATTCAATGAGCCTGGCGGGAGGGGTCTTCTTGAGCAGATATCCATTAGCGCCTGAGCGAATGGCTTCAAAAACATTTTTGTTATCATCAAAAACGGTCAGCATTAATACCTTGGCCCTTGAATTTACTTTTCTAAGTCGTTTCAAACCTTCAATCCCATTTGTGCCAGGCATATCTATATCCATCAGAATCACATCCGGATCAAATGCTTCCACTTCATCCTCCACATGATTGCAATTCTTGAACGCGCCAACTACTTCAAACCCATCTGAGCCATTCAGCAGCATCGTTAGGCCTTCCCGTAACTGAGGATTATCTTCATATAGCATCAACTTGATCATGGAATCGCATTTTAAGTGAAGTACAAAAGTAAACCGTTAAGTGCACCTCCACAATCACACATTTATGTCAGTGGTGCTTCAAGTCGCACTTTCGTACCCAATTCATGAACCGATTCAATTGAAAGAGTGCCATTTAGCGACTCCGCTCTTTTTTTCATGTTAGTGAGTCCATTCCCGCTATCGGCCTGCTGAACGTCGAAGCCCATGCCGTCATCCTGAATTTGCATGATGAGCCTGTGAGACTGGATATTGATATCTATGACCGCGTGTTTTGCCTGTGAATATTTAGCTACGTTGTTCACCGCCTCTTTGAAGATGAGAAAGAAATCTCTCCGGGCTTCCATGTCAAGCTTGATGTCCTTCACCTTCTCATCAACCCTGAATACAACCTCCATATTCTTTGCTTCCAGTACACCGGTCGCAAACTCACGCATCCTGGCGGTTATACGCTGCATGCTGTCGTTCATTGGATTGATGCTCCATACAATATCATCCATCGCCTCCATCATGCGGTTACTGTTGTCGCTGATCTTGCTGATATATTCGCTTGTTTTTTGGGTGTCCTTGTCAACTTTCATTTTAGCCATTTCGCTCAGGATATTGATGGTACTGAGCGTAGAGCCCATATCATCGTGCAGATCACGGGCTATCCGTCCCCGCACCTTTTCCATTTGCATGAGCTGCTGAACGCGCATCCGGTGCGCAAGGTAAATAAGACCTGCCATGGCAAAGATGCAAAGCAGTATGAACCATTCCTGTCGCCAGAACGGAGGACGGATATGGATCTTTAAAGAGGTTATATTTTTCGATGGAATGCCGTCGCCGTTTTCGCATTTCACTTTAAACAGATAATCACCGGGAGGAAGCAGTGTAAAATTTGCAATGTTGTACCGGTCAACACGTGTCCAGTCATCATCAATGCCCTCCATCATGATGTAATAGATCATTTTATCCTTCTGCAAAAAGCTCAGCGCGGCAAATTCAATGGTAATTGAATTCTGATCATGGTTCAGCATTACGCGATCGAGCTGCAGAATGGAATCGGGTGGCAAATAGGTGTTGAATAATTTAAAGTCTGTAATACTTACATCCGGAGGACTAGATGAAGGAAGTATTTGCTGCGGATTGAAATAAATGAAATCTTCCTGGCTGCTGAAGATCATCCGTCCATCCATGAGGACATAACTGCTGCCATTATGAAATTCGTTTCTCACGATCCCGTCTTTCTGGGAAAAAAGAGTGAAGATGTTCTTCTTGACGTTGTACCGGCACAGACCATTGATCAGCCCTATCCAGAGATTACCGTCTTCGTCTTTCTGTACTGTATTGGCGGTATTGCTGGGTAACCCGTCGTAAACTGTAATCAGTTTTATGTTGCCCGTTCTTTTGTTCAGGATACTGAGCGCGGAAGCACAAACAACCACCAGGCTGTCGTTGTAAAACAATATATCAGACGCTCCATTTGACATGAGCGTCCTGCCTGTCGCGCCTTTATCATTGTAATTGGCGATGATGTTTCCGGATTGGTCCAGCACAAAAAGCCCTTCCAGGTAAGTTCCTACCCATATAAACCCATCCTTGTCGGGTTTTACTCTAAAAATATTTGAGGTGAAGGTGTGAACAAGCTCAAATCCGTCATTGATATTTCTGCTTCCCTTAACGGCATCCCATTTTATCAGTCGTCCATGTTGTGTTCCAAACCAGATATTTCCGTCCTTATCTTCCGATAACTGGCGCACTGTGCGCAGGTCAAAGACCGGATGATTGAGGTAAACAGTTTCCTTTCGTTCCTGGTCATAAATCATCAGCCTGCCCGCCTGGCAGCCGATCCATACCTTTTTGGTGGCTTTGTGTTCAATCATGCTCCACACCATCAGGTAATTCTTATCCTGGCCAGGAAGATTTTTAATGATGTTATTTGGCTTCAGTCTGAAGTTGACATCGTAAGCCAGAATGCCCTGACCCCAGGATGCGGAGAGAATATCTCCATTCCCTAGCTGAAGAAAGGATGTCAGCGACCGGTCGCCCGTAGACGGCAGCGCATCGGTACCTTCCAGGCTGATGCTGGTAAAGCGCTGCGCCATTGGGTTAAAGACAAAAATTCCCTGGTCGGTTCCGATCCAAACATTTTGTTCCCTGTCCTCGAAATAGCTGTGCACAACATTATACTTGATTCCGAAATCATCAGGGTGTTCATTGTAAACAAGATTGAAGTTGCCGGACGACTCATTGTATTCAGCAAGCATCGATAGTCCGTACGCCCAGACCTTCCCATTACGCTGCTGTGTAAACTGATGCAGCTCACGATACTTTTCCTTGACAGAAGTAATTTTCAGGTGCCTGATCAATCGCTTTCGCTTCAGGTCGTAACAACTGAATTGTTCGGTATTCTGAGGATACAACCAGTTTCCGATCCATAAACGCGCCGCGCTATCAATAAAAAATGAAGTGATGGCATTATTGATAGCCTTTTCCTGCAAGACGGGATTCTGAATTGGATTGAATTGGGCGGTATAAAGTTTCTTATGGCCGCGGTGAAAAAGCGCAAGCCCGTTCTTATGGCCTATCCAGTAGTTTCCATCAAGCGGATCCTGCTGAAATGTTTTTATGTGGCTATTCCGGGGCGCATTGATAACAGAAGTATCCAGTATAAAGGCCGCCGATTTCTCACGATAAACAACGAAACCATACTCTGATAACATCAGGAAAACATTTCCATCTGCGTCTTCACACAGTTTCACTTCCGATCGTTCGAGATCTTTTGAGGGAGCATCAATCGGTATTCGGGTAAAAGAAAAGTTAGCAGTATTGACAAGACCGATTTGCCGGCCCATTCTGACCCAGAAACGGTTGTTTTTATCAAGCAATATTTGTGAAACGGGACCTGGTGGAAGAAAGGCGGTGTCCCAGGGCGCGGGTCTGAATGAAATTATTTTTTTGCCGTCATATCGTTGCAGCCCGTTTGCCGTAGCAAACCACATAAAACCTTTTTTGTCCTGCAATATGCCATAAACATGGTCTGCGGCAAGCCCTTCCTTTGACGTAATGTGGGTGAAAACGTATTGCTTTCGTTGCGCACTAACACTTGCGCAGAAGAGCATGAGGATGGTATAAAATAAATATCTGGCCAATAAGTGGGGTTGGTTTACCAAAAATAACTGCACTCCGGCCTTTTGCGGGAAGATTTTTGTTAAACCACATGATTATGTGATGAGACCTCCCGCTTTCCGGTGCGTCAAATGCTTACTCCGCAAAATTTCACACGCATGTGGGATTGCTGAGCAGTTTTAATGCACTGATATTTACAAACAATAAAACAAGCGCCATGAAACAATTATTACTGGCGGTCCTGTTAGTGGCCGTCACCGCAACAGTTCACAGCCAGAAAGTTCAACTTACCAAAAAACTGGATTCACTGATCGACGCGTATGAAAAAGAGAGAAATTTCTCGGGTGTGGTGATGGTTTCACAAAAGGGTAAACTATTATACGCGCGAACCGCTGGATATGCCGATAAAGAAAAAAAAATCCTGAACCAGTTAAACACCAATTTTAATATCGCTTCAACCGGTAAAACTTTTACCGCCGTAATGATCATGCAGCTGGTGCAGGAAGGCAGGTTATCACTCGCGGATACGTTAAGCAGGATATTGCCTGATTACTGGTTTAAAAATGGAAATCTGATCACCGTACGTCATCTGTTAACTCATACATCGGGCATCAACAATTACATGATGCATCCGCAGTTCGAAAGCAAGCTTTCAACATTGAAATCATTATCCGACGTAATGCCTCTGGTAGAAGACATGCCGCTGACCATGGAAAAGCCAGGCGCGCGCTTCGACTATTCCAATTCAGGATTTATCATACTCGGCCGGATCATAGAAAAACGCACAGGGAAAGATTACCTGACCAATCTGAATGAGCGTATTTTCAAAAAGACCGGCATTTCCAATTCATATATACATTATCCCGCCACTTTTAATGCTCCGGCAGAAGCCGTTCCTTACCTGGTATTCTCCGGTAAATCTTTTAAAAATGGGGTGGCGGATGAATTTCCAGGCTTTTCTGATGGCGGTATGCAAAGCAATGCGAGGGACCTGACAAGGTTCGGTAATGGATTGCTTTCCGGAAAATTACTTGGCAAAGAGGTTCGTGACCAACTTTGGACAGGTGTGGCCGACGCAGGACGCGGTGGAAAATATGCGTTGGGATGGATTGAAAATGAGAATCCCTATGGTAAAAAAATTGTGAGTCATGATGGCGGCGGAAAAGGATTTTCTACCGACTTTAAGATTGTTGTTGAAGATGAATATGTCATTGTAGTTCTTATCAACAACAGGCTCAATCCACGCGAAATAAGCAACAACATCCTGAAGGTGATCTATACAGGGCAGTTCGATCGTCCGCAGAAACCATTTGAAAATGTCGTATTCGAACAGATTGAAGAAAAAGGATGGGAGCCGGTGAAAACCGAATTTACTTCGTTGCTTGCAAAACATGGAATGCAGTCGGTGCCCAACGTCTGGGTATATATCAGGTTGATGGAAATGCTTGCCGATGCCGGTAAATCTGAAATCTCATTTTCATTGCTGGAAATGGCATCAAAAGATTTCCCTAAATCATCCGGACCTTTTAACGTAGCGGCGCAGATATCACTTGCGAAAGGAAACAAATCAGATGCGAAAAAATATTACGAGAAGGCCTTGAGCATAAATCCGGATGATTGGTTTGCAAAGAATGGATTAAAGGGGATGGATTGATCATTTGATGTTGTTTGATCCGGTAAGTAACAAGCGTTAAAATATCAGCGCATGTATTTGATATGGCGCTGCAGCTCTGCAAACCGTTGATTGAATTTTGAAAGCGATGCGGTTTCAGAATTCCACAATCCGGGTGCAGGGCGCCGCTTACCGGTCATTACATATTGCTTCAGGGTTTCGTCGAGGAAAAAAAACGCTTCGCCGCTTTTTAATTGATCGGTGTAAACAGAAAGATAAGGAGCTTCATATTGTTCCATGCATATCAGGCGACCTCTGTGCATGTAATATATTTCAGTAAACTCCATTGAATCGAGCACGTACTGAATTTCGAAAATGATAACCCTTCCATCTTTGACTGTATAATACCATGTTTCACGTATATCCTTATCCCTGTGATATGGTTTAAGGAGAGAGAAGGTCTTTTGCGATTTAAGGGATAAACTGTCAGATTCCTGGATGATAAAATCAATATCAGATCTCCAGTCGGTCTTATATTGCGCGAAGGCGGTTGAAGAAATTATGAATAGTATCAGGCAAGCGAGAGAAAATCTTACTAAAGTAGACATGATCACCTCCTCTTTTCACTTTTAGTAAATTTAACGATAATACGAAATATTACAATCCGGCTTTTTTACTTATTTCAAGCATTCTTTCTATTGGTTTCCTGGCCGCTATTCTGATCTGTTCATCCATTGTAATCTCAGGCTCCTCATATTCCATGCACAGGTATAATTTTTCCAGGGTATTCAGCTTCATGTGTGGACAGTCGTTACAGGCGCAGCTGTTATTAGGCGGGGCCGCAATAAAGGTCTTGTGGGGTGACGCCTTCTGCATCTGGTGAAGAATGCCGGTTTCTGTGGCCACAATGAATTCATTTGAAGGGTCTTCGGTGGTGAACTTAAGAAGCCCGGTAGTGGATCCGATGAAATCTGCCAGGTCAAGTACGGGTTGTTCGCATTCCGGGTGCGCAATCACTTTCGCTTTAGGGTGCCGGACCTTGAGTTTTGTGATTTTCTCCCTGCTGAAAATTTCATGAACCATACAGCTTCCGTTCCATAACAGCATCTCCCTTCCGGTTTTTTTGATAAGAAACGCACCGAGATTCTTATCAGGCGCAAAAATGATCGGCCGGTCTTTCGGAACACTTTCCACGATGTAAGGAGCGTTGCTGCTTGTGCAGATAATATCGCTCAATGCTTTGATGCCTGCTGAACAATTTATGTAGGAAATAACAACATGATCGGGGTGTTTGTCCTTGAACGCTTTGAAAAGTGGTGGTGGTGCTGAATCGGAAAGTGAGCATCCTGCTCTGAGGTCGGGAATCACAACCTTCTTCGATGGATTCAGGATCTTGGCTGTTTCAGCCATGAAATGCACACCGGCAAAAACGATCATATCCGCATGGGTTTTTTCAGCCTGCTGTGCAAGTCCAAGGCTATCGCCAATGTAATCTGCCACATCCTGTATATCGGGCTCCTGGTAGTAGTGCGCAAGAATGATTGCATTTTTTTTCTTTTTCAGTTGTTCGATCTCGTGGAAGAGGTCTAAGGTAGGATCAATCGGAACATCCAGGAAACCTTGTTGCGTGATATTATTTTTCGCAATTGCAATGTTGATATCTGGCATAGTATTTTTAATAATATATATTTTATAAAAGAAAGCTATTACTACTACGACTGTGAATTTGGGTATAAAATTATTGTGCTGATTTTTGGTAAAGTTAAGAGTAGATGATATTCACCCGTATCCCCACGAGTTTCCACATGAACTCTCCGCCACCCTATTGCATTTATCACACTTATCAACTTCTGTGCATTAATGGAGTGCTGGATAACTTTTTTTGATTTTCGGTCATTCCGGATGTTGATGCAGTGCTGATAAACCCCGACTTTGACACACTAACAGTCATTAGTTTGACTGAAGGATAAACTTTGACTCAACCTTTCCCCGGATTGGGGAAATTTTCTATTGGCTTTTTCCACAGAAAAACATTTTACCAACAGGGTATTTGTGGAAGAAAAGATTTGGACGATCAATAAAGAGCACTATTCCAAATATTTTAGTTTTTCATTTCACCGCTCATCCCGCAACTCACATCTATAATCCGCTACAGGTCTGAATTTCAGCCCCTTTTCCACAATTTGTTGATAACCAATTTAACCCCTATTTTTGCCGCCTGCTTAAAAACAGGGAATAAAATTATGTCTATTATTCAGCGGATCCGCGATAAAGCGGCCTGGTTGATCATTGTTGCGATTGCCCTTGCAATGATCGGATTTATTGTGACGGATGCTTTTCAGGGTGGAGGCGGAGGCTTGTTCAATTCCCGTTCTACCACCATGGGGAAAGTAAACGGAGAGGAGATTGATTACATTAATTTTCAAACCCGGCTTACTGCACAGGAACAGCAGTACGGCGGTGCAATGAACGATATGCTTCGTCAGAACCTCCAGGATAATATCTGGAATCAGATGGTAGAAGAAGCATTGATGAAGGATATTTATGACGGACTCGGTTTATATATTACCGATAAAGAAGTAAATGATATCATCTTCGGCGCCAATCCTCCTGATCAACTGAAGCAACAGTTCACCAACCAGGCAGGACAATACGACGTTGCCGCAGCTTCACAGGCTATTCAGTCGTTCCGTCAGAAAAATCCAAAAGAATACGGCCAGTTCATCCAAAGCCTTATTGCAATGCGCCAGCGGGAGAAGTATATGTCGCTGCTGGTGAACACCACTTATATTCCTAAATGGCTGGTTGAGAAATCAACTGCTGATAACAGCCAGCTGGCCAGCATTTCATATGTTAATATTCCTTATACTTCGGTTTCAGACAGCGCCGTTAAAGTAACAGATGAGGATATAAAGGAATATATTAATGCGCGTCCCGACGAATTCAAACAGGAAGATTCCCGGGGTATTGCTTATGTGGCATTCAACGCGGCTCCAAGTGCGGCCGATACATCGGCGATCGTTCAGCAGATGCTGAACCTGAGAAACGAATTCGATTCAACAACCGATTTCCAGGGATTCCTTGCAAGGAATGGTTCAGAAAGTTCCTATTTGGATGGATTTATTACACAGACAAACCTCCAGGTTCCGAATGCTGATTCCATCCGCACCCTGCCCGAAGGCAGAGTATTTGGTCCTTATTTCGACGCGGGTAATCTTGTAATGGCGAAAATGATAGGTAAGCGATCTATGCCCGATTCGGTTAAGGTTCGGCATATATTAATCAGTACTCAGAACGGGACACCGGATTCAGTTGCTAAAAGACGCATCGATAGTATATCGAATGCAATCGCGGGTGGCGCCAATTTTGGAGCATTGGCAGCTGCGGTGAGCGATGATCCGGGAAGTAAGGATAAGGGCGGTGAATACGACTTCACTTCACTGCAATTCAGCAATCTTGCAAAAGAGTTTGCGGAAGTTGCATTCTATGGTAATAAAGGCGACAAACAAACTGTAAAAACTTCTTTCGGGTATCATTATATAGAAGTGCTGGACCAGAAGAAAATTGAACCGGCGTACAAGGTTGCCTATTTCACAAAGAAAATAATTCCGAGCACTGAAACAGAAAACCGCGCCTCAGGATTGGCAAACCAGTTTTCCGGCCAAAGCAGAAACCTGAAAGCATTTGATGATAATGTTGCGAAAAATCCTGAATTAAGGAAAATACTTGCGCCCGAAATCAGGCCAACTGATATGGGCATACCCAATCTTGGTAACAACCGTCAGTTCGTTCGCTGGATCTATGAGGCTGATCTGGGTGATGTTTCTGAGCCGTTTGTGATCGGCGATCAGTATGTGGTTGGTGTGGTTACCGAAATCAATAAAGAGGGCATTATGAGCCCCGCAAAGGCCCGTCCTATTGTTGAAGTACTGATCCGCAATAAGAAAAAGGCTGCCCAGCTTATCAATAAGTTAGGTAAACCGGCTACGCTGGAAGCTGCCGCAGGAACAGGCGGTCAGGCTGTACAGCGGGCCGATAGCGTAAGTTTCGCTTCACCAATGATTCCAAATGTAGGGCAGGAGCTGAAAGTAATTGGAGCGGCATTCAATAAAAGCTGGCAGGGAAAAGTGAGTTCTCCGATTGCAGGCAATAGCGGTGTATTCGTGATCCGGACAGAAAATGTATTTGCAAGACCCAACGCCGCGGCTGATTTGGAACAACAGAGAAATACTTACCTGATGCAGCAGCGCTCGTCGGTCAGTTACCGCGCCATTGAAGCGTTGAAAAAAGACGCAACGATAAAGGATAACAGGGGTAAATTCCTGTAAAACAGCTGATAAGCTCTAGTTAATAGGTTGACAGAGGGATATCTCTTTGTCAACCTATTAACTTTCAGACCTGTTGTTCCATTCGTATCTTTGCCATATGAGCGACCTAATTGTGAATAAAGTAGCGGAAAGCGGGTTGATCACGCTTGACCTGGAAGAATATTATCCAAAGGATGAGATAGCTGTATTTGACCTGAAGGATTATCTTTTCATGGGTCTCATTCTGAAAGAGAAGGATTATCGCGCGGCCCTGCAGCAATTTGACTGGTCACACTACCAGGATAAATACGTAGCGGTATTATGCTCAGCAGATGCGGTAATACCGGTTTGGGCGTACATGCTTGCCGGCGCCTATCTTCAGCCGGTAGCGAAAGAAATAGTATTTGGCACTGCCGATGAATTAAGGAAACAGGTGCTGCTCAGAAATATTCAGCAGATAGATGTGAGTGAGTTTACCGACAAACGAATTGTGGTTAAAGGCTGCGGAGAAATTCCTATTGGTGAATTTGCCTACATGGAAATAACAAAGCGCTTAAGGCCTGTTGCAAAAAGCATCATGTACGGCGAACCCTGCAGCACAGTGCCTATTTATAAAAAGCGGTAACGTTTCATCCCATTGCCGCGCCTACGCGTTCAAGAAGGGCTTTTGTTTTTCTGATACCTTCCTGTTCACTGTGCTTTTGTCCTTCGTATTCTATTCCTATATATCCGCGGAAGCCCGCGTCTTTAACGATCTTCAACATCCTGACATAGTCTATCTCCACTTCGTTTCCCTTGTCATCAAATTCGTGTGATTTTGCACTGACACCTTTTGCGAAAGGCATCATTTCCTGAACACCTTTATATGGGTCGTACTGGTCAACACATTTTCCCTCCCACATTGATTTACCATCACGGCGAATGCAAAAGTTACCAAAATCGGGCAGTGTACCCATGTTGCTTTTGTTGATCGCCTTCATTACACTCCCCAGCCATTGGCCGTCGGAGCTATAACTGCCATGATTTTCTACAATGACATTAATATTTTCTTTCGAAGCATATTCTGCCAGTCTGCCAAGTCCATCTATTGCGGCCTTTTGAACGTCTTCCCTGCTTCCTTCACCAAACGCATTTACGCGAATGGTTGCACAGCCAAGATATTTTGCAGCCCCAACCCACTTGTAATGATTCTCTACTGACTTCAACCGCTTTTTATCATCCAAATCTCCAAGGCCACCTTCTCCATCGCACATGATCAGGTGATTCTTTATATTGTTATCACTGCACCGCTTCAGCAATTCATTCAGGTATTTTGTATCCTCCGCCTTATCCATAAAGAATGCATTCACATATTCAACCACGCCAAGCCCATAATCTTTCCTTGTCACCACCGGGAAATCAAGGTTGTCCAGCTCCTTCGCAAAAAGAGCCTTATGCAACGACCATTGCGCCAGAGATATCTCAAAGAACAGGGGACCGGCTTTTTTATCACCTGCTTTCGGCTGACCATCAACGTTACCCTGAGAAGCAGAATCCGCACATGCGGTCAGTCCTGTTGCTGCAAGGCCTAAGCCTGCAAGTCCTATTTGCTGAAGAAACCGGCGACGATCTGAAGACATGATATAATAATTTAGGAATTGAATTTAGGAATTTAAGTTGATGAGTTATGGCTGAGGCTGGAATGTTTTCGGCGATCATTTTGTAATTACTGACCTTGTAACGGTTCTTACAAATCTGCTGCTATATGAATTGCTGCGGTTACCTCCGGGCCATGATCCGAAATTCCTGTAGCCTATTGGGCTATGCGGATTAAAACCACCGTACTGCATGTTGTGTTCATAATATCCACCGCCCCGGAATCCGAATCCGGCTGTTTCAGTGCTGCCCTTCGGCCAGTCGGCATTACTTGCGTAGCCATAAGGAGCAAGATTGCCATCGCCATGAGTTCCCTGAAAAGATCTTCCCACAGAATCTCCAACGGTGACACATCTTTCCCACAAACTTCCGGCAAGGTCCATTACCCAGTAATATGAAGCGCCGAATTTGTCGCGATTATTATCATCAAGCTGTGATTCATTCAGATTATTTATAAGAACCAATTCATTGTTTGTATCCACTATTCTCATCAGGTTATTCTTTGATGAAGTATTCCATGGATATTCATGTGGTATAGGTGTGCGGTTACCGCGACAGGCTTTCTCAAATTCCAATTCAGTCATAGGGCGCAGGCATGACCAATCGGCAAACGCACAAGCGTCGTCCCAGCTTACAAAATTGCACGGACGTGAAGGGGAGGCGGAAAAATATCTGTCATCTTCAATTTTAATAGTTCCCCGATGTTCGTAATAAAGTTTTCCGCCGAAGTTGGCCCTGTGATGAGAAGCACCCGCCGAAATGCAGTTCAGGAATTCTGCGTATTGACCCTGCTGAAGTTCATATTTCATAATATAAAACGACTGGTAGCCTTTTGGAAATGCCGCCGGAATTATCCCTTTCTGGTCACCATGATAAATTTGCCTCTCCGCATTATAATAAAGGCTGCCTTGTGAAGTGTTAACCGGGATATCGCTCTTTTCACTATTAATTTTGAACAGACCAGCAGGCTTCCCGTTTCCATCGGAACTAAAAAAACTAAAGTTCCTGTAAGCTGCAGTGTCAGGATCTCCTAACGTGAACGGCCCTTCAGGGATTTTGACCATTTCTATTCCATGCACTGAGAGGAGTCGGTCATTTGGAAGAAAATTTCTGTCGGACAGTATTGCCGTATCCAATGCAATCAGAACCGTCCAGCTTATCGCTCCCCGGTATGTGGAAGATGGATAGATAAAAAATCCGGTACTATCTTCCGGTACCTCAAAAACAGGTTGTGGACTTCCGGGCACATGATTTATCAGCATGCTGTGGTTCCTGGTCAGAATCCTCGCATGTCTGTAGCCTGCAACGCGGTATTCCGGAGACTGATATTTTATTACCACCCAGGCTGCGTCGTGGTTTCGGCTGTTATGCCATGAATTGTTCCAGGTAATTGTAAATTTTACATGGTATTCATTGCGCGTTTGATTGCGCGACCATTCTATACCTGTAATTGTGAGATCAGTTGCGTAAACAGAACCGGCATTATGCAGTATCAGCAGAAATAGTATGCAGGCAATACGCATGGGGGATAATTATCTTTCAAATTAAGCCGATTATAAAAGGGCAACTAACCGCTCATCAAGTTAACAGATGGATTAAAACCAGCCACGCTTTTTAAATATCCAGAGCATCAGCAGCGGCACCATCAGCATGAATCCAACAGCGGTATAAAATCCCCACTGGTTATGGGCTGTTGGAATAACATCGAAGTTCATTCCGAAGATGCCTCCGATAACAGTGGCGGGAGCAAGCAGGCAGGTCACAATGGCCATTACCTTCATCACTTCATTGGTCTTCAGGTTTACATTGCTGATATAAAGATCCTGCAGGTTCAGCATCATATCACGGTAGTTCTCACTCAGGTCGTTTGCCTGAACGATGTGATCGTATACGTCTTTGAAGTATTTGGTTGTTCGGTCGTCCAGCAATTCACTTTCGCTGCGAAGAAAGCCACTGACCAGGTCGCGCACCGGCCCGATATTCCGTTTCAAAACGATCAACTCCTTTCTCAATTGATTGATACGCGCAAGGCTGCGCTTGTTACTATGGCGTATGATTTCATCTTCAATTGTCTCAATTCTGTCGCCGAGTTTTTCCATTACCATGTAATAGTTGTCAACGATCATGTCTATCATGGAGTAGCAAAGGAAATCGGCGCTGCGCTGGCGCACCTTGCTATTGATCAGTTTTAATTTATCACGTAGCGGATTGAACACATCCCTGGCCGGATCTTCCTGGAATGTGATCACAAAGTTCTTTCCAAGCACGATGCTTATCTGTTCCTGTTCAACGGTGTTTGAATTTTCATTGAAATAAAGCATGTTCAGAAGGCAATACAAAATTCCTTCAATTTCATCCATCTTGGGTCGCTGATCAACGCTCAGTATATCCTCGGTAATAAGGTTGTGTATGCCGAATTTGCTGCAGACGAGTTCAACGTCCGACTTCCGCAGGCCATCGATATTGATCCAGTGAATGAAGTTGTTTTCGCTGGAGAACCTGAGACATTCTATGATATTATCGAATTGATATTCGTTAAGCTTTACAGCGTTGTATGCAAAAACTGAAACCCTGACTTCCGCCGCTTCCTCGCGTTGAGTAATGGTAACAGGATTAACACCCAGGATCTCGCGGGTCCTTTCGGTATTGAAGATCGGTAGTAAGAGGTTCAGGTATTTGGATGGACGCATGATGCAGTTGTTGCTGCATGGAAGATAGGGAAAGCGGGCGAATGATGAAAGCCTGTGGGGGAAAATGTGGTGATGGGACTATTGAACCTTACAAAGTATTAATGTAACTCACAAAGCTCCTGATATGCGATTCGTCTTTCCATTGCGGCCTGGTCTTTTTCATATATTCTTCAATCGCTTTGTTGTGCGATTTAAGAATTTCACGCAGGTCACGGAAAGAGTTTACCTTAAAAAGCCGGTTGTCGTGCTGCAGGTAATACCTCGGCTGCGTCTTGATGCGGTCAACCGATACCGAAGCGTAAGACGAAACCTCAACCATTTCTTTTTTATGATGCTTCAGTAACTGAGTGCGACCCGGCTGCAGTATCTCCAGCCATGCAGAATCCTTAAGATCAAGACTAATAGGCAGTTCAAAGGAATGAACAAAAGCATGCACCTGACCGGTAGTGGTATCAAGCAGCAATATCTTATTGACCGGACTGTTGCAGACTTTTTGTTTTCCTTCGTTATCAATGAAAATAACCTTTGTATTCAGGAGGTCAACTTTCAGTTGGCTGCCGCTGTACGATTGTCCGTTATTCAGGGTGATGATCCCTTTCATCCATACTTCACTGAAGTAAGGGCTGCCCTCAATTTGTCGTGGATTATTTGGCGCGGTAACAGGTTCGCTGTTCACTACATTAAAAAATGATCCAAGTCGTGAATACCCATTCTGCACTTCGCTGAAACCTGCTCCAAAGCCATTTCCCTGCCCATTTGCAATAAAGGGAGCCATGAACAGCATAGTAAAATAAAAGAGTTTCATTACCGAAGTATAATGAATATTCCACTTGGAGAACAATTACGCTTGCTTAAGGCTGAATATTAATTACTGAAGTACACTATGCGGTGGCTGAGTCGGAGATTTCAGTATCAGTTCTTTGCGGTAAGGCCGTTGTACCAATCCACTAAACGGGCAAAGTCTGATGGATTTTTGTCTTCCACATTATTGGCTTTAAGCCACGCCTGAATTTCAGTTTGGTTGGATGGAAGCGCCTTTGCGATATCGGCAATTCTTTTCACTTTGACCATCCGGTTGTCAATAACAAGGTAGTACAGGTTCGTAGTTAGTATCCTTTGTTCCAGTGTAGCCTGGCCGTAAGGGCGACTCTCTGAAACTGTTTTTTTGTACTGGGAATATAACTGTACAGGTCCATTTGCCAGCACTTCCAACCAGCAATTCAGTTTTAATTCAGCCAGGGCGGGAATAAATTTAATATGAGCAAACCGAAACACTTTTCCCTGTGTGGGGTCTTTCAGCGAAATGCCGTTGACGGGAGTGGTGCAAACCATTTCATTCCCTTTGCCATCCTTGAAGTATAATGTATTTTCCAGAAGGTCAAGCTTGAGTGTCAGGTTCTGGTACTCTCTGCCCTTTTCAATTGAAACCGATCCCTTAAGCCATTCATCTCTGAAAAAGGCCGTACCATCCACCACCCGGTAATAAATGTTGGTGACTGCCGGAATTCCATTGACCGAAGTGAAAAAGGCGCCAGGCTGAAGGGTTACATCCATATTTGCATCCACATCCACCCGTCGCTGCCCGTATGCGCAGACTGAGCATAACATTATAAGGCCAAGAACCGCTTTCATACCTGGATTATTTAGGATAATTAAGTTAAGAAAACGGCGGTTATGATGCCAATAAATTTGATGTACGGGCTAGAGCTTCTCATAAAGCCGCCTGAGCTTATCCCTTGTCATTTTCTTTTCCCAGTCTTTTCCAAGCGCATTTTCCCATAATGGCTTCATGCCAAGTGAAACATTGATCATGGTATCAAACTGCTCATCGGTAAGACCTTTGCAAATTCCCTGTGGTATCTCCACTTTGTTTTTCTCAACCATACGCCTGAACTCGGCAACACCTTCGGGATAATATTCTTCAATATGGTTCATGACAATGCAATTGCCAACACCATGTTTGGTTCCAAGAAGATAACTCAATCCATAACTAACGGCGTGAGCTACTCCTACCTGTGAATAAGCAATGCTCATTCCCCCCGCGTATGAAGCCATCATGAGTTTGTCATCACACTCATCGTCCCAGTTATCCTTGTTAAGGAACACCTCACGGCAAAGCTCAAGCGCTTTTTCGCCATAGCTTTTACTGAATTCATTCAGAAATGTTCCCTGCAGGCTTTCGATGCAGTGTATATAGCAGTCCATGCCTGTATAAAAACGCTGATTAACCGGAGCGTTTGAAGTCAATGCAGGATCCAGTACTATCTGATCAAAGGGAGTGAAGTCGGAGTTCATCCCCAGCTTCCTGGTAGGACCAGTAAGCACGGTTGTGCGACTCACCTCAGCGCCTGTTCCGCTCAGGGTTGGAATACCGGCCTTGTAAACGCCGGGAAATTTGACCAAATCCCAGCCCTGATAGTCGGCCGACGATCCGGGATTATTCATCATCAGTGAAACCGCTTTGGCAAGATCCATGGTTGATCCGCCTCCGATTCCGATGATCCCGCTTACATTACCGAAAGTCTGTTTCAGCTCACCTGCAAGCGAGTCAACATAAGTAGTCTTTGGCTCATAGGTTACATCAGCGAAGATGATCTTGTCATTACCTTCCAGAGGAATGCGATTCACCAGGGGCTTGTCTTTAAAAAAATGATCCACCAGGAACACCATCGGCGCACCGGACTTCCTGTTTGGCTTTAGTATATCTGCCAACTGATCAAAACTGCCCCGGCCATATACAACGTAACCGATCATCTTGAAATTTCTGAAGCCTGACATCCTTTAAAATTTTTGCGAAGTTAATTTGTTTTGATTGGCGAGTGTAACCAGTAACGACTTATCACAATAATCCGGCGGCGCGTTCCAGGTCTTCCGGCGTATCTATTTCAACACCCATATAATCTGTAATAACCATTCTGATCGGAATACCGTTTTCGAGATAACGAAGACATTCAATTTTTTCAGTATCCTCGAGCGGGCTTACCGGCCAGCGAGTGAAATTAAGCAACGCCTCTTTGCGGAATGCGTACACGCCAATGTGCTCATAATAAACAGTAGAATTATTTTTGTTGCGCGGGTATGGGATCACGCTTCTGCTAAAGAAAAGGGCGTTGTTGTTTTTATCAACCGCCACTTTTACATAATTGGGATCATCAATAAACTGCTGTTCTTTCAATTCCTGCATGAGTGATCCAACCTGCACCGTTGAATCCTTGAATTGAAGCAACAACTTTTCCAGGGGTTCTTTCTTTACGAAAGGCGTGTCGCCCTGCACATTCACAACAATATCCGCATCCATGTCCTCCGCAGCTTCTGCAATACGGTCGCTCCCGCTTTCATGCTCCTTTTTGCTCATGACAGCTTTTCCGCCATGCCCGGTTATTTCCTGAAAAATAACATCGCTGTCTGTTACTACGATCACATCATCGAACAGGCCAGTAGCAACGGTTGATTCAAAAGTTCTGGTGATGACGGTTTTTCCACCCAGGTCGGCCATCAGTTTGCCCCTGAACCGTGTGGCGGCATAGCGTGCGGGGATAAGCGCAACAGCACGTTCTTTCATTCGTAGCGGTTTTTAGAACTGCGAAGGTAAGGGCGTTTATTTCATGTACTGTTCTCTTAACAGCCTGCAGAGGTTCATCACACCGCCCTTTCCCATGCTTTCTCCGTTGTTGCCAACAACCAGGATGCCGATGTTTTTGCCGGGCACCAGCTCAACCTGGGTTACAAAAAGATGGGATTCGCCGGTATGGAATGATATGCGGGAATTATTGATCATTGCATTGTTCCACCCCAGAGAATAATCGGGCAAACCATAATGCATGAGTTGAAATGTCTTCGGCGAAAGGTAAGCCGAATCGCCTCTCAGGCCTTTGAGGTGTTGTTGCAGAAACTTCGCATAATCTGTAATGCTGATATTGATATCGAAAGCGGGAATAATAGCGGGATGCGGCTTTACCCATGTGCCCGCAGGTTCGGGAGCCAGCGCTCCATAACGGGCCCAGTGCCCGGCGGGTTGCTCTTCGGAGATCTTGTTCGGCCAGCCGATCATTGCAGAAATGCCCAATGGTTTGTTGATGAATTCATCGAGCATTTTTTCCCACGACTTGCCGCTTGCTTTTTCCAGCATGCTTGCGGCAACACCGTAGCTAACCACAGAGAGCACAGTTTTATTCTTGCGGTCTGCTTCTAGCCCTGGCCTTTGCAATACCCATGATGAAAATTCACGCCGCTGGGTGATGATGTCGTTACCCAGAAGCGGCACATGGGCAAAATCATCGACCTTACTGTAAGGCGGTAAGCCGGCCTGGTTCGACAGCAGATCCTTCAGGGCAACGTCACGGAATGCAGCCTGTACCCTGGTCTTATTCTGAGGAAAAAGCTGCGTGTAAGTTGTGGTCCATTTTATTTTACCGGTCTCTACCAGTCTTGCTGCGATCCATGCGGTGAACGCGAAAGTGTTGGTGCCAATATGAAAGCGGTCAGTTATCTGAAGACTATCGCGCGAACGGTATTTACGGAAACCAGTCACTCCCTTATCGAGGATGCTGTCTTTACTGAATACAACATAACCAATGCCGGGAATTCCACGGGCGCGTCGTACCGAATCGGCCAATTTAATCATTGACTGACTGAAAGTGGCAGACACTCCCAGCATTAATAAAACAGAAAAAAGGAGTCGCATGATCTTTAGTTTTCGGGTTTGGGGGATGTTTCACTGAACTTGCTGCCAACCGGGGCACGGTATTCCTGGAAAGGTATTTTCAACAGATTGCCCACCCGGTTGTGTTCTTCTTCATTAGGATGGGTATCGATACCATATCGCAATGTATTCACATCTTTTACATAAACGAAAGTACCAAACAACCGGTCCCAGATCGAGAAGATGTTTCCATAGTTAGTATCAGTCAGCGGTTGCGAATTATGGTGATGCACTTTGTGCATATTGGGAGAAACAATTACATAGCTCAAGGCGTGATCAATCCAGCGCGGCATTCGAATATTAGCGTGATTGAACTGCGAAAAAGCGGCCGATAATGACTGGTACAGGAATACCAGCCATAGCGGTGCACCGGCAACGATCACGGCAAGCAGGGTGAAGCATACGCGAAAGACGCTTTCGCCGGGATGGTGGCGGTTGGCCGTTGTGGTATCCACCCAGGTGTCGGTATGATGTACCAGGTGGAACTTCCACATCCATTTTACTTTGTGCTGTATAAAATGGATCCAGTAGGCGCTGATGAGGTCAAGCAGCATCAGCCCCAGCAATATAAAAAGCCATAAGGGTAGTTGAACCAGGTACAATAATCCAAACTGCCTGGCGGTCACTTCCGAACTGGCTTCTACTATCAGTAATGCGAATGCGAAGTTTACAATTACGGTGGTCAAAGTGAAGAACAGGTTCAGGCCTGCATGACGGATCTTCCGGTAATGCAGCCGGAAAAGCGGAATGGCGCCTTCCAGTATCCAAAAGAACATCAGTCCTCCAGCCAGGAGAAGAGAGCGGGTAAGGGGAGAAATGTGTTCAAAAAAATCTACTAAAGCATTCATTAAGGCCCACGTTTCAATGATCAAGTTACGATTTTAATGAGGAAGATACCAACGCGGGTGCGCTTATTCATCGTTAAAACCGGGCAGTTCGTTCAGCTTCAGACCACAATTGCTGCACCTGTAAAACCGCTCTTCGTTCCGGGTTGTTCCCATGAAAAGCTGGTAAATAAGCGCGGTGAAAAAATTTTTCGGCACATCTGCCTTGCTTAGTCGCTGTAGTGTTTTCTGACCGCAGCCGGGGCAGGGAATGGTTGATACATATTCATTCTCGATCTGTTCAAGCAAAGCGTTAGCCCTGGGAACCTCGGGCTCAGGTACCATCAGCTTCATTCCACCAATGGCCGGACTTAAAAGCGGATCGATAGTGATTGTATTCTCATCCTTGAGGTAACAATCAAATCCTTCATCTTTAAGACGGTTGAGGAGGATGTTCGCGTACAGGTAATTATCGAAGGAGCGGATAGAGATATAGTTCATTAACTATTCAGCATCAGCGGCATTACCAGCATCAGCAGCTCCTCATTTCCATCCTGCTCTACTGGTTTGATAATACCGGCTTTGGTGGAGGTAGATAATTCAACCCTGACTTCATCGCTGTCTGTTGCGTTCAGCATTTCTATGAGAAAGCGGGCATTGAAAGCAATCTGCAGATCTTCACCATCGTACTGGCATTTCATGCGCTCGGTTCCTTCAAAGCTGAAATCAACATCCTGCGCTGCCAGTTGCAATTCGCTGCCGGTAATGTTAAGTACTACCTGGTTGGTGCTTTTGTTGCTGAACACACTCACGCGGCGGAGCGCGCTCTGGAAGTCATTTTTGCTGACGGTTAATTTATATGGGTTATCAGAAGGGATCACAACTTTATAATCCGGGAAACGGGCGTCGATCAGCCGGCAGGTCATCTGTGTTGTGCCATGCGTTACAAACAGATGATTGCTGTTATAATTTACCGTCAGTTCATCTTCATTATCGGGCAGGGCTGATTTAAGAAGATTAAGTGGTTTCTTGGGAACAATAAGTGAATCGGTCTTCGGACAGCTTACATCTTTTCTTTTAAAACGTACCAGCCGGTGCGCATCGGTAGAAACGAACTGCAGGCCTTTTTTGTCCATTTCAAAATACACTCCCGTCATTGCCGGCCTCAGGTCGTCGTTGCTAACGGCGAACAGGGTTTTATTGATGGCGGTAAGCAAAGCCGTGGAAGAAATGTTGAATGAAGTGGTATCATCCGCGACAGGCTCTTTCGGAAAATTATCGGGATTCTCTCCCATTACCTTGTATTTTCCGTTATCAGAAGTGATCTCTACAGCGAAATGTTTATCTATATTGAAGGTTAGTGGCTGATCGGCTATGTTCTTGAGCGAATCCATCAGGATCTTGGCAGGTATACAAACCCTTCCGCTTTCTTTTGACTCCACATCCATCTGAACTTTCATAACAGTTTCCAGATCGGTTGCAACAACCGTAAGCCTGTTCTTTTCTACTTCAAACAAAAAATCTTCCAGGATAGGCAAAACCGTGTTGGCATTGATAACACCGCTGATCTGTTGCAGTTGCTTAAGCAGGGCTGAAGAGGAAACGATGAACTTCATATATGTAGGGTCAATTTATTAAGGCAATAGTGGCGAAACTACTGATTTTTATATTACTTAAAAGCGGTATGCGCAAAAGGTGGATTTAATGTTAAAGAGCACGAAAATACCCCGCCCACACTATCAGTGGAACAAGCAGCAAAAGTCCGGTGAAAGTAAACGCAACCAGGTGCGCATGAATTCCTGCAAACGCCATGCATGCTATTGCCCCGCCGGCATATCCCAATCCAAGAAAAACACCCTGCCACCAGGCCCTTCTTTTCAATAGTCGCAGTTCACCAGCAAGAAATAAGGTCCAGATGGCTGATAATAAAAGCATGATTGAACTGAATATCCAGACTGAACGAAAAGTATCAGCCATGCCTGCCCGTACGTCTCCCGTCTTAATTGCGGTGAGCACTTCGGCTGTCCCAAGAGTAGCATGTAAAACGGTAGCGCCAAGCAACAATATGCCTGTTAAGCGGGCGCAGGTGTAGATGATTTTTTCTTTTGCCATGAAAAAAAATGTGCCTTCAATGTACACAATTCATGTGTCATGCACACCCTCCTGACAAGAAGAGAATTTGTAACTTGCCAGATTGCAAATACAATCGCATGTTAGGAAAGCTGTTTGGCTGGTCAAGAAAAAAAGAAGCAGATGATCCGGATGTCGCAATTGGAAGATATTCCGATAATAACAAGACCGTTTCTAAAATTGCCCGATGGACTGAAGCTGAAAAACTGTTCCGTGAAAACAAAAAACAGGAATGCCTCGATGCCTTTTTCGATTACCTGCTCGACGACACGCAGCAGAATGTAGTGCACGAGCGAAATGGCGAAAAGGGAAAGTTTGAGCTTTACCAGGGATCCAAGATCGTTCGCGGAACTTATGACGACAAGCATCTCAATGCCGAGGTAACGCTTGCCCGGATGCCGCGATCTGCGATACCGGTTATGCGCCGTTTGCTTGAAATGAATTTTAATCTGTATTATAGTCGTTACGCATTGAATGGCGACAGCCTGTGCATGCGTTTCGACACAGATCTGAATACTGCAACACCCAATAAATTGTATTACGGACTGCGGGAGCTGGCCACCAAGGCAGATAAGCAGGATGACCTGCTGGTGCAGAACTTCGCCGTTCTTGAAGCAACAGATACCGGGCACATCCTTCAACCCACGGATCAGGAAAAAGAAGTGCGGTATCAGTTCATGCAAAAATGGATCAGAGATGTCCTGGAGTATGCGGCCTCCCTTGACCAGGATAAATTATCCGGAGGAATATCTTACCTGCTACTCACGCTTGTTTACCGTATCGACTATCTGATCATACCCGAAGGTCCGCTAATGAATGAGCTGGAAGGGATTTCTGATATCTATTTTAAAAAGGATAACAAAGCAGTTGCGGAAAAGAACCGCAGCATGATTGAAGCGTTTCACAAACTTCAGTCAAAAACGAGGGAGCAGGTTTTCCCTTTTCTGTTCAGATCAAGGCATACATTTTCCATTGTAACACCACAGAGTTATAAGACCGTGGTTGACGCTATCAAAACAGCACATCAGAACCTGAGCTGGTACAGGGAAAACAATTATCCTTTCATCGCCAGCAAGATTGCGGAGTATGGGATCACATACTGCCAGTATTCATACAGCCTGCCCAAACCACTTTCCGACCTGGTCAGGTTGTATATGAATATAAATTATAACGATTATTTTAAAGCGCTTGGGTTCAGCAAAACGTATTATAATGCAGAACGAAAGGAAATTGAAAAAGAAGAAGTGACGGAAGAAATAGAAGAGATCATTAATGAGTGGACATCGAAATATCCCAGGCTGCAATTCAACCTGGAGTCACTGCGTTTCGACAGTCTGCTCGGATTTAATTATTCATTTACCAAAGAATTGACCAATCTGCGATTCGATTAGAAAAGTAATCAGGAATGGATTTCAGAAATGTTATAGAGGGTTTCGAAGAGGCCATCATACAAATAGCAACGCAAACGGGAACCGGCACCGGTTTTTATGTCAGGGACTTCGATCTCATTGTCACCAACGACCATGTTGTTGACAAGAATGCGGAAGTGAGCATTGCGGGAAAAGATTTTGACAAGCAGCTGGCGCACGTATGGTATACCGACAAGAAGCACGACCTCGCGTTCGTAGCTCCCCCGCAAGGCGTTGACCTTCCCGCGGTGCAACTGGGAAAATATGATGGAATAAAACAGGGTGACGAAGTGGTAGCGCTTGGACACCCGTTCGACCTTATTTATACAGCCACACAGGGCGTGATCTCAAAAGTTGACCGGATACGCGGTGGTCTGAAGTATATCCAGGTTGACGCAGCCATTAATCCGGGTAACAGCGGCGGGCCACTGGTAAATGAGAAAGGAGAAGTGCTGGGAGTAAATTCTTTTATTATCAAAGGAGGCGATAATCTTGGATTTGCGTTGCCGGTTAGTTATCTCCACACAGCCCTTGCTTTGTATGCGCCGCACCGCGGCAAGCCGTCTACCAGGTGCCATAGTTGCGATACGTTGGTGCTTGCAACTAATATTGATTCAGGCAAGTATTGTCCTTCCTGCGGTACCGAAGTTAAATTGCCGCAATTGCCGGAGAAAGAAGTCGAGGCAGTAGGCATCGGCAAAATGATCGAGGACATTCTCCGTGAGCTGGGCAAGGATGTGAAGCTTGCGAGGGAGGGAGTAAACAGGTGGGAAGTGAAAGAAGGCAGCGCCAAAATAAAAATACATTACAACCAGGAAAATTATTTCATTGCCGGCGACGCATACCTATGCCAGTTACCCGCCGACAGCTCGATGATAATTCCCCTTTATACGTTTCTGCTGCAGGAAAATTATAATATGAACGGCCTGGTGCTTAGTTGCGTGAATCAGAACATTGTGCTCTCGCGCATCATCTACGACCTCGACATCAACAAGGAAAGCGGTACAAACCTTTTCAGGCACCTTTTTAAAAAAGCAGATGAATACGATAATGTGCTGAAGAAAGAATACGGATGTACCGAGAGGCTGGAGGAATAAGCATCCAATAATTTTATCGGCTAATTTTGCCGGATGTTTCGCGGACAACAATTGAGCAAGGAGCAGGCGCTTCAAAAGCTTCGTCATTATTGCAGTTACCAGGATCGTTCGCACCAGGAGGTGAAGGAAAAACTTTACAGTTTCAATTTGCGGAAGCAGGAGGTTGAGGAATCAATATCTCAGTTGATTGAAGAAAACTACCTTAACGAAGAACGTTTTGCCATTCAGTTTGCCGGAGGAAAATTCCGCATTAAACATTGGGGCAGGATAAAAATTGCCCAGGCGTTGAAGCAAAGGCGCGTGAGTGATTATTGCATTCGCAGGGCCCTTGAAGAGATTGAAGAGGAGCCCTATCTGCAATTGTTGCGTAAACTGGCCGAAAAAAAATGGAATACCCTTAAAAAAGAAGGCAACCGATTTATCAGGCTTCAAAAAACCCGGTCATACCTGGTGCAAAAAGGATTTGAACCAAGGCTTATAGATGTGGTATTAAAACCGCTGGGCAACGGTGAAGACAACCAAGGTTGAATGCCCGTCAAAGGCGTTCTTAATTGTATTGCCTGAAATTCAATGTTGATTAACCGGTCAAAAAAAATTTACTTTGATAAAAATTCAGGGATGGGTTTGCGTAGTATCATACCGGTTCTGGTAATGATGGCGTTAAGCCAGTCGTTGTTTGCGCAGCGCGCGCCTGGTCATTATTCTAAAGAGATCAGCTTCACAACAGAGAACGACAATTATCTGCTTCAAAAACGAGATGGTTATTATACCAATGGGTTTTATTTTTCATTTCAGCACCTGGCAGGAATAAAAAAGCGCTCAGCAGGCAAGGTGATAATGCGTTATGAGCTGGGCCAGATGATATTCAATCCATACAAATACAGCATCACTGATCCTGAGCAAATGGACCGGCCATTTGCGGGGTATTTATTTGTTAAGGCATCCCGTTCGGGATTTTTCAGCAACGAAGCGAATCTACAATACGGCTTATCGGCGGGCATTCTTGGAAAACCTTCAGGCGCTGAACAAACGCAGCGTGTTTACCACGATCTTATCAATATTTACAAAGTAGAGGGATGGGATTATCAATTGAAAGATGAATTTGGCCTGAATATTCATGCGCAATACACACATCCTGTTACCGGTGAACTCAGGCGCGGATCCGGCTTAGACCTGAATGCAATCGTAAAAGCAAGTGCGGGTAATACATTTACCAATGGGGTTGCAGGCTTGCTTTTGCGGATCGGACTTTTGGAAAAGCCTTCCCAATCCGTTGCCTGGAGCAGCAGGTTACATCGTGAGCAGGCCGGTTATTTTCGCAAAAGCGAATTCTTTATTTTTTATCAACCGGAAGTCATGTTGCAGGTATATAATGCAACTTTACAGGGCGGTCTTTTCCGAAGCGATAAGGGTCCGGTCAGGGCGGAACTTCAACCCTGGCTTTATCAGCACAGGATGGGATTAATGTTTGCACAGGACAGATGCAGTATAATTTTTGCTGTGGTACATCGCACCCGGGAGGCACGTGGAATGAGGAGAAAGGAAAACTATGGATCTGTACAACTTGCTTACCGGTTTTATTAGTTTATCATTCAGCACGAACGAATATGTCCACACTTTCAATAACCTTAATTCAGTCAGATCTTCATTGGGAAGATAAAGCTGCCAATCTGAAGATGTTCGAAGAAAAGATCAATGCTGCTGATCGGAAATCAAATGTGATATTTCTGCCCGAGATGTTCAACACGGGCTTCAGCATGCGTCCCAAAGTATTGGCCGAAAAAATGGATGGCCCTTCCGTTCAGTGGATGCAGAAGATCGCAAAGGAAAAGAAAGTGATCATAGCAGGAAGCCTTATCATAGAGGACGATGGATTGTACTATAACCGTCTGGTATGGATGTTACCGAATGGTCAGTATGGTTATTACGATAAGCGCCACCGGTTTGGGTATGCCGGCGAGGACCAGCATTTCGCATCGGGATCTAAGCGTATGATAGCTTCTGTGAATGGATGGAAGATCAATCTGCAGGTGTGTTATGACCTGAGATTTCCGGTTTGGGCAAGACAGCGAAGCGAAGGAGAATACGATATGCTAGTGTATGTGGCAAACTGGCCGGAAAGACGCAACCATGCGTGGAAAACATTGTTGCAGGCAAGGGCCATAGAAAATCAGGCATACGTGGTTGGTGTGAACAGAGTGGGTACCGATGGAAATGATATTTATTATATCGGCAATTCAATGATCGTTGATCCGCTTGGTGAAGTGATTTATGAGAAGGCGCATGAGGAAGATGTACATACCCACACAATAACAAAGGAATTGCTGGATGAGGTCAGAAGCAAATTTCCATTCTGGAAAGACGCCGACGAATTCAGAATACTGAACCCCATCGAAGAAAAGGTTGAATGAGAACAGTTCTTTATAATGGCCGGATTTTTACCGGTGACGAATTCCTGGAAGATGCAGTTGTCGAAGTACAGCAATCCACCATCATTTCAGTCGGTGAAAAGAAGGCTGCTGTATTAGATATGCCGATGGGGAATGAAATTAACCTTGAAGGTGGTTTGCTGGTGCCGGCCTTCATCGACATTCAGCTGTATGGTGGAAACGGCAAACTTTTTGGCGAACATCCCTCTCTGGATGCATTGAACGCAACTGTAGAATATTCGCGCTCCGGCGGCGCAACGCTTATACTGCCCACGGTAGCAACCAATTCACAGGAAATAATGATCGCGGCAATTGAAGCCGTACGTGAATACTGGCAAAAAGGACTGACCGGAGTTGCGGGACTTCACCTGGAAGGCCCCTATATCAATCCGCTGAGGCGCGGCGCGCATATACCGGAACATATCAGAAAACCTTCTGTTAAAGATGTTGAAGAATTACTGCGACCGGGCATGGGCGTTATAAAAATGATGACGCTTGCTCCTGAAGTATGCACTCCCCAGATCATCAGTTACCTGCAGGAGCATGGGGTTATTGTTTCAGCAGGTCATACAAACGCAACGTTCAGTGAAGCCATGGAAGCATTTGATGGCGGCATTAAACTGGCAACGCACCTATTCAATGCAATGTCACCACTACAACATCGTGCGCCGGGAATGGCCGGAGCAATCATGCATCATCCAGATGTAAACGCAAGCATTATTCCTGATGGTCATCATGTAGATTACCCTGTGATCGCTATCGCTAAAAAGGTCATGGGTGAGCGACTTTTCATTATAACAGACGCAGTCACAGAAAATACCAGTGGCGTATATCAGCACAGGCTGCAGGGCGATAAATATGTAATGCCCGATGGAACTTTATCGGGTTCCGCCCTTACCATGCTGAAGGCTGTAAAGAACTGTATAGAACATGCGGGAATTGCGGAAGATGAATCGTTCAGAATGGCTTCTCTTTATCCTGCACGTGTGCTGAGCATGCATCAAAGACTGGGTCGTATAGCAAAAGGGTTCGATGCTGAAATGGTTTGGTTTGACAAAGACTTTCAACTAAAAGGAATATTTACAAACGGATCATTTACCCGCATTGCCGGTTGAGTTCGAAATGATGATCTGCCGCACAGCTTCTACCTTATAGTCTATCCCTCGTTTTATGGCGTCAACGGTAGGAAGAGCAAGTATATCAGGCTGAACGCCCCTACCATCTTTCACCAGGTCTTTGCTGACAACAAGCCGGAACTTTGGCAACCTGAACCGCACGCGGGTATGCGGCAACGTTACATCTGGTATCATCCAGGCAGAATTGCCATAGGCAGCGCCTCCGGTTTCTTCACCTATGATCTTCACATTGTGTTGTCCTTTTAATGCGCCTGCGAACAGCGTGGTAGCGGAGAAAGAATTTCCTCCCGTCAGAATGTAGATATTGCCATTGAAATGATGTTTTCGCCTCGGCTTAAAATAATGGCGTTCAAAATATCCGAAATGATAAAGGCCGTCATTTCTCTTTTTGGTGAGAAACTGCATGATGGTCCAGTAGATCCATTGGTTCTGGATATGTTTTCCATAGCGGCTGGATCTGCTCACGGCATAAAGCGAATCGGTAAGCTTGAATTTTTTCTGTATCAGATAGCGGGTTAACAGGGTAGATAGCGATGCGTCGCCCCCGCCATTTCCACGCACGTCAATCACCAGATGGCGGATATTATTTTCCTGTAATGATCTGAATGATTTTTTAATGAATGATTTCAGCAGGTTGCCGCGGCTGAATGAATTCACCGTCATGAATGCCGACTGAAGCGTTGTATCTACCTGCACGTTACGAACCGATAGCAGTTCAAGCCTGCGCTGCTCCTTTTTTGAAAGTTTGCGCATGCGGGGAAATACCGGCCGCCCGGTATCAGTGGCGGGATCATATAGCGGAACCGAAGTATATTTTTGGATGCCGGTACTATCTAAGTACCCAATCGAAAAGCGGTCGGGCAAACCAAAAACGTTTCGGTACCATCCGCCGTAATTACCACGATTGCTTAGCTGCTGGTATTTCGATACATCGTTGAAGCCATCTGTAGCAATGTATTTAAACAGCGTATCGGTGACCTCCTGGTGTGGAATGCCGTTGATAGAATGTATTATCGTTCCTCTTCTAAGTAAAGAATCTCTTCTGTTGAGATTAGAAGTAACAACCATGGTGTCTTTCCACAACTTGAAAGTGAGCGGAAATGATTTTACCCTCCTGATCGTGTCAAGGAACTTGCTGTATCTTTTTGAATATCGTGTGGTGGTATGTCCGCAGTTGATCTTTGAGATTACATAACTCAGTAACGTTCGAAAAGCTGGCTCGGTCATGGAATCAGTAAGCCGCGAGTAACCAAGATCAAAATAATAGTTCATGCTGTCCCTGGAAGTATACCAATATAAACTTGGATGTGATTCTTCCAGAATGTTACGGAAAACGGTATAGTCTGCCTGCAACTGGGCAGGCGCATATTTTTTATTTGGCCGGAACGATTCCCGGCTGGCTGAGCAGCCTGTAAGCACAATCAAAGCCACCAGGGTCCATCCCCATATCAATCTGCTATGCATAAACTTAAAAATACTCTCCAAACAGGAAATGAGCCCCTAAAATTGTATGAACGACGAGTTATTATTTAAATGCATTCCAGCCCTGGGCGGTAATATTATGCACACTTCCGCCTTTTGTGATCACTTTTGATCCTTCCTCCGCTTCGGTCATATAGCCAATTACGCTGATCTGTTCATTGAGAACCAGCTTTTCATATTCCGATTGGGGAAGGGTGAACAGCAGTTCGTAATCTTCACCGCCGCTTAGCGCGCAGGCTGTGGGATCCATTTCAAATTTGAAAGCGGCCTTACGGGTAGCTTCGTCAATCGGTAATTTTTCCTCATAAACCCGGCACCCCAGATTGCTTTGTTCGCAGATGTGAAGAATTTCCGAGCTTAAGCCGTCGCTTATATCCATCATGGCCGTTGGCATGATGTTGCTGGCCTCAAAAAATTCAATGATGTCTTTTCTGGCTTCCGGTTTCAGTAACCGGCCTATTACATAATCCTCATTTTCAAGGTCGGGTTGAATCTGGGGATTCTCAAGAAAGATCTTTTTCTCTCTTTCAAGGAACAATAACCCAAGGTATGAGGCGCCTAGGTCGCCGGTGCAGCAAAGCAGGTCGCCAGCCTTTGCGGTACTTCTCTGTACATATTTGCCGGGACTAACTTCTCCCAATGCGGTAATGGAAATTATAAATCCTTTCTGTGAGGAGGAAGTATCGCCTCCTATCAGGTCAACCCCATAATTTCTGCAAGCGGTATAAACACCTTCATAAAAATCTTCCAGGGCTTCCAGGCTGAACCTGTTGCTAAAGGCGATGTTAACCGTGATATGTGTGGGAATTGCATTCATCGCGTACACATCGCTGAGGTTCACCACTACACTTTTATAACCCAGGTGTTTCAACGGGGTGTACATCAGATCGAAGTGAATGCCTTCAACCAGCATGTCGGTTGTGATAACGGTCTGCTTACCGAAATGATCAATAACCGCGGCATCATCTCCCACACCTACAATAGTGGAAGCATTCTGCAGCTCGATGTTCCTGGTCAGGTGTTTGATCAGGCCAAACTCGCCAAGCGCTGATATTTCTGTTCTTGCATTTTCCATGTTGCGAATTAAACTTGTGCGGGCACCTCGTTATTGATCCACTGTAACATTTCGTCGTGGATCTTTCCATTGGTAGCCAGAACAAAGGTCTGGTAAGGTGAGAATTTGTTGCCTTTAAAATCTGTGACCTTCCCGCCGGCTTCTTCAACAATCAGGTAGCCGGCAGCGCTATCCCATGCCTGCAGATTCATTTCATAAAATCCATCAAACCGGCCCGCGGCAACCCAGCAAAGGTCAATAGCGGCTGAGCCAAGTCTTCTGACCGGTATTCCTTTGCGGATAAAACGCTCAAATATCTGGAGGGGACCGTTCGGCATATCAAGGTAGGTATACGGGAACCCGGTAACCAGGCAAGATCTTAACACTTCACTCTTATTGCTTACCTGTATCCTGCGATCGTTCAGCATGGAACCCTCGCCCTTTTCGGCAAAAAAGAATTCATTGATGAATGGGTTGTAAACCGCCCCCATTACCATTTCTCCTTCATGCTCCACCCCAATTGAAACGCAACAGATGGGAATGCCGTTTGCAAAATTTACAGTACCGTCGATGGGATCAATTATCCACCGGTACGAGGAATCCATTTTGATCTCGCCCACTTCTTCACTGATGATGTAGTGATCGGGGAACTGCTTCTGAATGATATCGATGATTACTTTCTCCGACTTGTGGTCGGCCTCGGTAACCAGGTTATTGATGCCTTCTTTATTACTGATCTGTATTTCGCGGTTGAAATACTCGCGCAGAATGGCCCCGCCAGCCTCTGTAGCCTTTATCAAGGTGTTTTTTAACATGCTGCAAATATAGAAAAGGCCAACATAGGGACAGGCTCTTTTTAAGCAAGGACAGCCGCTTCAAAAAAAAACCGTAATTCGCAGTTATTAAAGAACCGGTGCATATTCGTTGACTAATAACAGGCAATTGCTTCTTTCCATCATCATTGTAAACTATAATGTAAAATTCTTCCTGGAGCAATGCCTTTGCTCAGTAAGAAAAGCGCTTGATTTCGGCGCAGCGCTCAACCGTCAAGAGGCCTCATTTGGAGAAGTGATCGTAGTTGACAATCATTCTACTGATGGAAGCATAGAATACCTGAAACCGAGGTTCCCCTTTGTAAAGTTTATTGGTAATAAGGAGAATAGAGGATTTTCCAGGGCTAACAACCAGGCATTAAGCCAGGCCAGTGGGAAATATATTCTTTTTCTCAACCCGGATACCATTTTACCCGAAGACGTGTTTCAAAAGACGATCTCTTTTCTTGAAGCAAACCCGGATGCAGGATTATTGGGAATACGAATGGTGGACGGAAGCGGAAACTTTTTGAAGGAATCAAAAAGGGGCATGCCAACTCCATGGGCTTCGTTTTGCAAGATGAGCGGATTAACGGCGCTTTTCCCGACCTCTAAGCTTTTTGCCCGGTATTACCTGGGTCATTTGAATGAAAGAGAAACCCTGCGGGCCGATGTACTCGCTGGAGCCTTTATGCTGGCACCTGCAAATCTTTTAAAAGAAGTGGGTGGATTTGATGAGCAATTCTTCATGTATGCTGAGGATATCGACCTCAGTTACCGCGTATCGCAAACAGGAAGGAGCAATTATTATTTTACGGGAGCTACCATCATTCATTTCAAAGGAGAAAGCACGCGCAAAGATGCCGGGTATGTAAAACTGTTTTACAAAGCCATGCGGCAGTTTGTTAAGAAGCACTACCGCTCTGGAAGCGGATTGATTTTTTCAGGCATGCTGACTACCGCCATCAGGTTGCGCTCTGTCGCTTCTGTCATTCGTGGTTCAGCAATAATGCCCAAGGTTTTGCCAATTGAAGATGCAACGCTGAGAGGTGATGAGGAAACGGTAAAACTGCTTGGCCAGTCGTTGAGAAAGCGAAATATCGAAATAAAAGGCAATAGCAGTAATATCATTTATTGTGAAGGGAAAAATTATTCCTTCCATCACATTATTGAAGCTATTCAACAAATGAACTCAATGGAAAACGCCCTAATTCATGCGAGCGGAAGCAACAGTATTGTTGGCAGCGGCAATAAAGATCACCAGGGCATGGCCTTTGAAATTTAATGCGTGCGTTCGAGGTCCAGCAACCATTTTTTCCGCCACAATCCACCACCATAACCTGTAAGATGCCCGTCTTTTCCAATCACGCGATGGCAGGGTATGAGAATTGAAATGCGATTGCATCCATTTGCGTTTGCCACTGCACGAACAGAAAGTGGTCTGTTGATGGCCAGTGCCTGTTCAATGTAGGTTCGGGTAGAACCATATGGGATTGTTTGTAACTCTTTCCAAACTTCCTGCTGAAAGTTGCTGCCCGGGCTCACTAAAGGAACGGTGAATGATTTGCGGCGGCCTTCAAAATATTCATCGAGCTGCTGCTGGAGTAATATAAAATGCGGACTATGTCCCTGTATGATCGAAGCATTGAGGAGTTTTCTCAGTTGCCTGAATTCGGTTTCCAGCATCCGGCGGTCGGTGAACTCCAGCAGGCAGATGCCATCTTCAACAGCACCGGCGAACATAGGACCGATAGGCGTTTCAAGACGGGTGAGATTAATGACCGATGCCTTCCTGCTTTCCGAAGGAGCATGTCCAGTGACCGATTTAAATGAATCGGCAAAACCACTCAGCGAGGCATACCCCGAACCATAAGCAGCTGAGGTGACAGCTTCTCCATTCCGTATTTTTTTGAAAGCCGTATTTATCCGCTGCATGCGTTGGTAAGCGTGAAAGGTGATGCCATGATTTTTCTTGAACCATCTGCGTATCATATTTGGTTCAATTCCTTTAACGCGAAGGTCGTTATCCCTGAATCGATGTAACGGATCAATTGAGATCTGTTGAATGACTTCTTTTATATAAGCGGGTGTTTCGCCCGGTTTTTCCAAAGGCGCACATACTTTGCAGGGCCTGTATCCATGCAGAATTGCATCTTTTGCCGAAGGGAAGAATTCTACATTTTGTGGCAGTGGCTTGCGTGCTGAACAGGTAGGCCGGCAGAAAATGCCTGTAGTGCGCACTGCCGCGATAAACTGCCCTTCATAAGAAGCATCTTTTTCCACTAATGCCTGGTACATCCTATCGGTGGTGAGCATATGTACTTTTTTATAAAGATAAGTGGTGCGCAAACCTTCAGACAACCGGAAAATTGACAAATAATTTTATCTGTCAATGATTGCTGATAGCAGCATACTCCTGACATTAATCAAAATTAATTACCTTAATTTTGAATTTGCATCAAACACAAGCTTCACTGTTAAATGGCATTGCTTGACTTGAAACTTCCCCGTCCCGTTGCTGAAGCCTTCCGGCTTGCCCGCAATACTCCCGAACGCCAGCAAGCACGGGTGTTAAAGAAATTATTGAAGAAAGCCAGGTTTACAGAATTCGGCCAGCAATATCGCTTTGATGAGATCCTGATGACCAAAGATCCGGCAAAGCAATTTCAGGAATTGGTGCCTGTGCACGATTACAATAAGATATACAATCAGTGGTGGAAAAAAACGCTTGATGGCATACCCGACGTTGCCTGGCCAGGAAAGATCCGTTATTATGCGTTAAGCAGCGGAACCAGTGAGTCGGCCAGCAAGTATATTCCTGTTACAAGGGATATGCTGAGAAGCAATACCATAAATTATTTAAGGCAGTTGCTTTCTTTGGCGGGGTATGACGACCTGCCACGATCTGCACTTGGAAAAGGATTTTTGATGCTGGGAGGAACAACAGACCTGCAGAAAGGGAAAGCAGGCTGGTTTGCCGGCGACCTTAGCGGAATTCTTGCAAAGAACCGGCCTTTCTGGTTTCAGACTTTTTACAAACCGGGAGGAAAGATCGCAAAGGTGAAAGACTGGAATGAGAAGCTGAATGAGATCGTTGAAAAAGCGCCTTCCTGGGATATTGGATTTATTGTTGGCGTTCCTGCCTGGTGCCAGATGTGTATGGAGATGATCATTGATCATTATAAACTGAAGAACATACACGAGATCTGGCCGAATTTCGGATTTTTCGTGCATGGTGGTGTTGCCTTTGAGCCATACAAGAAAGGTTTCGAAAAATTACTGGGCAAGCCGATCGTTTACATAGAAAACTATCTCGCCAGCGAAGGGTTCATTGCGTATAAGAACAGGCAGCATGCTCTTGGAATGCACCTGATCCTGAACAATAACATATTCCTGGAGTTTGTTCCATTCGACGAAAAGAATTTTGACAGCGAAGGAAATATAGTGGAAAAGCCCGAAGCATTATTGATACAGGATGTGCAGGAAGACAAGGAGTACGCCATTCTGTTAAGCACCAATTCCGGCGCCTGGCGTTACCTGATCGGAGACACGGTCCGTTTCATCAGCAAGAAAAAAAGTGAGATCAGGATAACCGGCCGCACCAAACACTTCCTGAGCCTGGTGGGAGAGCACCTGAGTGTTGAGAATATGAACTCTGCCATCGAAATGGTAAGCGAGGAACTGAATATCTGCATCCCTGAATATACTGTTGCCGGCACGCCGCATAACGGATATTTCGCGCACACGTGGTATGTTGCCTGTGATGATGGCGTTGATGAACTGTTGCTTCGTAATAAGATTGATGAAAAGCTTCGTCACCTCAACGACGATTATGCCGTTGAGCGCGACAGCGCATTGAAAGATGTATTCCTTCAAAAGCTTCCCGAGCAAAAATTCATGCACTTTCTTGAATTGAAAGGCAAGATCGGCGGCCAGCACAAATTCCCTCGTGTGATGAAGGGCCGCATGTATGAGGATTGGATGAGGTATTTGGAAACAGGGAATATCAATTAGAAGATTAGCTAATTTGAGGATTAGCCGATTAAGATTCGATTTATCGGTGAGTTGGTTTTAATTTAACCTATCTGTAATTTGTGTGCGTGGACAGAAGTTTCTAAATCAGCTAATCCTCAAATTGGCTAATCGGCTAATTAACTAAACTCTATGCTCGATGCATTGATCAAAGGTCTGGCCCTTGGATTGATCCTTGCCCTGTCTGTTGGGCCCGTGATTTTCACTATTATCAAACAAAGTCTTAATAACGGCCGCGAAGGTGGCCTCAGTTTCGTTGCGGGAGTGTGGATGAGCGACGTGCTCCTGGTAATTCTGAGCAATGCATTTTCAGAGCTTGTGAGCATGGCATTGGAATATAAAAAAGTGATAGGTTATGTTGGAAGCGGATTTTTGGTGGGTATGGGAATCTTTTTTGTATTCTTCAAAAAAGCGACGCTCAGAAAAGACAGCGACGGGAATGTGATGCGTTTCAGAAAGCGGGATTTTGCAAAGCTGTTCACATCAGGATTTCTGATAAACACACTAAATCCAAGCGTATTGTTGTTCTGGTTGCTCAATGCAACTGCTTTTGCAATAACACATAGTTTCCGGCAGCGGGTTGTGATCTTCCTGGTATGCATCATACTGAATATAATTGCCGATATCGCGAAAGTTTTCATGGCAGGGAAGATTCGTCAGAAGCTCACACTACACAATCTTGCTATCATTAATAAAATTTCGGGTACAATACTTATCGGGTTCGGCCTTGTGCTTTTGTATGGAATAATGTTTTTGTCTGACAGGATACCATCGAATTAACAAAGCTTTTTCCCGGGCAATTGTAAGTTTGAGCCACCAATTCATGAGCAGAGCAGGTTTACTTTTCTTATTCTTACTGACTTTTATGTTTGCGCATGCGCAGAACAATGTATTGCTGTTGCAAAAGCGGGGCAAAACGCAGCAGACATTTTTCCCGGGCCGCTACATTTCACTTCAGACAAAGCAAGGCAGCTATGCGCAGGGAATGATCACCCGTGTAGGGCAGGATACCATTTACATTCGTTATTTCGATGTTCAGTCGAGCTATACCGGTTATGGCGGAATATTTTTCGATACTGTTTACCGCTATACTACGGCCTTGCATCATAAAGATATTGGCGCACTGATCTTTTTAAAAAACCCAACAGGCAGAAGCAGAAGCGGATCACTACTGATGATAGCGGGAGGCGGAGTATTGATGCTGGGGGCGGTGAACGGTTTATACCGCAGCGAACCTCCCAGGGAATGGTACAAGCCATCTTCATACATTACCGCCGGCGTATTAACGGGTTTGGGACTTCTGATGAAACGATCGGGAAGTAAAAAAAGGATCATCGGGAAAAAATATGCTATTAAAATACTTCCGTTGGATCGACGTTAATTGTTCGCACCAATTATCTTGCATCCCAAATTAATTTCATGGCCGGAAAGAAGGAAGCATTTTTCCCGAGGATGTGGCGCTTTGTAAAGCGGCTGGTCATTTTCCTTTTCCTGTTCCATCTTTTTTACATCCTGATTCTGAAATGGGTGAATCCTCCCGTTACGCTTACACAACTTGGAAGTTTATTTTCCGGAAACGGTCTGAAACGCGATTATGTGGATATTGATGATATGTCGGTTTATGCAAAGCTTGCAGTCATTTCTTCGGAAGACCAGCTATTTCCCGATCACAATGGCTTTGACTTCAAGTCGATCCAGAAAGCGATGAAGCATAACCGCAAAAGCAAGTCATTAAGGGGAGCAAGCACACTGAGCCAGCAGGTTGCCAAGAATGTTTTTCTCTGGCAGGGAAGAAGCTGGATACGAAAAGCACTTGAGGTTTATTTTACTTTCATGATTGAATTGATCTGGGGTAAAAAACGGATTCTTGAAATGTACCTGAATGTGTCAGAAATGGGGAAGGGTGTTTTTGGTATTGAAGCCGCTTCTCAGAAATATTACAGGAAGCCTGCAAAGAAGCTCACACGGATGCAGGCTGCCTGCATCGCTGCCTGTCTTCCCAATCCAAAAGTGTATACAGTAAAGCCGATGTCGGCCTATGTCCGGAGCCGGTGCAACTGGACCATCCGGCAAATGAATAACCTGCAGAACGATCCCGATATTCAGAAGCTGCTGCAATAGTTATCTCACTCTTATACTCAGCACGGTACTATTCATGGTTGGCCAGTCCTGTATGCAGGATGGAATGCTGAACCGCGTAACATATTTTCCGGGGGGCAGGTCAATGGGAATAATGACGGGAAGAACCTGCTTATGATTTCTTATCATTCCTAAAGAGACGTTGGTGGGTATGTTGCGGATAACAGAATCTTTTATGTAAACCGTCAGCATGACCTTAAGGCTATCGTACGGACTTCTTATATGCTGCAGCATTCCATCGTCTGCAACAACCCTTATGGAAGTTGTGATGAGGCCATCGCTGACTTTCATTTTTCTGACAGGAGAGATCCTTATTCGTGAAAAGGAAAAATACTGATCAATGGTTCTTCCGAGATAATATCCTTTCTCTGTAGGAATGGAGTCGCGGTAATAATCCTGCTTCTTCCCCTGGTATACCGCGTATGCTCTTTTTCCAAACAAGCTGTCTTCAAGGGGCCAGAAGTTGTAATTGTTCCGGCGGTAATCAACCGTATTCAGTGAAAAGGAAGGTTCATTAGTGTAGAACCAGTATTTGGCCGCGCGTTGGTATGAATCGGTAAAAAATACAGGCAGTCCTCCCGCGCTCTCCCTGATAGCCGCAGCCCAATCGGCATTGTGATGATATTCATCTTCCTTGAAGCGTACTCCCGGAAAAAAATCCCTGATGATGTAAATGCGCACACAAAAAACAAGCGAAACGGTGATCACGGCAACCATCGACAACCATTTCCTCAATTGATATTCATTCAGCAGATACTGATGGCTCAATACTACAAGCGGAATAAATGCGGGTACTGTCCAATTGGCCTCTACTCGCCCTTTCAAAGTAAAAAGAAGAAAGAAAACATAGATTCCCACAAACGTGAACTTCAATGCCCTTTCCAATTCTTCTGATGGTTTTTTCCCGAAAGCGCCGTACCAGAGTATGAGTGTGGACAATGGGCCGGCAAGCAATATCTGGCCAATGATGTATTCGAATGTATACCGCACACTGTATTCAGGCGCGTTACGTTCACGCAAATGGAACCGGATAGAAGGAAACCCATTTATGTATTGCCAGTATAAATGTGGACTGAACAGCAACAATCCTGTAGCTCCGGCTATGTATATATATGGGCGTGTGAATAAACGGGGGTTTGAAATAAGTGTAAAGATGATCACCAGCACTCCATGATACTTGCTGTACAGAAGAAGCGCCATGGAAAGTCCGAAAAGAACTGATATCAGAATACCAGGGCGTTCCAGTTGCTTTTTATACAGGAAAAAGAACAAAGCAGTAAAGAAGATCAGCGGTGTATCGGGGATGGCAATGATGCCACCAATCTGAAGGAGACCTATCGATAGGATGATGGTATAAAAAAGAAAGTGTTCCTGAACTGCAAGCAGCTTTTCAATCAGCCAGAGCGAGAATGTGCTCATAACAGCGAAGAGCAGCCGAACTCCTAGTTCACCCGGTATTATTGAATATCCTGCCTTGATAAGCAGGGCAACCATTGGCGGATGGTCGAAATAGCCCCAGTCGAGAAATCTTGAATAAACCCAATAGTATGCTTCATCATCCAGGAGACCGGTTGAGGCAGATTGGATAAGGTTCAGCAAAAGCCATGTACCATAAAAAAGTTGCTTATGATAACGGATCGCTAATTGAGAAATACTTTTGCCCGCCATGCATGAGAAATAAACAATTCAGGTGCAAGTTAGTTTTTCCTGAATTTATTCATCCTGCGTATATTCTTTCCAATAAGTTAAGAATTGGTTGCTGAACTGTCAGAGGTAGATGTTAACAGCGCTTATAGCAGACTGTAAGCGTTCTTCATAATCACCCGATATGATCACCCAGGGTGTTGATTGTTCGGACAACAGGCTGTGATAAATGCTGAACAATTCATTCCGGGGTTCGGGATCGGGATATTCCCGCAAGGGATCGGGCGTCCATGGAAGGTCGGTATTGCAAAGAAGATAGAGGTCGTATCTGCGCTCGCGGATGCGATCCAGGATCCACTGGTGGCATTTGCCGTAAACAAATTCGCACCATACTTTCATTACTCTCATTTCGGTGTCAATGAACAGGTAGGGCGATTTGTTTTTTTCGAATGCGCGTTCGGTGGCTTCAATGTATGCATCTTCAAGGGCCAATTGTCCTTTGGCAATATCCAGCAGCGAATCGTATGTGTATGAAGTGCCATGTTTCAATAAATATTCCCTGGCAAACTCCGGCACCCAGAGCGACCGGTAATGAGAAGCCAGTTGCTCCGACAGCGTGCTTTTGCCAGTGGATTCAGGACCGATGATGGCAATTTTTTTAACCATACTTAATTCCTTGTGCTTCTTTACCGGCTCGTAGTACATGATCCCGGCTCCTCCTCGTCCATTCTATTAATCCAAACACCGCCATAATCAGCAGCACCAGGTAATAAACGCTGGTGAACACATAACTTTTTACAAAATAAAGCGGGATTGAGGCGATGTTGGTCGCGATCCACCAATACCAGCTTTCCACTTTCTTCCTCGCCATCAGCCACATTCCGGTAAAGGCAGTAGCCGAGGCAAACGCGTCGGCCCAGGGAATGGCTCCTGGCGCGAATTTCTTTTTCAGGAAAGTAAGCAGAGCAAAAATGGTAATATAGAAGAAAGCAAAAAAGCCAATCTGCTGAAACCATTCTTTATTGGAAGAATGGGTAATCACCACAACAGGATGATGCTGGCGGTCCTTTTTTGTCCAAAGCATCCAGCCATACAAGCTCATTATTGTGTAATAAAGGTTCACACCAGCTTCGCCAAACAGATCGCCTTTAATGCTGAGGTAAATGTAAATGATGGTATTTATGAGGCCAACGGGGTAAACCAGGATGTTCTCAACCCTGCTGAACCACACGCTGGCGATGCCGGCAAATACAGCGATGTATTCCAGCGGAGTGGTTTGCTGCATTCCTTCAATAAACTGCCTGTAGATTTCCTGCACGCGCGAATTTAAAACTATAAAGCAACTGTAAGCTGCACAAAAAAACCTTCCAGAAAGGAAGGTTTGAAATATCGTTATAAAATATGCTGTTCAATTACTCCGCTTCCGCAACCACTTCTTTCACTTCCGGAATCATGCGCTTCATCATGCCTTCAATGCCCGCCTTAAGCGTGATCATCGATGATGGGCATCCGCTACAGCTTCCCTGAAGCATCAGGTTCACAACGCCTTCGTTATAGCTTTTGAACTGAATTGCGCCACCATCCATTTCTACTGCTGGCTTTACATAATTCTCCAGAAGCTCCTTGATCCTTTTTACCACATCATCATCATCGGCGCTGACAGCATTGGTGGCTTCTTCTTTTCTCGCTGCCACTTCTTCTTCATTGATCACCGGCTTGCCTTCTTCCAGGTATTCTTTAAGGAACTGGCGGATCGTTGGTATCACATCCTGCCAATCGGTATCGGGAGTCTTTGACAGCGTAACAAAGTTGCTGGCTATAAAAACACTCTTTATGAACGGGAATCCGAAAAGCTCAATGGCCAGGGGCGAAGGCTTTGCGGTATCCACATCCGGGAAATCGATGCTCTTGCCTGGGTACAGCAGCTTATTGGCCACAAACTTCATGGTCTCAGGATTCGGAGTCATCTCGGTATAAATGCTGATAACAGGATTTCCAGTCTTGATCATAATACAGATTTAAAGTGCAAAAATAATGAATACCTATGGGTGGTAGTTTGTTAAATCGGGAAAAGCTTGGCCGGCAGCCAATTACAGCCTTCTTATCAGGCGGTACAACCAAAATCCTCAGTCCGTAACATTCGGATTCACAGGACATAGCAATTCTTTATTAATCCTCTCATCCCTTACTTCATTCAATTGTTCTGGTGTTTCTGCTGTTGTAAACCGTAGATCCGGTTTTAATAAAGCTCCTTTTAAAACATCCTTCAGTAATTTTATCAATCAATTTGATCCCACATGAACAAAAAGTCCTTGTTTTATATCCTCTTTTTCGCGGCTCTGGTGGTTGTTTTTTATCTCATCATGACGAAAGTACTACCTGGATTCGGGGAAGTGAAATTGCCGGTACTGAGTTATGTACAGCCATTTTCATTTACAAACCAGGATGGTAAAACCATAACCGAAAAAGACATTTCAGGCAAGGTTACTGTGGTTGAATACTTTTTTACAACATGCAAGGGCATTTGTCCAAAGATGAACGCCAATATGGTGCAGGTGTATAAACAATTCAAGGACGAGGCGGACTTCCGGATCCTGTCGCATACAGTTGATCCGGAAACCGATAGTGTACCCAGGATGAAGTGGTATGCCGACTCACTGGGAGCGAATGCCACATCGTGGTGGTTCCTGACCGGTAGCAAGGATAGCCTTTATGCCGCCGCACGCAACAGCTACCTGCTCGACGATCCCAAGAACAACACGGGAGCAATCACCGAGCAATTCATACACACCCAGTTTTTTGCCCTGGTCGACAGGCAGGGTCAGGTTCGGAAGATTTATGATGGCTTGAAAAAAGATGAGGTGGAGACACTTAAGAACGACATCTCAAAGCTGCTGCACGAAAAATCCTGAAACCGGTTACAGGCGTGGCTTTAGCCGCCAAAAACTTTTCCAGAGCTTTCAAAAGTGACTGTTTTCGGTGTAACTTTAAGAGATACGCACAAACCACCACTTTATGAGAGAACCTGTTGATGTGATCCTGAAAAAAAATCAGCTAAGCATTACCGGCAGCAGAAAGAAAATACTTGAATTATTTCTCGCTTCAAATGGCGCCCTCGCGCATGCGGATATAGAAAGAAAGGCAGGACAAAAATTTGACAGGGTTACGGTTTACAGAACGTTACAGACATTTGTCGACAAAGGCATCATTCACAGTATTCCAACTTCCGACAATTCGGTAAAATATGCGCTCTGCAAGGAAGATTGTAAAGAGGGGCGGCACTTCGACAATCATGTTCATTTCATTTGCCGCAACTGCGAAAAAACGATCTGCCTCGAAGAGGTAAGCGTTCCCGAAGTTCATTTACCCCAGGAATTTGCGGCCGTTCAATCGCAAATGGTAGTGACCGGACTTTGTAAAGAATGCAGGAATTAGCTGAAAAAGAAAGCCCCGATGTGGAAACACCGGGACTTTTGGTTAAGGCTCTGATTAGTAGCGATTTTATCTTTAGCTGTTGCCAGCATCGATTTCAAACCTGAGAAACAAAGATAATGAACCAGAAAACGCTGCCTATACCACAATGCGGGTATTTTTAGGCTTTAATGAAGTGTTTTCCTCCATTCCTCATGTACAAAATACATTAAGTTCCTGATATAATCACCAGAAAAATTGAATTCTATACCAGCGGCTTTGTATAATTCCGGTAAGGTTCTCGTTCCCCCAAGACTCAATGCCCTGATGTAATTGTTGATTGCCTCATCCTTGTTTTCCCGGTAGCTTTTCCATAATCCGATTGCTCCCAATTGAGCAATGCCGTATTCGATATAGTAAAATGGAACTTCAAATAAATGGAGCTGGCGTTGCCAGGCAAACCTGCGGTATTCCTCGAGGCCGGAAAAGTCAACAACCGGGGAGGTGAATTCATTCAGGGTGCGCACCCATGCTTCTGACCTTTCTTCCTCTGTATGATTGGGGTTTTCGTATACCCAATGCTGAAACTTATCTACTGTAGCGATCCAGGGAAAAATGGTAATGGTTCTTTCCAACTGGTGCTGCTTTGCGCGGATAAGATCTTCTTCCTTATCAAAAAACACTTCCCAATGGTCCATTGAAAGCAGTTCCATCGCCATGCTGGCCACTTCTGCGATCTCCATAGGATATTCCTTAAAAGCCGAAAGCTCCAGGTTATGCGCAAGGAAAGAATGAACCGCATGTCCGCCTTCGTGCAGCATGGTGGTTACGTCATGCATTTGTCCCGCGGCATTCATGAAAATAAAAGGAGGGCCGCTTTCGGGTAACGGGCAGTTATACCCGCCGGGCGCTTTTCCTTTTCTGCTGTCGAGGTCAAGATGATTCATGCTGTTCATGCGCCTGAGGCAATCAGCAAAAAAAGGTCGGAGTCGTTCGAAACACCTGATAGACTTTTCGAGCAGTTCCTGCCCGCCTTCAAATGGACGTAGAGGCGTAATACCTTCCGGTTCCGCGTCAAGGTCCCACGGACGCAGTGTATCCAATCCAAGTTTTTTCTTTTTCTGCTCGTTGATCTCATTCACAAGCGGAAGAACGTATTGCTTTACCGCGTCGTGAAACTGGTAACAATCTTCTTTGGTGTAATCGAATCGTCCCAGTTCAATGAACTTATAATCGCGGTAATTTTTGAATCCCGCATTTTGCGCTACCTGGTCACGTCTTTTGATTAATTCAGTGTACAGGTGATTGAGCGTATTCTTATCCTGCAGTCTTCTCTCATTTACTTTTCTGTAAACTTCTTCTCTTAGATTGCGGTCGTGGCTTTCAAGAAATTTGGCTGCCTGCTGCAAGGTGTATTCCTTTCCATTCACTTCAATCACCATCTTACCCGAGATAACACCAAACTGTTGTTTCATCACATTCATCTCAGCCTGTATGGGAATGTTCTCTTCCCTGAATAAACTGATGTCCTTTTTTACCGTGCGCAGATAAGTATAGAATTTTTTCTGATCCAGTTCCTTCGTAAACGGACTTTCAATCAGTTTCCGGTTCAGCTGATCGGCTATCGGTTGGATCTTTGGCTGGATCTCCATCATGAAATAAGTAAACGCCTGTTCAAGCGCCTTGCTTTCCGTATCACAGGTCATGCGTATTTGTCGCCATGCCGCGTCCTCACTGACCACCGCTTCCAGTTCGCTCATGTCTTTCAGCCATTGCTCCAAATCGTGCGGTGAATTTATCGGACGTTCTAACAGATCCCTATAATAAGGCTCCAATCCTTCCCAGGTATCAACAATAAAATCCTGGGGTAAAAAATGCCGTTCGATTTTTTTGATGTCAGCACTGTAATTCATAGATCACGATTTTATGTTGCCAATTTATATTGCCGATTCCCCAAAAAAAGCCTTCCGCCTTGTTGGGCGGAAGCTTTTGGTGGGGTTTCTATTTTACTGCTTCTTTGATTTACTTTTTCTTCTTCGCTGCTTTTTTAGCCGCGGCTTTCTTTGCCGGAGCTGCTTTTGATGCTTTGGATTTAGCAGGTTCTTTTTCCTTTGCGGTCTTTGCTTTAGCCGCCGGTTTTGCTTTTGTTTCCTTCGGCTTTTCCGCTGGTTTTGTTTCTTTGGCTTTAGTTGCCTTCTCCTTTACCGGTTCTTCTTTTTCTTCTTTTTTCGGCTTAGCCTTTTTGGCGGGCTTTGCTTCAGATTCATTAACCGCAACGCCTTCTACAGCCTCATCAGCTTCTGTTTCCTCAACTGGTTCTTCTTCGGGCTCCGACAATTTGATATCGACTTCATTTTTCACCAGGACATTGAACCATTTCACCATCTTCTTCATATCGCTGGCGTACACGCGTTCAAAATCGAGCGCGGGATAAACTTTTTTGAAATAAGCCTGTAATGCTTTGCCGTCTTTTTCATCCGGCAGCTTTTCGCCACTATCCTTCATTGCATTCAACACTTCAACAAGATTTACATTCTCTCTTTCGGTGTAAACCTCAATGCTTTCAAGGTGAGTGAACTGATGCACCCTTCCCGACACAAACTTTGTTGACTGGTCGTCAAGAGAACGAACAATAGCACCGTCACCCTTGCTGTTCATCATTTCGTATAATCCCGGCAATCCTGTAATGGCAATGATTTTTCCGTATTCCATTTATAATGCTGTTTTTAAAGGACGTGCAAGATAAAGAAGTTTTTGAGTTTCCGGTTTCGGGTTTAGGGTTTCGGGTTTTCCAAAGTAGAGGGGTGTTGAGTTTTGGGTTTTGGGTTTTGGGTTTGGGGTTTTCCAAAGATGGGGTAGCGTTTCGGGTTTCGGGTTTCTGGTTTCTGGTTTCTGGTTTCGGGTTTCCAAAGGCTGGGTTGCGTTTTGGGTTTTGGGTTTTGCGTTTGGGGGTTCCGCGGTTTGGGGTGAGGCAGGTAAGTGATGACTGGGTTTATTTAGGTAGAAGAGTTCGGTTCGGATTTATTGTAGTGGTTGACACCGTTAGATGATGATTTTTTTAGTTCAGTTCTGTCAATTATATGGCATTTCATAAAGCTTAAATGGCAATTTTATAAGCAGCAATTCACAAACAAAGTGCGTAGTAGAATACGGTAAACTAAATTAATCCGGAACATTTCCCTGAAGAGTTCGGTATCACTTTTAAGCGAAACTCCCAACCTATCCTTCCACCAATACTCCAAATCTCAAAA
>DASWTK010000051.1:0-3247 GCA_036402175.1 Chitinophagaceae bacterium | reverse complement strand
ACCGTCATTGGTGGTTGAGTTATGTGTAGTTTTGCGCAATGAGACCCATTTTCGTAACAGGAATTGGCACAGACGTTGGCAAAACTATTGTCGCCGCAATAATTACCGAAGCATTACAGGCAAATTACTGGAAACCCGTGCAGGCAGGAATCAGTGGGGGAACCGATAGCGAATGGGTGAGAACGATGCTCACCAATCCGGAGAGCAGGATCATACCGGAAACTTACCGGCTTGAAATGGCGGCCTCTCCGCATATCGCCGCGCGGTCAGCGGAGAAGAACATTCAGCTGGGCGCCATCTCGGAATATTTTTCTATCAACATTCCATCAAACAATCTGCTTGTGATTGAAGGCGCGGGTGGGTTGATGGTGCCTTTGAACGAACGTGAATTTGTGCACGATCTCATCAGGCTGCTCAATGCAAGAGTGATCATCGTCAGCAGAAATTACCTCGGGAGCATCAATCATTCGCTTCTCACTGCCACAGTCTGCCGCGCTTACCAGTTGGATGTTCTGGGATGGATATTTAACGATCAATACCTGGATTATGAGAACGAGATTGCCCGGTGGAGCGGTTACCCGGCGATTGCCTCTATCCCCCGCGCAAATGAGGTCAATAAAGACTTTATCTTGCAGCAGGCTGCCCGGATAAAACCAGCCTTAAATCAACTGGTATGACCAAGTCGGCGTTACGTTCTATTTACAAAGACAAAAGAGTAGCACTTTCTGATAAAGACCGGATGAAGCTGGACGACCTTATCCTGATACAGTTTCAGAAGCTGGAGCTGCCTGATATTAATTCACTGCTCAGTTACTGGCCAATAGCCACGCACAATGAAGTAAATACGCTGCCTGTTACCGATTTTGTGAAGTTCAGGATACCGGGACTTCAACTGGCATATCCAAGAACTAACCACGAAGCGATAAGTATGGAAGCAATTCTTGTAGATGATGAAACGGAATATGAAACCGATCGTTATGGAATTGCAGAGCCGCGAACCGGAAGTGTGTTGCCTCCTTCTGAACTTGATGTGGTGTTTGTACCGATGCTGGTGTATGATGTAAAAGGCTACAGGGTTGGATATGGAAAAGGATTTTACGATCGCTTCCTCAGGCATTGCAGGGAGGATGTTATAAAAATAGGCTTCTCGTATTTTGAACCAGAACCGGTGATCAGTGATGTAAATGAATTTGATATACCTTTAAACTTTGCCATTACGCCTGAACGCATTTATGAATTTTAACTTCCCCCTGCTGCGACCTATCAGAATTCTGCTTTTCCCTTTTTCACTGATCTATGCACTGATTGTCATCATTCGCAACAGGCTTTACGACAAGGATGTTTTGTCGTCAACGTCTTTTAATCTTCCGTTGATCTGCGTGGGTAATCTTTCTGTTGGCGGCACTGGTAAATCGCCAATGGTTGAGTTGCTGATCAGCAATCTAAAGAACAATTTCAGGCTTGGGGTGATAAGCAGGGGATATATGCGCAAAACCAAAGGATATGCGCTTGCTGGCGCATATAGTACCGCGTTGGAGATTGGTGATGAGCCAATGCAGTTCCATGTAAAATTTCCTGATGTGGCCATCGCGGTTGGTGAAGAACGGATGGTTGCGATCCCGCAATTGCTGCATGACCGTCCTGCTACGCAGGCTATTATCCTGGACGATGCATTCCAGCACAGGGCAGTAAAGGCAGGGATGAATATCCTGCTTACGGATTATAATAATCTTTATACGCGCGACTGGTTCCTTCCCACGGGCGATTTGCGGGATGAGCATTCAAGTGCAAAACGCGCGTCCATCATTGTTGTAACCAAGTGTCCGCCCGATCTTCCGCAGGAAGAAAGGGAATCTATACTTAATGAGATCAAACCGCTGGCTCACCAGCGCGTGTTCTTTGCAAGTTTGCGATACGGGAATGCGTATCACATCATTCACAAGGACAGGCGCGAGGTTGGGCCCGAAGATGAAGTGTTGCTGGTAACAGGCATTGCCAATCCGCGTTCACTGAAATATTACCTGCAGGAATACTCGAAAACATATTACCAGGTTAGTTATAGCGACCATCATATTTTCACGATCGATGACCTCCGCGATATAAAAAAGAAGTTCAGGCAGATAACGGCAGAAAAAAAAATGATCATTACCACTGAAAAAGATGCCGTGCGGCTTGTAAAGTTCGATCAGGAGCTGAAAGACCTGCCATTTTACGTACTTCCCATCGGACATCAGTTTCTCTACGGTGAGGCACAATCTTTTATAGAGATTATTGGTACCTTCATCAGTACTTTCAAACGATAGTAAGTGTATGGGAAGAAAAAACAGCAAGCAGAATAAGAAAAAGAAGAGACCAGAGCTATCTGACCGCCAGCTTCAGGGTACCCTGGATGTCACACGGTCAGGGGTAGGGTTTGTAATGATAGACAAGGATCAGAAAGACATCCTGGTGCGCCCGGCAGATTTCAATACCGCTTTACACGGTGATACTGTGCGGGTTGAGATCATCAGCGATGGAAAAAGGAGCAACAGGCAGAGAGGTGTTATTACCGAAGTTGTAGAAAGGAAACAGACAGATTTTATAGGTCACCTGGATATCAGCGAAGCATTTGCGTTTTTTATTGCTGAGACAGACAAGCCCATGCCCGACGTTTACATTCCGCTGCAGCAACTAAATGGCGCTACCAATAAGGATAAGGTTGTAGTAAGAATTACCCAATGGGAAAAGAACAAAAAGCCTTCGGGCGAGGTGGTTCAGGTGCTGGACGTAAGCAATGAGCATGACTTTGCGATGAAAGAAATACTGCTCGAAAATGGCTTTCCGGTAACATTTCCGGATGAAGTTGTTGAAGAATCTGAGCGGCTCTCCGATATTATCAGCCAGGAAGAGGTCGGTCGGCGTAGAGATTGCAGAGGCATTCTGACATTTACAATAGATCCCATCGACGCCAAGGACTTTGACGATGCCATTTCATTCCGCGAACTGAAAAACGGGATCTATGAGATTGGCGTTCATATAGCCGATGTCAGTCATTATGTTGAGCCGGAATCTGAACTGGATAAACAGGCATATGAGCGGGCGACTTCGGTTTACCTGCCAGACCGTGTAAATCCGATGTTACCGGAGCGGATATCCAATGAGCTTTGTTCATTGAGGCCACACGAGGATAAACTTACGTTTTCGGCCATATTCCATATCAACACCAAAGGCGATGTAAAGGAGCACTGGCTTGGAAAAACGATCATTC
>DASWTK010000050.1:0-5879 GCA_036402175.1 Chitinophagaceae bacterium | reverse complement strand
AGTTGTTTTAGGAATTACTGAAAAAGGTGTGCCGGAGGGTTTTGGGTTTGGGGTTTTGAGTTTTGGGTTTTGGGTTTTGGGTTTTGGGTTCGTTATGCGAAAACCATTATAAAACTAAGTCTTCTTTAGTTCGTCAAATGTAATCATGAATCTCAAGTCGCGGAGCAACCCAAAACCCAAAACCCAAAACACAAAACCCAAAACCCAAAACCCTTCGGCATAGCTTTTTCAGTAATTCCTAAAACAACTATATGGCTAAGGATCAGGAAAAACATCCGCGAAATGTAAGAAATGAAGGGCCGGCAAAGGAAAATTCTGCCAGTGAAGAACGTACGGATGAGAACGATACCGAATTTCCGGGATACCCTCATTATCCCTCCAAAGAGGATATCATGAATCCGTCGAACCATATGAAACGTGTTGAGGTAGATGTAGAAAATCTTACCCCTTCAGGTAAATTTGCCGATGTAAAACAAAGCCAGGATAAAACCCAGACGAATGAAACATCAGCCGCAAACGAAGCTTTATCATTGGATGAGGACGATATTACGGCCACATCAGGTACGGAGGCTGATCTTACAAAGGACGATCTGCTGATCCTGGGCGGTACAAAATACAGCGACAACGACCTTCAGGGCATAGCAAGAAATGTGGTAGATGCCGAAGATCTTGACATTCCCGGCGCTGAGCTTGATAACGAAAATGAAGAAATAGGTGAAGAAGACGAAGAAAATAATTACTATAGTTTAGGAGGAGAACGGCATGAAGGGCTGGAGGAAGATCCGGGCTGAAAAATGCTCAGATCTTTTTATCAAACCATACGCGTTTCGCATCATTCCAATCACCATTATAGTTAATAAAAAGCTCCTCTCCCGCTTTTATATGCCTTACTGTTTTCACGGTAATAAGCTCCTGCTCAAAATCCATCTCGTATTCACAATTGCTTTTATAGGAATGATTGTATACCGGCACGTAGCCGAGCGCCATGCAGCATTTATTCTTTTTCTCTCCCCATTCGAAAATATAGTCGTGCAATAACGTCTGGTCAATCAGCTTCCGTTCTTCCGCCGTCATAACAATTACAGGTGCTATTTCAATAACGGTATCCTTCGGTATGTTTTCCGAAGTGAACACACCTCGGCCCATGGAACTAGTTTGGGAGATATATAGAGATTTGTGAAGCATTTTGAGTTTTGGGTTTTGGGTTTTGGGTTTTGGGTTCGTTATGCGAAAATACTTTTGAATATTTAGTTTCCTGCACAACAAAAATTACATTTACACATTACAAAGCGCGGAGCAACCCGAAACACGAAACCCGAAACACGAAACACGAAACACGAAACTCCCTAATTTTGAAGATGGCTGAGGACCTGGAAGATATCAACCTCAAAGAACAGTTTGAAGAACTGGTTGCCAACGGCGACCAGGAAAGCCTGCGCGAATTTCTGAACGATCAGAACATAAGCGACGTGGCAGAACTGATCAGTGAATATCCCGAATACGAAGCAGAAATCATCACAAACCTCAGCGTTCACCGTGCCACCAGTACTTTTAAGATCCTTGACGTATCTGTTCAGAAACGCATCATTCAGGAATTGCCCCCGCTTAAGACAGCTGAACTGCTGAATGATCTTCCTCCCGACGACAGGACCGACTTCTTTGAAGAATTGCCCAGTGAGGTTGTGAAAGAACTGATCCGCCTCATGAACCCTGAAGAGAGAAAGGTCACCCTCTCATTGCTGGGTTATGCCGAAAGCAGCGTGGGAAGGCTGATGACCCCTGATTATATCGCGGTGCAGGTCGACTGGACAGTAAATGAAGTGCTTGATTACATTCGTGAAGTGGGCAAGCAGATGGAGACCATCGACGTGATCTACGTTGTAAATGACAAGGGCGAGTTTGTTGATGACATGCGAATACGTGAACTGATTCTCGCCCAACCCGAAAAGCTCGTAGGTGACATCATCGATCATCGCACCATAACCCTTCACGTGAATGACGACCAGGAAGTTGCCAACGAAGTGTTCAAAATGAACAATCGTGTAGCCCTTCCCGTTGTTGACGATAAGAATATCCTGCTCGGTATCGTAACCATCGACGACGTCCTCTGGGTAGCCAATGAAGAATTTACCGAGGACATTCAGAAGATCGGTGGTACCGAAGCGCTGGATGAACCCTATCTTGAAATGCCCATCTTCAAGCTCTTCAAAAAAAGGGTTGTATGGCTCATCGTTCTCTTCCTGGGTGAAATGCTCACCGCCACCGTTATGGCTTATTTTGAAGATGAGCTGTCAAAGTATGTTGTGCTGGCGCTTTTCATCCCGCTGATCATTTCAAGTGGTGGTAATACAGGCTCGCTGGCTTCCACACTGATCATTCAGGCAATGGCGCTGGGTGAGATCACTATTGGCGACTGGTGGCGTGTAATGCGGCGTGAACTTGTTTCCGGTGTAATGCTGGGATCAGTACTTGGCCTGATTGGCTTTGTAAGGGTGGCATTCTGGAACTCAATTTTTCATACATATGGCGAACACGGTACAAGCGTCGCTTTAACGGTAGGATTTTCACTGCTGGGAGTTGTGTTATGGGGAACCGTAACGGGTTCCATGCTTCCGATCATTATGAAAAAACTTGGGACCGACCCGGCTACTTCGTCAGCTCCATTTGTTGCAACACTGGTTGACGTTACCGGGCTGGTGATCTATTTTTCTATGGCGTTCCTGTTCATGTCGCAGATACTTCGATAACCGAACGGCCTCCTTTTTGCAGCAATTCAAAAAAAACTCATGGAATCATTTACCATAGCATTCTGGAAAGAGCCCGTATCAAGAGACGATTCATCGGTTGAATTGCACGAACTGCATGAAGCCGGGCTTGTTCATGGAACAGTTAACCGGACCCCGCACCCAGACAATACAACAAGCTATGCAATAGATCTTGAGGACCCATCATTGCAGGCACAGTATGGCCGGATAGTACTATCCAAATCTGCTGATAACAGATGGAAAGTCATCACCGCGCTCAACAGTATTGAAGACATTTTTGTTCAGCTTACCTCAGCTATCGAAAACGCGGAACAGACAGGCAGGAATAACTGAAAAAAAATAGTGATCACCCAATCTTCACAAATATGAAACGTCTTCATCTTTTTGGCTTTCTATTAATAAGTCTTTATATCGTTGGTTGCAATACCAACCCAAAAAACAAGGCTTTGGAAAAAGCGCCTGAAGATCCCCGCCTCAATGAAATAAAATTACCCGACGGATTCAGGATCGGGTTATTTGCGAAAGATGTGGACAATGCCCGTTCACTTGCAGTTAGTGATAAGGGGACGGTGTTTGTCGGAAACCGGAAAGGCAATAGCGTTTATGCCCTTGTGGATGCAAACAATGATGGTTATGCTGAAAAAAAATACGTGATCGCGTCCGGCATGAATATGCCAAATGGCGTGGCACTTCATAATGGCTCATTGTATATCGCTGAGGTAGATAAGATCTGGCGCATGGATAATATTGAAGCTAACCTTGAAAATCCTCCGAAGCCCGTCCTGGTGAATGACAGCTTCCCTTCCGAAAAACATCACGGCTGGAAATACATTGCATTTGGACCGGATGGAAAGTTGTACGTTCCGGTTGGTGCGCCCTGCAATATTTGTGATGATAGTGAAAAAGACAAACGTTTTGCATCGATAACACGAATGAACCCGGATGGTTCGGGATATGAAGTTTTCGCGCATGGCGTTCGCAATACAGTGGGATTCACCTGGCATCCCCAAACCAATGAATTGTGGTTTACAGATAACGGACGCGATATGCTGGGCGACACACTTCCAGGCGATGAGCTGAACCGTGCGCCGCAGATGAATATGCATTTTGGCTATCCTTACTGTCACCAGGGCATGCTGAAAGATTCGCAATTCAACAAAGGAAAAGATTGCGGGCAGTTTGTTCAGCCTGCAGCACGACTTGAAGCCCATACAGCAGCATTGGGTCTGAAATTTTATACCGGCAACATGTTTCCCGCTCAATATCATAACCAGCTATTTATCGCAGAACATGGCTCATGGAACCGCACCGACCCGATGGGATATCGGATCATGCTCGTAAAGCTTGACGGCAACAATGTTAAAAGCTACGAGCCTTTCGCGCAGGGATGGCTGAAAGATGGAAAGGCCTGGGGTCGCCCTGTCGACGTTTTGCAAATGAAAGATGGATCGATGCTGGTATCTGACGATCATGCGAATGCAGTGTACCGGATCACTTACGAACGCGCGATGAAAAAGTAAGGCAGGGCGGGATATTTTGTAAACCCGCCTAATTTGCAGATTTTCGCCAAGATTATAAACCAAAGACCATTATGTGTGGAATCGTTGCCTATATCGGGCCCCGACAGGCCTACCCTATTATATTGAAAGGATTGAAGCGACTGGAATACCGGGGATACGATAGCGCTGGTGTTGCCCTTCTCAATCACGGATTAAAAGTTTACAAGAAAAAAGGCAAGGTAGCCGACCTGGAAGAAACGCTGGTAGGAAAAGACCTCAGCGCCCATGCCGGCATAGGACATACCCGTTGGGCAACCCATGGTGAGCCCAGTGACCGGAATGCGCATCCCCATTATTCAGCTAACGGCAAGCTGGCAATGATCCATAACGGCATCATTGAAAACTATGCGCAGATAAAACAGGAACTGGTAAACAAAGGTTACAGTTTTGTAAGCGATACAGATACCGAAGTGTTGCTGAAATTTATTGAAGACATACAGCAAAACAACAATTGCAATCTTGAAGAAGCGGTGCGGGTTGCGCTAAAAAGAATTGTTGGAGCGTATGTGATCGTACTGATAGACGAGGACAATCCCGATACGCTTATCGCCGCACGCAAAGGAAGCCCGCTTGTTATCGGCATCGGCAAAGGAGAACACTTTCTGGCATCGGACGCCTCACCGATCATTGAGTACACCAAGGAAGTAGTGTATGTGAACGACTACGAACTTGCCATCATCAGGCCCGACGAACTGATTTTGAAAAATCTTGGCAACGAAAAAATTACCCCTTTCGTTCAGAAACTGGATCTGGAACTTGCAGCAATTGAAAAAGGTGGTTATGATCACTTCATGCTGAAAGAGATCTTCGAACAACCCGAAACAATTTTCGATTGTCTTCGTGGCCGGTTAGACGCCGTGAATGGCACCATTACAATGGCCGGCGTTCAGAATAATCTCGATAAATTCATCAACGCCTCACGCATCATTGTAATAGCATGCGGCACCAGCTGGCATGCGGGACTGGTAGCTGAATATATATTTGAAGAACTTTGCAGGATACCTGTTGAAGTTGAATACGCGTCGGAATTCAGGTACAGAAATCCGGTAGTGAATCAGGGCGATGTGATCATTGCCATTTCTCAAAGCGGAGAAACAGCAGATACACTTGTAGCCATCGAAAAAGCGAAACAGCAGGGCGCATTCATCTTCGGTGTCGTCAATGTTGTTGGATCTTCCATTGCACGCAGTTCGCATGCCGGCGCTTACACCCATGCGGGACCCGAGATCGGAGTTGCCAGCACCAAAGCATTTACAGCGCAACTGGCAGTACTTACCATGATCGCTTTAAAGATCGGCCTCGAAAAGGGTACGATTGATCAGCAGCGTTATCAGCATCTGGCCAATGAATTGCACGAGATACCCGAGAAGGTCAGGATTGCGCTTAATGATCATGAACATATTAAACAGCTTGCTGAAAAATATAAAGACGCGCGTGACTTCCTTTATTTAGGACGGGGATATAATTTTCCCGTTGCCCTTGAAGGCGCTTTAAAACTGAAAGAGATCTCTTACATACATGCCGAAGGATATCCGGCGGCGGAAATGAAACACGG
>DASWTK010000049.1:0-8818 GCA_036402175.1 Chitinophagaceae bacterium | reverse complement strand
AATGGACTCATCGGCTCATTCGGAGGTTCGCAGGCAGGCGCGGTTGGTAAAAAAGACCAGGGGCATTATAAAGAAATTACACTGAGCGATGCCGCGGTGATCATGAGTTATGCAAATAAAGTAATGATCGTGCCGGGTTACGGACTTGCTGTTGCCCAGGCGCAGCACGCATGTCATGAACTGGAGAAACTGCTCGAAGCAAAAGGTGTGATCGTTAAATATGCAATCCATCCTGTAGCAGGCCGCATGCCCGGTCACATGAACGTATTGCTTGCAGAAGCCGATGTGAGTTATGAAAAACTGCAGGAAATGGAGCAGGCGAATGAAGAGTTCCCGACTACCGACGTAGTACTGGTACTTGGCGCGAATGATGTGGTGAACCCAGCCGCCAAATCAGATCCGGCCTCGCCCATTTATGGTATGCCGATTCTTGATGTGGAACTTGCAAAGAACATCATAGTAAACAAACGAAGCATGAAGCCGGGATACGCGGGTATTGAGAACGACCTGTTCTTTCGCCCTAAAACCTCCATGTTGTTTGGCGATGCAAAAAAAGTGCTGCAGGATCTGATAGGTGAGATCAAGAATCTTTAGCCTTAAAAAGGCAGAAATGCAATCAGCGCTTCCGGAAAAACTTATCGAATCACTCAGCAATGCGCCAGGCTTTGATCGAACCGCATTTGAAGAGGTACATGCAACGGGCCGGCAGGTAACTTCTGTCCGGATCAATCCTTTTAAAATTTCCTCATCGGAGCTTGCTGATGAAATTACCAGCAGCACACCCATTGAAATTACTCAGGTACCCTGGTCGTCTTTTGGTTATTATCTTTCAGAACGACCTTCTTTTACACTCGACCCATTATTGCACGCCGGCTGTTATTATGTACAGGAAGCATCCAGTATGTTCCTGGAACAGGCCATAAAACAATCGGCCGATGTTTCCCGTCCGTTAAAAGTGCTGGACCTCTGTGCCGCGCCGGGCGGAAAATCAACGCTCATTCAGTCGCTCATTACTCCTGACAGTCTGCTTGTAAGTAATGAAGTTATCAAGACCCGGACTACGATTCTTCAGGAAAATATTACCAAATGGGGGGCTGCGAATGTTGTTGTTACCAGTAATGATCCCAAAGATTTTTCACGACTCGAAAATTTTTTCGACCTGATCGTAATTGATGCTCCCTGCAGCGGAAGCGGATTGTTTCGCCGTGATCCTTCTGCCATTGAAGAATGGAGCGAATCAAATGTGATGCTTTGCAGTCAGCGCCAGCAACGTATTGTAAGCGATGCGCTGCCTGCTCTGAAAAAAGGTGGAATACTAATCTATTGCACCTGTTCCTATTCAGTAGCTGAAGATGAATCGGTGGTTGACTGGTTATGCGATGAATTTTCGTTGCAGGGCTTGCAGTTATCTATAGATCCTTCATGGAATATAGTTGAATCCTTTTCCGAAAATAAAACACCCTGTTACCGGTTTTATCCTGATAAAGTAAAAGGAGAGGGGTTTTTCCTGTCATGCCTTCAAAAGCCGGATGGGGATTTAACGACACTTCATTCGGGCAAATCACGGACTGAAAGACTAACGAAGAATGAGTTGCAGGTGGTTTTACCGTGGATGGGGACTGATGCGGGGATGTTTATTTTCAGGCATAAGGAAGACGTTATAGCAGTTCCACCTTCATTTGAAAGCCAGATCCCTTTGCTGCAGGATCGGCTTTACCTGCGGCAGGCGGGAATTAACATGGGGAAACTGGCGAATAATGAATTGATTCCCCATCACGCCCTCGCTTTAAGCACACTTCTTAACAATTCCATCACTAAAATCCCGTTAGATCGGGAGCAGGCATTGCAATATTTACGCAAAGCCGAAGTTTTACCTGTAGCAGGCGTTAAAGGATGGGCATTGATCCGGTATAATGGACATAATCTGGGATGGGTAAAAGTACTTTCTAACAGGGTTAACAATTATTATCCCAAAGAATGGCGAATTTTGAAAAGCTGATGCATAAAAAATTATTCATCTTTGCAACACTCAAAGAATCCAACATTATGAAGATCAGATACCTCTTAGCTGTCCTTCTGTTTGCCTTTTCATCAACAATTTACGCGCAGGATAACGACCTTTATACGCAGGGGGCTGCTTCCCAGCTTCACCTGGTCCATAAGGTTGCCGCTAAGGAAAACCTTTACAGTATCGGCAGAATGTATAATCTGGCTTACAAGGACATCGCCACATTCAACAATCTGAAAGAAAATGCTTCATTAAGCATAGGTCAGGTTTTGAAAATTCCTTTGAGCGCGGCCAATTTTTCGCAGAATGGTAATAAGGGCGGCGACGAAGTGCTTGTTCCGGTTTACCACGTAGTGCAGGAGAAAGAATGGATGTTCCGGATCAGCCAGAATCACAACAAAGTACCTGTTGAAAAACTGCAGGAGTGGAATAATATTTCAAATGATGACCTGAAAGCCGGAATGAAACTGGTTGTTGGCTTTCTTAAAGTAAAAAATCAATCAGCCCTTGCTTCGCGTGCAAAGAATATTCAATCGAACCAGCCGCCGGTTGTTGTTAATACGAAAAAACCAGAAGTTTCAACTCCAGCTGTAAAAGAGGAAAAAAAGGAAGTCGTTGACAAGGCCGATCCGATTGTAAAATCTGAAAAGCCCGCGGTTACCGATTCAAAGCCTGTCAGCAACAAGAGCATAAATTATAATGGAGGTTATTTCCGGAATCAGTTTGGCGGAGCCGGGAAGGCAGCTAATGGAACAGCCGGAATATTTAAAAGCACCAGCGGATGGCAGGATGGAAAGTATTACGCGCTAATGAACAATGTTCCCGTGGGAACCATCATCAGGATAGATCATCCTGTTACCAGAAGATCGGTTTATGCAAAAGTGCTTGGTCAGCTCCCCGATATGAAAGAAAGCGCGGGACTTGCTATCAGGCTTAGTGATGCGGCTGCGGCGGAGTTGGGCGCAGGGGCTTATAAGTTTACTGTGGATGTGAGTTACTGATCAAACCGCGGTATCCTCTCAGAAAATCTTCTACCATCATTTTTTTCTTTCCTTCCAGTTGCATTTCTTTCAGGTAGATGTAACCATCACTGGCAGCAAAGCGGAACCAGCTTTTTCCATCTGTCTCATAGGAGCCCGCTTCAGCTCCATGCCTGTTCAATTCCATTGCGGCTTTATAGATCTTAAGCAACTTACCATCAAGGTGAGTGAATGCGGTTGGGTAAGGCGATAGTCCGCGTATCAGGTTGTATATCGAATTTACCGGTCCGGTCCAGTCGATTTTACATGTTTCGGTAAAGATCCTCGGAGCATGTTTTAGTTCATGTTTGGAAGGCGGATCGGAATAGATGTCGTCCTGTTTTACTTCCTTCAAAGTACCATTCGCTATTCCTTCCACAGTTCTTACCAGCAATGCCGCGCCGGTTACTTTCATCCTGTCGTGCAACTCACCAGCTGTTTCATCGGCGCCAATTGGCAGGCGTTCCTGTAACAGGATATTGCCTGTGTCTATTTCGTGTTGCAATTTGAAAGTGGTGACCCCTGTTTCTTTTTCACCGTTGATCACTGCCCAGTTGATTGGCGCTGCCCCGCGGTATTGTGGCAGTAACGAAGCATGAAGATTGATGGTCCCTAATGGTGGCATGCTCCACACAACTTCCGGTAACATGCGAAACGCAACCACTACCTGCAGGTCGGCCTTCACTGCTTTCAGCGTTTCAATAAATTCAGGGCTTTTTAGTTTTTCGGGTTGAAGAATGTACAGGCCTTTTTCTAATGCATATTTTTTGACCGCGCTTTGCTGTAACTGCATTCCACGTCCTGCTGGTTTATCCGGCGCGGTGATCACGCCTGCAATGTTACAACCTGCTTTTACCAATGCGTCAAGCGAGGCAACTGCAAACTCAGGTGTCCCCATGAAAACTATCCGGATGTTAGCGGTACTGGCCATGCCGTCAAAAATACTCTTGAAAAGGCATATTTAGTTCAGTGACGTAACGCGGGCCATTAACGAATTTTAATGCTGGTGATATTAATAAAAGGATTGGGTGTATTGCATCCCTGCGTTTCCAGTTCCCAGGTAACATCCACATATAGCGGAAAGCTTGAGTTAACGCTTATTCCCAGGGATGCGGGATCATTTGTAATGAGGTAATAATTCCCTTCATATAACTCGGTCTCTCCTTCGAAATTTATCATGAGGCCACCGCAGCATGGACACATACGCGTATCGAAACCGGTGATAACCGCGTAGTCAGCACGCGATTTTTTACAGGATGCACCTGTCAATACAAAAATGGATAAAGCCGCTATAAAAAACCTTATAAATGGCTTCATAACCCGGAATTTTACAATTTGACAACCTGCTCAGTTAAACCGTTGCTTTTATGGGGTAGCAGGGATCACTGTCCAGCGTAAATAAGGTATTTCCTCCTGATTGATTTAAAAGCATTCAATGCCGGTTGCCAGCTTTTACGGATTTCGGTTTCCGATTTTCCTTCTCTGATCTGCTGCATTAATGCCGCATTGCCCGCCAGCTTATTGAAGAAATAATCTTCGGGTTTTGGATCTTTTTTGGAAGTAAGAAAAAATTTCTCCTTTTCAGGGAACATTTTATAAGCCTTCAATAAATAGCTTAACTGAATACGGGTTCCTGTTTTTTTCAATACCTCTTCTTTTGTACCAGATAAATTCCAGCCGTAGCATAGCTGGTTCATCAGCTTGGGTGATTTTGCACCGTCGCGCGAAACAGGTGTAAAGCTGTAAAGCGAATCTGGCAGTGATGGATGACCGAAGATCTGGAATGGCTTTTCGGTTCCCCTTCCTTCGCTTAATACAGTCCCTTCAAAATAGCAGGTAGAAGGGTACCAGTAAATCGACTGCATATCGGGCAGGTTGGGAGAAGGCCTCACCGGTAATTCATAACGCGTTTCACGCGTATAATTCAGACAAGGGATCACAATTACATTCGGCACTTTGGATGGCTGGGTTTTCTGAATGGGTATCCACTTCTCGCCAACCAGCATTTTCGCGTATTCTCCAATGGTCATGCCATATACAACAGGAACGGGCTGCATACCTACAAACGACTTGAATGCCGGTTCAAGCACAGGTCCGTCAACATAATATCCGTTCGGATTAGGCCTGTCAAGAACGATTACAGGCTTGTTGTTTTCTATTGCCGATTCAATGTATTCTTCCAGCGAAGAAATATAAGTATAGAAACGTACGCCCACATCCTGGATATCGAACAACATGATGTCAACATCTTTCAGGTCTTCCGCGGAAGGTTTTCTTTTTTTTCCGTAAAGTGATATTACGGGAACTCCGGTACCCGGGTCGGTTACATTATCAATTTTTTCCCCTGCATCGGCTGTACCACGGAAGCCATGTTCGGGTCCGAAAATAACCTTCACATTTACACCAAGCTTTACCAGGGTATCTACCAGGTGCGACTTTCCTACTGTTGAGGTGTGGTTTGCAAATACCGCTATCCCTTTCCCTTTCAGCAACGGAAGATATTTGTCCAGTCTTTCAGCTCCTGTCCGAACGGGCTGAACAGGCGCATCAGCCGGCTTGTTATTTGCAGGCTCACTATTTGCATTCTGATTTCCTGGTAATAAAGCAGATTGCAGATCGTGTCTGACAGGCAACTTTTGGGGAACCAGCGCATATGCCAGACAGATGGAAAGTAGAGTGAGATTAAGTTTCTGAAACATTGCCAAATATCCTTAAAAATATTTTATGCAAAATCTTAAATAATATTACCTTTCGGCCTTCACTCTTTATTTCTTTACTCCCTCTTCAATCTGAAGCCGTGGTGCAGTCCTTCAGGACCTTAGAAATAGAAGTGTTGAGCCGATTTTTAACAAAAACTAATTTACAATGGCACAAGTGAAAAATGGTGATACCGTGAAGGTGCATTATCATGGACGTTTAACAGATGGAACAACATTCGACAGTTCTGAAGGTCGTAGCCCCCTGGAATTTGAAGTGGGAGCAGGCAATGTAATTAAGGGTTTTGATGAAGGAGTGCTGGGTATGGCAGCAGGTGAAAAGAAAACAATCCATATCGCCGCTGAGGACGCTTATGGACCAGCAGTTCCGGAGAACATCATTGAATTTCCAAGGGAACAATTTCCCCAGGATATGGCACCAGAGGTTGGGATGCAGTTGAATTTAAGAAGTCAGGACGGACAGAGCTTCCCGGTTGTAATTTCAGATGTAAAGCTGGATATAATTGTGCTGGATGCCAATCATCCTTTGGCAGGAAAAGACCTCATTTTCGATGTTGAGGTTGTAGAGATTCAATAATAATATTCAACAATAAATGGGTTATGGATTGCGCACCTGCACAATCCATAACCCGTTTTTATTAAGGCCGGTTTACTGTAGGTTTGTAATTTCTGCTTAGCCAGAATCCAATCCACAAACCGAGAATGCTGTAAGCAATGATCCATTCCAGCAATGCTCCGGTGATTATGGTCACAGGTGATTGAAACCAGTTATGCTCTGTGTAAGGATGCCATAACCAGGCAACGAAACCAACTGCAAGTGTTGCCATATAAATACTTCCCAGGCTCTTGTCAACACGTCCTCCCATAAGATATATCAGCAGCAGCACAATCACGATATCGATCAGAAAACCGCGTATCATCTGAGATGCCATCTTATTTTCCAATGAACTTTTGTATGTAATGATAGCTGATGGCTTGCCAAACATTTCAGACATCACTTTCTGATACTCTTCAGAAGAAACATCCGGTGCCGGACGTGGTATCATATAACGGCCGTCTTCTTTGAGGTTCGCTGATAAGGCGCTGATGATCTGATCCTGCTGCGGATGGTATTTGAATTCATTATCGTGAAGTCCGGTTACACCCCACGAAAGGAATTGCCATGCGAAGAGGAGGACTGCTCCGACAAGAGAGCCGATTAGCCATTTTTTCATTGGTTGTTTTTTTAAAAGCCTGATGACGCAATCCAGGAAATTGCCTGCCAGGCCTTAGTTGAAGTTTTAGCACAGATATCCCCTGGCAGATATCAGTTGTTTCATTCTGCTTGTTTTGGTTACATGAAAAGTTAAACACATTTCTGTTATCAGACAAGTATTTGCTTTTCTACTTCTGCGGTTTGACGTTTCCGGTAGGTGTTTAGCAGCAGAATAAATACGATTACTGAGAAAATGCCATCGAGGATAGAACCTTCCAGTCCGAACTCCCCACCGGTTAACCAATCGGGTCCGCTTATGTCCTGCTCCAGCAAACTGATTAAAGGCAATCCGCTTACTTCGTAGCCAAGCACCGGACCCAGAAAAAAATTCCAGCTGAAATGGAACATGATAGCAAACCAGAGATTGCCTGTAAAAATATAATTCACCCCCAATACAAATCCCGCAAGGAAGATATAAAATATCGCAAGCGGATTGCTTCCCGGGTTCGCTGAGTGGAACAATGCAAATAGGAGTGAAGAAATAGCCAGCGCCACCCACCTGTTCATTGACTTCATCAGGTTGTTTAGAATATACCCGCGAAACACAGCTTCTTCACTGACTGCCACAAGCATCATCATTACAAGGCCGGATAACAATGCGTCGGCATTAAAATTTACACCTATCCATTCAAGGTGACCTGTAAAGTGAAGAATGAGCGATTCAACTCCAAGCAAAACAATACCCAGCAGTAATCCCGTTGCAGCATCATGATAGTGATCTTTTAATTCAAATCCCAGGCTGAGCAATGTTCGCCGGTCAAATGCCCTCCTGAAAATAAACACCATCAGCATTGAAGTGAAGAATGAAAGAACAAAGCTCCAGCGAAAGAATGCCTGTTCTGAAATGTTCATCCGCTCTTTCAATGTGTAATAGATGGAGCCCGTTATCAGGAATACAAGCAGGTAGCAGATGCAAAATACCAGCACTCTGATCCATGCAATCCTGATGAGCGGATGGGGTTCGTTGTTTTGCAAGAGCGGTTCGTTCATAGCCTGGTGTTACTTCACGTATTGTGCGCTGCCGCCCTGTCTGGCAAAGGCAGCAGATTACTAAATTGGTTTAATTTGCTCAAAAATAATCCGGAATGTTCCATAACTACCGATTTACAGTGGCCGAACGGTTCATGCGTTATGTGCAGGTTGATACGCAGAGCGATCCCAATTCTGCAACGCAACCCTCCACCGAAAAACAAAAAGACCTGAGTCGCATGCTTGTGAATGAATTGATAGAACTGGGCATAAACGATGCGCACCTGGACACGCATGGATATGTTTATGCGACCATTCCATCCAACAGCACACGCAAAGTTCCGGCTATTTGTTTCTGCGCACACGTCGACACATCACCCGACAGCAGTGGCATCGGCGTAAAGCCGATTGTTCATGAAAACTATGATGGCAGCGATATCGTTCTGCCGGATGACACAACACAGGTGATCAAAGTTTCTGATCATCCATACCTGAAAAAGAAAACAGGAGAGGACATCATAACTGCTTCGGGAACTACACTGCTGGGTGCGGATGATAAAGCAGGCATCGCCGTGATAATGGATATGGCGAATTACCTGATGACACATCCCGAAATAACACATGGCGATATAAAGATCTTATTTACGCCCGATGAAGAGATCGGCAGGGGAGTTGACAAGGTAAACATTGATAAAATCGGCGCGGTTGCTGCCTATACGCTGGATGCAGGCGAGCGCGGAGCGCTTGAGGATGAAACATTTTCTGCAGACGGTGTCACGGTTGTTTTTGAAGGTGTCAGCGCACATCCCGGTTATGCAAACGGCAAACTGGTCAATGCAATCAAAGTTGC
>DASWTK010000048.1:0-13664 GCA_036402175.1 Chitinophagaceae bacterium | reverse complement strand
AGCAGGACCGAATCTATTTTCGACGCATTGGGTAAAGCAATAGTGAAGTGAGAAATCTCAGAGAACATCATCCCTGCGTCGCCCAGTTTTTGTCGCACCGTTTTTTCATGCCCGGGTCTGATACGAAGAAAAAGATCGGGTTGGGTTAAAAACGAACGGGAGAATTGTTCATGGTCAATCCCATAACTCAATGCATCTTTCCAGGGAAAAATGCCGGCCGGTGAAAAAGAGATATTCTCCTGAAGCAGGAGAGAAATTTTCTCATCAATGGTTGAATTGATATTTGCATTCCAGTTTGGCTTTAGTTGTTGCAGCAGATCATCGTTTTGCCGGCCGCACAGGAATGAACCAATCAGGATCTTCTCTTCAATTGAATGAGTTTGCAATGATTTTCCGAGCCGGAAGAAGGAATAACACAAATGACCGATGCGCTTGCGGTCCTTTGATCCATGCTTTTTGTGTTTCGAAAAAAAACTTTTAAGGTAAATGCTGAACGGCATTTCGCCCCTGTAATGCTGAATGAGCTGAATGGCAGTATTAAGATGAGAGAAGTGTTTCATGGTCACACTTCCAGCAAGGTCTTCACCGGATCTTTTCCAAACAACAGCAGCTCCGGATTTTCCAGCAATTCCTTCACACGTACCAGGAAGCTAACAGATTCGCGACCATCGATGATGCGGTGGTCGTAGCTGAGCGCCACATACATCATGGGTTTAATTACAACCTGGCCATTCAGGGCAACAGGACGTTCCTGGATCTTGTGCATTCCAAGGATCGCGCTTTGAGGCAGGTTGATGATGGGAGTGCTCATGAGAGAACCGAACACGCCTCCATTGGTAATGGTGAAGGTGCCTCCGGTAAGTTCGTCCATGGATAATTTATTATCGCGGGCCTTGTTAGCCATTTCAATCACCTTCTTTTCAATTTCAGCCATGCCCAGGCTTTCTACATTGCGGATGACCGGTACGGTTAGCCCGCGCGGAGTAGAAACGGCGATCGATATATCGCAATAATCATGATATATGAGCGCGTCGCCATCGATATATGCATTCACCGCGGGCCACTCCTGCAATGCAATGCAGCATGCCTTGGCGAAAAAGCTCATGAAACCAAGACCAACGCCATGAATCTCCTTGAATTTATCCTTGTACTTTGTTCTTATCTCCATGATACGACTCATGTCCACTTCATTAAAAGTGGTGAGCATGGCCGTTGTATTTTTTGCTTCAACCAGTCTGCGTGAAATGGTCTTGCGCAATTGGCTCATTTTCTCACGCTTCTCATTGCGGCTGAATAACTCACGTCCTGGTGTACGGCCGGGATTTGCGAGTGCGGCCAGCACATCGTCCTTCAAAATTTTTCCCTGGAAACCTGAAGGGGTAACAGTCTTCGGATCAACTTTTTTATCAGCAATTATAGCCGCGGCAACAGGTGAAGCTTTCAGGTCATTTGAAACTGCAGTGGCAGGTGCTTCCGCCGGTTTTGCTTCGGGCTTTTGCGGTTGTGGCGCGGGTTGCGACTGAGCGGCCGGTTGGGCAGGAGCTTTATCAGCAACGGCCTGCTCTTTGGGAGCTTCCTTTGTTGCCTGTTCCTTTCCATTGGTTGGTTTTGCCGCGGCATCGTCGATGCTGGCAAGCAGGTCACCTATTTTCAGCGTATCGCCTTCCTTTGCATTGGTTTTTAAGACACCGGCTTTTTCGGCATTTACTTCGAAGGTTGCTTTTTCGCTTTCCAGTTCAGCAATCACCTCATCCCTATCTACATATTCCCCATCATTCTTCACCCATTTCAGCAACGTGACCTCGCTGATAGATTCTCCAACCGTAGGCACTTTTATATCAGTCATAGTAACAAATATTGTGGCGCAAATTAAATACTAAATACTGTATCAATTATTTCTAACTGCTCCTGCGCATGCACTTTCGCAAAGCCGGTAGCCGGTGCCGCGCTTGGCTGACGGCTGATCACACCATAATTGATAGATTTCAGGTTCATTTGAAGATAAGACGCAGCGCCCATATTCAAAGGCTCTTCCTGCACCCAGAACCAGGTAGCACGACCATACTTCCGGTACAATTCTTCAAGCTGCTTCAATGGCAGCGGATACAGCTGCTCCAGCCTGATGATGGCGGTATCGGAATGGTTTTCCTTAACCTGGCGCTCTGCGAGATCGAAGTAGATCTTGCCGCTGCAGAATAATACTTTTTTCACCTGCGATGCATCCTTAATGAATGGATCGTCCATCACTTCGCGGAAGCCGCCTGTTTCAAATTCGGTCATTGGAGAATAGCTTCCGGGATGACGCAAATTTGCCTTTGGCGAGAACACTACCAATGGTTTCCTGAATGGCCATGTAAGCTGGCGTCTGAACGCGTGAAACAGGTTAGAAGATGTGGTAATGTTTACGATCACCATATTCTGCTCGGCGCAGGACTGCAGAAAACGTTCGAGCCTGGCACTGCTGTGCTCAGGTCCCTGCCCTTCATATCCGTGAGGCAGCAGCATCACCAGTCCGTTCATTCGGTTCCATTTCTGTTCGCCACTGCTGATGAACTGGTCGATGATGATCTGACCGCCATTGGCGAAATCGCCGAATTGCGCTTCCCATAAAACAAGCGCGTTCGGATTTGCCAACGCGTATCCATATTCGAAACCAAGTACGCCATATTCACTCAGGAGTGAATTGTATATTTTGAAAGTGCCCTTCGCATCGGGGATGCGGCTAAGGCGATTGTATGATTCGTCGGTATTCTCATCGCGGAGTGTTGCGTGACGGTGACTGAACGTACCGCGACGAACATCCTGTCCGCTCATGCGCACGTCTTTTCCTTCCAGGACAAGACTGCCATATGCCATCAGTTCAGCTGTTGCCCAGTCGATCTTCTGCTCTTCATTAAAAAGTTTGATCTTATCCTGCAGGATCTTTTCAACCTTCCGAAGCGGTTTGAAGTTTTCGGGCCATTTCATGATGGCGTCGAATATTTTTTTGAAATCGGCTTCCGAGATAGCGGTAACCGGCGACTGATCAAAATCTTCCGGCACTGCCCTGCGCAGACTTCTCCACCACAATTCTGGTTGCTGGTAGTGATAAGGCAATGGATTCTGTTTCACATCATCAAGGCGTTCCTGAAGGTCGGCCCAGAATTTCTTCTCCATCTCCTTTGCCAGCTCCTGTGCATCCTTATCTCCATTGTTCATAAGGAATTTGGTGTACACCTCGCGCGGATTTTCGTGTTTATCTATAAGTGCGTAAAGATGCGGCTGGGTAAATTTCGGATCATCGCCCTCGTTATGACCGTGACGGCGATAACACACCATATCAATAAAAATATCCTTGTTGAATTCCTGGCGGTAACGGGTGGCGATGTCAACGCATTTTACCACTGCTTCGGGATCGTCGCCGTTTACGTGCAGCACGGGAGCCTGAACAGCGGCCGCGAGGGAGGTTGCATAATCGGAGCTGCGCGCGTCATCAAAGTCAGTTGTAAATCCGATCTGATTATTGATGACAAAGTGCATTGTGCCTCCGGTATAATAACCTTTGAGTGAACACATCTGCAATACTTCATACACAACACCCTGGCCCGCAACCGAGGCGTCGCCATGGATCAGGATGGGAAGAATTTTATCGTACTCACGTTGGTATATAACATCCGCCTTTGCCCTTGCAAATCCCACCACAACCGGGTCAACCGCTTCAAGATGCGAAGGGTTCGGCATCAGTTTCACATGAATGGTTTTGCGGGATGGCGTTTCAATTTCACTTCCGAAACCAAGGTGGTATTTCACGTCGCCACTACCCATGGTCTGGTCGGGCATTTGTTTGCCTTCGAATTCGCTGAAGATCTGTTCATAGGTTTTGCCCATGATATTGGCGAGAACGTTCAGTCTTCCACGGTGTGCCATACCAATTACAACTTCATGCACGCCTTCGTCGGCCGCTGTATTTATGATAGAATCCAGCGCGGCGATGGCGGTTTCTCCACCTTCGAGCGAGAATCGCTTTTGTCCGATGTATTTTGTATGAAGGAATTTCTCGAACATGACGCCCTGGTTGAGTTTCTCCAGGATGCGCCTTTTCTTATCAAGTGAAAGCGGCTTAATGAAATTCTTTTCCATTTCATTGGTGAGCCAATCAACCCGCTTCTGATCGCTGATGTATTTGAATTCGATTCCTACATGACCTGCATAACACTTCTGAAGGTGATCCAGGATAGTCCTGAGTGTTGTTGTACCCAGTCCGATCAGGTTACCGGCGTAAAAGTTTGTGTCGAGGTCTTCTTCTGACAGACCGAAAAAGCCGAGGTCGAGGTTCGCGCCCCTGTCCTTACGTTCACGGATAGGATTGGTTTTGGCAATGAGGTGACCCTTATTGCGGTAGCCCAGGATCATGCGGTATGCGCCAAGTTCTTTTTTGAAGTCTACTGCTGCTTCGGGCCGGCCTGTTGTATCTCCGATTCCCGGTTGGGTTTCGGGTTTGGCTGCAGATTCAGGCAATCTTTGGTTATCCAGACTGGCAGATTCGGCGGAGATCTTACCAGCATCGGGCCTGGTTGTCGCTTCGCCTGTGACTGACTGGCCGCCGGCAGTTCTGCCGGTGGGTTCGCCAAGGTCCATTTTACCCTGAACGGCTGTTGCGGCGCCTCCTCCGTTTTGAGGTTTTGACCCGCCATTTGCCGCTGAAATACCCTGCGACATGGCAAAGTCGAACCCTTCGAAGAACTTCTTTAGTTCCGGATCCACGCTGGCCGGGTCTTTAACGAAATCCTGGTAGAGATTTTCAATAAAAGATGGATGCGAACTGGTTATATAGGAAAAGTCTTTCATTTGAACCTGTTTCTGGTAAATGGGGACTGCAAATATCGTTTTTATAATCTGAAAATTGCGTGGAGTACGTTAAAAGACTGAGGGTCAGTTGAAATGCAAAATGTAAAATGTAAAATGTAAAATTGGGACCACGGGTTTTTTATTTTACATTTTACATTTTACATTTTGAATTAATTTGGAACATTCCCTCTCTCACGTTACCTTTGCCGTCCTAAAATTTCATTATGGCTAATCATCAGGCTACCAAGAAAGATGTGCGTCAGGCGACGAAGCGCAGGGACAGGAATAAATATTATGGTAAGACTACCCGGAATGCTATCCGTGAGTTGAGGGCAAATAACGATAAGAAAGCAGCCGGTGAGGAATTGCCTAAGGTAGCTTCTATGATCGATAAACTTGCCAAGAAAGGTATCATTCATAAGAACAAGGCTGCTAACCTGAAGAGGAAGCTTTCAAAGAAAGTGAATAACATCGCATAGGTTTTGATTTATTGAAGAACAGGTTTATTCTTGTTGGAATGGTTGGTTGTTGTTAGAATGGTTGAGTCTTTGTGAAGCAGTAGAAGGTCGCTAAGATATAATGGTAAATGACCGTCAAAATAATTTATCCCGCAATTGCGGGATTTTTTTATTTGTGGTATTGAAGAGGTTCAATAATTTTCAACTTTTGGTTTCTGGCTCCGGAATTTTTTTGCTTTTGGATATGTTTGTGATCGGATGAGGGGTTTACTTTCGGATGGTGGGTTTACTTTCATATGAGGGGCTTACTTTCGGATGTTGGGTTTACTTTCATATGAGGGGTTTACTTTCGGATGTTAGGCTTCATCCGGATGAGGGCTTTGCAACCGCATAACAAGTTTCGTAACTGGATAATTTCGCAACCAGATAATGACTTTTCATCCGCTTAAAAAGTTACCCATCCGGATGATGGGTTTACTTTCGGATGAGGGTTTACTTCCGAATGATGGGTTTACTTTCGGATGATGGGTTTACTTCCGGATGAGGAGTTTACTTTCGGATACTTCAGAAAATCTAATGATGAGAAACAACATGAAAAAATTTATAGCACTACTGGCGATCTGCATTTCACTGAACGGAATTTCACAAACCATTAGTACGAAGTATGAACAATCAGGCGGAACTGAATCGCCGGATTATTATGGCATCATCGACTGGTGGAAAAAACTGGATGGCCAGTTTGCCCAGGTTAAGATGCTTACGATGGGACCAAGCGATGCAGGATTTCCATTACACCTCGTAGTGGTGAATAATGATAAGGACTTCGACTTTGCAAGCCTTCGCAAAAATAACAAACGCATTCTTCTTATCAATAATGGCATCCATCCGGGCGAACCAGATGGCATCGATGCAAGCATGTTACTGGTTCGTGACATTGTTACCAATAAAATGAAACTACCGGCTAACATTGTGCTTGCAATTATTCCGGTTTACAATATTGGAGGATGCCTTAACAGGAGTCCGTATTACCGCGTTGATCAGAATGGACCAAAAGAATTCGGATCGAGAGGCAATTCGCAGAACCTCGACCTTAATCGTGATTTCATCAAATGCGATTCAAAAGAAGCAAGGTCTTTTGCAGAGATCTTTCATTTATGCGATCCCGATGTATTTATCGACAATCACGTTAGTAATGGCGCGGATTACCAGCACGTGATGACGCTTATTGCTTCGCAGCACAGTAAGCTGGGCGGACCAATGGGTAGATTCATGAATTCAGCATTTGAGCCCGCGCTTTACGCATCCATGAAACAAAAAGGACTTGATCTTATTCCATATGTAAATGCTTTTGGCGATACTCCTGAAAATGGATGGCCTGAGTTCCTGGAAGGTCCCCGTTACAGCAGCGGGTATGCTTCGCTCTGGCACACCTTCGCGTTTGTGCCCGAAACACATATGTTGAAACCTTACGATCAACGCGTGAAAGCCACCTATGAACTGATGGTCAGCTTCATTGAATTCACCACCAAGAACAGCGACGCAATACGCAAAGCCAGGGATGAGCAAAAACAGATTGCCAGGTCTGCCACCGAATTTCCGATCGGGTGGACGCTTGACCGGTCAAAGTTTTCGGAACGATTGTATAAAGGATATGTTTCCGGCCGCAAGCCCAGTGAGATATCGGGGCTCCCCCGCCTTTTTTACGACCGCTCGAAGCCTTATGAAAAAACAATTAAGTTCTACAATACCTATCAGCCCAAAACATCAGTAAAAAAACCATCAGCTTACATTGTGCCGCAGGGATGGTGGAAAGTGATCGACCTTCTCAAAGTAAATAAGGTGCAGATGCGGCAACTAAACAAGGATACTTCTATTGAGGTTGAAGTGTATCGCATCGATGATTATAAAACGTCGCCGCGGCAATCGGAAATGCACCACATCAACAGCGATGTAAAGGTGAGTTCAACCAGGCAAACAATGAAGTTCAGAAAGGGCGATTATTTTATTCCGATGAACCAGGTTGCCAACCGGTTTGTGGTGGAAGTGCTGGAACCGCAAAATGATGATTCGTATTTCGCGTGGAATTTTTTTGATGGTATACTTGGTCAGAAAGAAGGCTTCAGCGGTTATTCATTTGAAGAAACGGCTGTTGAATTTCTGAAGAACAACCCTGATGTAAAAAATAAACTGGAACAAAGACGTGCTACAGATACCGCCTTCGCAAAAAGCGGTTCCGCGCAGTTGAATTTTGTATTTCAGCATTCACCCTATTACGAAAAAGAGCATATGAGATATCCGGTGTACAGGGTTTTGTGATCTGTAAGTATGATCTTAATAAAGAAAACAGTTTCCTAATTCAACTTCTGCCTGCTCGCCAATGCACGCGCGATGAATACCGTGCTCAGCACGATCAGGATACTTAAGTATCCAACCCAGTTGTAGCGGAATATCTTTCCATCCGCATCTGTTGCAACGATCATCCCCGCAATCAGCGATGCCATGCCGGTGAACAATTGCTGAAAGCTTGAATTAAAGCTCATGAACTGTCCCCGCTCCGCCGGATTGACCACAGTAGTTATCATCGCCTGGGCCGGAATATTTCTGCCGGTAGAGAAAGTGAACCAGAAACCCATTACGATCAAAACATAATAAAATGGAATGCGGGGCATGTTTGTGATAAGGAAGATAGGGATCAGCGAAAAGAACAAACAGACTATAAAAATGCGCAGCTTTCCATACCTGTCAGACATGCGGCCGATGATCGGCGAAGTGATAGCCGCACACAATCCACCCACCATATAAATCAGCGGTGTTTGGGTTTTAGTAAATCCTACGTTGAATTCCATATATGGATTTACAAATGGAATAATGAGAAAGTGTCCCATCATCAATCCCCCGCTTAAAAAAAGCGCCATCACCTGTGCCTTGTTATTGAAAATATTTTTGAAAACCTTCATGATCTTTGGCCTGCCATTGACCCTGGTTTCCGCAGGCTGAAGATGAATGGTCATAGGAGGAAGAAATTTCCATATCAGCGGAAGAATCACGATGCCCAATATGCCTATAAATATAAATGGCGCGTGCCAGCTGATGAGTCGTGCGAGGTACAAACTGAACGGTACACCAAAAACAGATGCAATCGAAAATGCCATGAAGATGGTTCCCATTGCCCTGCCTCTTTTTTCATAAGGGAATGTATCAGCAACAATGGATAAAACCTGGGCGCCTATCAGTCCACCGAACAGCCCGGTAAGAATTCTCGCTGCCATAAGGAAGTATGGATCCGGTGCCAATCCACAGCAAATGGTGCCGATGAGAAATCCACTGTAAGCCAGCATCAATACTTTTTTACGGTCGAACCTATCAACATAAAATGCGGTGATCATACCCGAAACGAAAGCTGATACAGGATAAGCAGCAACAATGGCGCTGAATAATTGCGCTGAGATCTTAAAATGCGGCATCAGGAAATTTCCCAATGGCATCATGATCATAAAATCCAGGATGTGGGTGAAATTAAGGCCTGCGAGGATCCATAGGATCATCCGTTCTTTCTTGTTCATGGCTAATCTGAATAAATGCGCGAAGTTCGGAAAGATGGGGCAATTAGCCTAAAGAAGGGAATTTCCTGAGATTGGAAACGGCCGATGGAATTTTGCCTGGCGCTTGTTTAATGAACGGCGCACTGGTCAATGAACCACTGAACTACAGACTTCAGATTCTCGTAAGAAAAAGGTTTTACAACATAACTAGCGCCATTTCTCTTCGCGAATTCTTTATCGCGCGGGTCCGATGACGTACTGAATAGCACCAGCGGCACATTGCTTAACTGATCATTCTGCTTGATCCGAAGCAGCGTCTGCCGGCCATTCAGCTTCGGCATATTCACATCCAGAATAATGAGGCAGGGAGTAATTTGTTGCTGTTGCAGCCGCTCAATAGCCTGAAGCGTTTCTTCCCCATTCTGCACACTAATAATGGTAAGATCGTGTGCATGAAGTGAGAAAATTTCATTGATGATGCTGAGATCGTCCTGATCGTCATCCGCAAGGATTATCACATTTTTTCCTTCTCTCATTCGGGTAGGTGCTTTAAATGCAGGGATATGCAAATTAAATCATCTGGCGGGTGGAGGAAGGCTGTTAACAATGTAATCACAGATTGGAAACACAGATTATTTATGGATTAATGGATTTCACGGATTGGGGGGAGCACAGATTAATTTGGATTAATGTATTATACGGGGTTAGGGAGCACGGATTTATTATGGATTAAATGGATTTCACGGATTGGGGGTCGTTTTTTTTTCTCAAAGTGAGGCATGTTTGATCTCATTTGGAGGAAGGTTAAATGTTATTTATCAGCAATTGAGGAATGAACGTTAAAAATTTGCAGTCGATTGGGCAGAGACTCCCCTTGCTGGGAGTTGGCATCAGTATTGACTCATAAAGGCAAATGGATGTTATGAGTAAGCAGAAAGTGCGGCGATTGCTGATCATTGATGATGATCCTGAGGAATGCATGATATTCCAGGAAGCTCTGCAGCAGATTGACAATACGATCTCGTTCCTGTGCATTAATGATGCTTTAAAGGTTGTGGGCATCACCAATGATTTCAAACCAGACCTGATCTTTACCGATATGAGCCTGCCCGGAATCTCGGGCCTGGAATGCTTGAGCATACTTAAACAAAGCCATCCCGATGTGCCGGTAGTAGTTTACTCAGGCTCATGCTATAAAGCTTTAACCGATAATGCCTACGAGCAGGGTGCAGACCTCGTTTTTGAAAAGCCTGATACATTCGCGAGCCTTGTAAGCGGACTCAGGATGTTATTGAACATCAACTGGGCCGACAAAGAATCAATCAAAAAAAAATATAACGGGATGATCATAAAACTCTCCGTCAGCAACGACCAAAAAAGAACAGGCTAACAAAATCCGTTCAAACCCTTAATCCGTGCTATTCCTTAATCCGTGCAATCCCTTAATCCGTGCTATTCCTCAATCCGTGCTATTCCTCAATCCGTGCTATTTCTTAATCCGTGCTATTCCTTAATCCGTGCTATTCCTCAATCCGTGCAATCCCTTAATCCGTGTTCAATCCGTGATCAATCCGTAATCCTGATAATCTGTGATCCGTGATACGAATGATACTCCCCATTATACATCGCATCCGCGCTCACAGGTCCCATCCTGTATACTCCCGGCGATACAGCCCTCACCGCGTAATAATATTTTCGCTGCTGCCGGTTCAAATCAACAAATAAATGTATTCTGTCGTCTCTCACATCCAGTGATACAGGAGTACTCGCATCCTTTATCCAGTCCATCCCGGGAATTTCCTTGGTGCGTGGATTCTCAATTTCAAATCCTGCTGGCAACAGATCTGTGATAACGATGTTCTCTATGGTGCCGGAAAACGATTTCTCAAGCGTGATTCCTATGATCACCAGGTCGTTTTGAGAAAATGTATTTCCTGTTATGATACGACCATTACGATCATAGAACTGCCGTCTTACTTTTATATAATTATCCTCCTCTTTATATGCTCCGCTTGCGCTGATCCCCTCGCTTTCCCAGAAATAGTACAATTGTCCTTCCCCTTTTGTCATCATCTCTACATTGGTGCCGCCAAGTTGTTTCGCGGAAAACTTAACGGGCTTTCCATTCACCCTTCCGATCGTTTTTCCATTCACTTTTACTTCAGCGGTTACAGTTGATTTCGCAGCTCCCCTTGCAAGTTTGCCCAATCCTAAAAATCCGAATGATGCCTCCTGCGTACTATACCATCTTCTCTGTTTTAATTTTTCTGCCACGTGTTTTGCCATGATGCCTATCTGCGCATTGGCAGGATCGGCATCTATCAATGCATTCAATGCAATAGCCTCATCGCGGATGTCTGAATAAAAACTTCCTCCGGTTTCGGGAACCGATACTTCGCCGCTGAACGATGTGGGTAATAATTCCTGAAACTTTTTCTTATCACCTGCAACTGCATAGGCTGCCGATAATAAATATTTACCATCGAGGCTCAGCAATGTTGGATTGGCTTTGTAATAGTTCATAGAACTTACCTGCGGTTTGCCTGCCAGTGCAAGCACATACAGGCTGTACGGCACTTCCTTCGGAGCGATCTTTCTCTTCTGATCGCGGTTATAAACATAATTGATGGTCTCTTTGCTGCGGAGACGGTTGATGAGATAGGTATAAATCGGTTGAATCAGCTTTTCATCTACATCAAACCCTGCTTTCTTCGCTTCATGCAGAAAGTGTGCGGCATAAACCGAAGTCCACCAATGTTCTGATCCTTCAGCATCCCATAATGTAACCGCACCTGTGTACAATTGCCGCATTTTTATTTTCCGGATTGCCTCCTGCACATTGGCAATGGAGGATTGTTTCCCGGATTTCAGATTCACCAGGTCTGCCATATCACTGAAATAAAGTTGCGGGAAAGCAGATGAAATGGTTTGCTCGGTACATCCGTACGGATACTGCACCAGGAAACTCAGCTGCTCACCCAGCTCAATGGCTGGTGAACGGCTAACTACCAAATGATAATCCGCGCTTCCCGGAATAAAATCGCTGCTGCCGATAGCCAGCTTCTCTGTGCGGTTGCCCGCAAGCGTTCCGCTTCCTGTAAGCTTTTGAAGCGTGGATGCAGGCCTGATGCTGATCTCGGTTTCTTCGTTGAACTTCTCTCCCAGTCCCTGCACTTCTGCATTAACTTTCGCAACACTCACTGCCGGTGACGCAACCAGGCGGAATACTGCCCGGTTTTCACTGTTAGCAGCAAGCGTGAGCGTCTGGCGGTTTTCACCTATGACCTTTAACGGAGCTGTTACATTTAGGCTGGTAATGGCTGAAGCGCTTTTTGCAGTGGTATTGGTTATTGTAACAGGAACGGTCACGGTATCACCAGGACTCAGAAACCTTGGCAATGCGGTACTCAACACTATTGGATCAGCCACCTTCATGGCCGATTCTCCTGAACCAAAATGCTCATTTTTATATGCTAACGCCATCAACCTCACTTCTCCGCTGAATTGCGGAATATCAAATTCAAATTCGGCTTCACCGCTGCCATTTGCCTGGGTAATGCCGCTCCAGTATGAAACAACCTTAATGCGTTTGGCAGGCATGGGATTCACGCGCTTTTCCATTTCTGCGCCGTCACCACCGGTGCTGCTCAACCTGGCTTTTATTTCGGGGAACAGCAATGGATACATATCATATGCGTCAACCATCAACGCCCTCTTCGCGTAAAAATGTCCGTAAGGATCGGGAGTTTTGAAATTGCTGATCTGTAAAACACCATTGTCAACCGCAGCAAGCGTTACATAACTGTTGGGCTCTGTTTTGATGCGTACTTTCTGATGTGTGCGCGAACGAACTGCCTCTTTCGCTACGATCTCCACCGGTATCTTCCGGCTCTTTTCTTCAACGGTAATACTTTGAAAACCGTGCGCGACAGTTAATGGAATGTCGCTTATTTCGTGCGGCTTGATGAGTGTAGCGGTTATATAAGCATTGGGCAAATGTTCTGCACTCAGTTTCAGTTCCAGCGTAGCCGAGCGTTTTTGCACTTCCACATATTGGTGGGAAACCACCTTGTCATTTTCCACAGTTACCAGCATCCTCCCGCTGAAAGGCGTCTTAAACAACAATTTCACGTTCTCCCCGGTTGCATAAGCCGATTTGTCGGCTTCGATATCGATGTTCCCTTCTGTATTCACTTCAAATGAAGTAGCGTCGCCTCCCCACCAGCCATAGCTGTAAAATGTTTTGCTGACATAGCTGCTGGCACCGGGTATGGATATGCGTACTTCATATTCGCCGGGTGACCTTGGAACAAAAGGATAAAAACTATTCTCGCCATTAACCTTCAGCGATTGAGTTGAAACGATCTTGTCTTCTTCCTGCGATTCGTACCGGAAGTAATCGCCACTCCTGGTAAGCACCGTCCGGTATTCGTGCTTTATCACTGTTACATGGGCTTCCACTCCGCTTTGAACCTTTTCATCTTTATCGATCGCGATCACGGGAAAACGTACCGCCTGGTTCAGCGGATAATACCAATAACCATCATCCGCGATCCCAAAAAATACATTCTGCGTAAAAACATCCAGCGTATTATTCCTGCTTACCGGCCTTCCGGTTTCATCAAAAACCGTAGCGTAAAAAGTTGCCTGCAACACACCCATGTTTTTGTATTGAGCAGGGATCTCGAAAGTTTCGGATGCATTACCAGATGCATCGGTCTTGCCTTCCTTCATGACTTTATCGGAGAACGACCGCTGGTTGGTTAAGCCAAAGGAATATTTATTGAATTTTTTTGCGCCGAAATATTTTTGCTTCAGTTGCAGCTCCGCTTCATAA
>DASWTK010000047.1:0-9000 GCA_036402175.1 Chitinophagaceae bacterium | reverse complement strand
CAGCATAAGCAATTCCCCGAACCACCTACATTATACATTGATACAACCGGACGCGGAAGCGCATGGCGCATACAAACAATGAGTATTCTCCACGATATGAAACTCAGCAGCGACCTTAAAGTAGATCCGCAATACCTGATGAACATTCCGGAACTTAAACCAGACTCGGCAGAGATCGCTTATTATAAGGCTATCATGAATCGCATTCCACAACCCGACCGTGATAAGATCAAGGTGATCTATGCCGAAAGAGGCAGAATAATCGCCCGAGAAAGACCAACCGGCAAAGCGCTGCTGAAACTGAAATACCAATGGTACATGCAGGATTTTCTTGCATGCTGCGCTTCGGTAGACGAAAATATCGGTCGACTTCTTGATTACCTCGATAAGTCGGGCTTAAGTGCAAACACCATGGTAGTATATACTTCTGACCAGGGATTCTACCTGGGAGAAAATGGCTGGTTCGACAAGCGTTTCATGTACGATGTATCCATGCAGATCCCCTTGCTGGTAAGATGGCCGGGGCATATTAAACCAAATACCACCTCAGACGCCCTGGTTCAGAACATTGATTTTGCTCCCACAATACTTGATGCTGCAGGCATTGCAGTTCCAGCCTGGATGCAGGGAAAAAGCATCCAGCCAATTTTGTCCGGAAAGCAAAAATCCCTTCCACGGGAGTCGTTGTATTATCACTATTATGAGTTTGTAAGGGATCATACAGTCATCCCACACCTTGGCGTGCGGACCGACCGGTATAAGCTGATCTATTTTTATACTGTGAATGAATGGCAATTATTTGATCTGAAGAATGATCCCAGGGAATTGAAAAATCTGGTCAGATCAAAAGCGCATCAGCAAATATTTCAGGAAATGAAACGCAGATTGTTGCTTGCCCGGGATCAGTACGATGATCATGAAGCTGCCGGTGAACTGCATTAGCGTAATGGGATCTTATTCGATGCAGGGCACTTTAATATATGGCCGCTGATGCTGGAAAGTAAGCTGTTTTATATCCTTAAACCGAACGGTATCACCACCACCATTAATATCTCCATGACCTTCTATTAATGAAGTCCCCTCCAGTTTAAAGGCAACCTGCCGTACAGATAATGTTCCTTCAGAACGGAATGTATAATCAGCAAGTATGACACTATCCCTTATCACACCTTTGAGCGAACCGTCATTACGGTCTTTGGCATACAGTCTATAGCTCAGCTCGCCTGTAACAAAACTGTCAATCACATTTAACCGGAGTATGGCCGTATCATCCTTAAAGATCATTTTATAACAGCCATCAAGTGGAATGGGAGTGGTGGCAATATATGTATCATCGGTGGCTGTATCACCAGCGGGGGTTTCAGCCTGCCTTCCCGATTCATTACAGGAAATACAACCCGTCAATACAACCATTATTGCAAAAATTCTCAATTTCATATTATTAAGTTCTGCATTTAAAGCTGTAATTGCCGTGCCATGCCTTAGTCTGGCCTGAATTTTTAATAAAATTACGCATGGAACCATTTGAAATTATTTTTGATCTACCGGTTGGCAGACGTACAGGCATAGTTGAAAGAAGAGATACGCCCGAAGTACAATACGTAGTTTATTTCAAGGACGAGGCGCTTGATCTCAAATATGGCCAGTTGATCTATGAGATCAGGTCGGGTCAGTTAATGAACAATGACGATAAAACCCTGGAAGATGCCGACCTTATTGCTCAAATTGGCCTCGAGATAAAAAATTATCTTCAGGAACATAAGCTGCCGGTTGAGTAATCAGCTCAATACAACGATTTAATTCGTTTTCACCGGGCCGGATGGATTATTCATTGTCATTCCGTTTCCTTTTACTTCGGCAATCAGCGTGTCCTCATCCCAGCCTGCGTCTTTTGATAAAGCAATATCATTAAGATCTGCTCTGAGCATTTCTTCAATTTCCTCGATATATGCTTTGGCGGTTACGATGTATTCATCGTGGTCTTTGATCGAAGCCAGTTTCTTAAGGTTCGCTTCATCGTGCCTGAAAAATAAACGCGCGGCGCGTTGTGCCATATAAGTCCTGTAACCAAGCATCTTCATTACATCAACCCCAAGCCGCAATGCGGTATCAATTGTTTCACGATAGATATGCATCATACCCGCGTTCATCTGGTTGTACGCGTCGAATCTATTGGTTGAACGAACAAGCATCCGCAGGTTTGGAAAATGTTTTTTGATGGTTTCGATCATCTCCAGTCTTTTATCTTCCGGTTCAATCGCTATGATGATGAGTTTTGCATTCCCGGCACCAGCGGCATGAAGCAGGTCGTAACGCGAAGCGTCTCCGTAATAAACTTTAAAACCCATTCGTCTTAAGGTTTCAACCCGGTCCGAATCAATATCAAGAATGGTTGTTTTAATGCCATGAGCCCTTAGAAACCTCCCAACTGTATTACCGAAATGACCAAAGCCCGCAATGATCACCGGATTCTTCTCATCAATTGTATCGGCTTCGCGTTCAGGAGCGGATTCTTTTACACCAAACAATGGCTGAAAAACTTTTTCATGCAGCATCATCATTAGTGGCGTTAATGCCATGCTTATTGCCACAACCGCCATCATGGTGTCTACTATTTCGGGCGGCAGAATTCCTTCCTGTATGGAGAATGAGAATAACACAAAAGCAAATTCACCTACCTGGCTTAGCGCTACCGCAAACAGCATGTTCTGATTCAATCCGATCCTGAAAATTTTTCCGAGAATAAAAAGGACAATGCCTTTTACAGCCATCAGCATAAAAACAAGTCCGGTAATAAGCAATGGCTGTTCAATTACGAGTTGAAAATTGATCGAAGCACCTACAGCTATAAAGAACAATCCTAATAACAATCCCTTGAATGGCTCAATATCACTTTCCAGTTCGTGTTTGTATTCACTGTTCGCCAGAACAACACCTGCAAGGAAGGTTCCGAGTGCGGGGCTTAATCCTACCTGCGTCATAAGCACCGCAATTCCAACAATCAGCAGTAAAGCGGTTGCAGTGAACACTTCGCGTAACCGGGCTGCCGCGACAATTCTCAGTAACGGGCGTATGAGGAATCTTCCGGCAACGATAATTGCCGCAACTGAACCTAATACAACCAATGTTTGTCCCCATCCCGGCAGGTCGCTCACAAGTGTTTTATGCTGATCTCCAGGCGCCAAAGCGGCCGGTTGATAAATTGCCAGGAGGGGGAAGAGCGCGAGCATCGGTATTACGGCAATATCCTGGAACAACAACACGGCAAATGAACTCTGACCTGCTGATGATTTCATCAGCCCCTTTTCGTTCAGTGTTTGCAAAACAATCGCGGTAGATGAAAGTGATAATATCATTCCCATTGCGAGCGATGGTTTCCATTGCAAGCCAAACAGCATTGCAATGCCTGCAATGATCACCGCCGTAATTAATACCTGCAGTCCGCCAAGTCCGGCGATCGGCTTTCTCAATTTCCAAAGCAGCTCAGGTTCCAGTTCAAGTCCGATGATAAATAACATCATCACCACTCCGAATTCTGCAAAATGCATCAGATCCTGACCTTCTTCGCCAATGAATCCAAATAAGGCAGGGCCAATAACAATTCCCGCCACCAGGTAACCCAGCACGGAACCCAAACCAAGTTTCTTCGCAAGCGGCACCATTACTACTGCCGCTGCCAGGTACACCATTGCCTGGAATAAAAAAGAATGTTGATCCATTTGTTCAGGATTGAATGTGTTCGGGTATTGGAATCAGGTCGTTCAGATAATTCACTCCCTGCCATTCATTTTCATTGATACGGTCATTCTGCAATGCAATCAGTAATTGCGCATACTGCAATCCATACAATTCAATATCTGTCTTGTTCAAGCGATGGGTACCATGAACCACAAAGGGAGGCATGTATAACATATTACACAACCTTGCGGTTTGATCTATTGGCCAGAGTAACTGACGGATAGTGAACCGGTTCAATCCATTTGGCTGGTATGCTTCTAACCTTCCGCCGCATGAAATTGCATTGAATATTCTTTTACCCGTTAACATCTTTCCCGTGGATCCATAAGCCCATCCATGTTCCAGCACCAGGTCCTCCCATTGTTTGATAATGGCGGGTGTGCTATACCAATAAAAAGGATGCTGAAGAATAATAATGTCATGCTGCATCAACGAGCGTTGCTCTTCTTTAACATCAATATCAAAATCGGGATACAATTCATAAAGATCCTTAACAGTAACCCCTTGAAGGTTACGTATGTTGCGAAGAAGACATGAATGCACTCTCGATTTTTCAAGAGCTGGGTGTGCAAACAACACCAGGATACTTGCCATAAGCAAATTTAAGCGGCTCTAAGATATATTCATCACTTCCCGTATTTATGTAAGATTGAACATACAATATGTTATTATTAGTAATTGTTCTGATGATTTGTCGCGAAGAATGAAGAGGAAAAATGTAAACAAGCGGGGATTTTTTTATACAAATGCAACATAACTTCTACACTACAAATACCACAAACAGGTAAATTTTACACAACATCAATACTACTAACAGGTAAATCTTAGCTCAGGTATGCTTAAAACACTTCAATTTCATTTTTGGCTTAGTTTTTAACTATACTTTCATGTCGGGCCGTATCGCTTACCCGTGAAAACGCTCGCCTCTCTTAAAAATTAAGTTATGAAAAAAAGCTTTCCTTACCTCCCTGGCCTTCTTCTGGTCAGCTCTGCTATATTCACCAGTTGTCAGAAAGATGAATTATTAGTTTTAGAAAATGAAGGAGACGTTGAAAACGCGTCTGCAAGATCAGCCAACTGCATAGCTACCGGCTTTAATGTCTCTTATTCCGATGGAAATAAAATGGTATTTAAAACCCAGTTCGCTGGTTCGGTTGACAGGCCAAAGCGTATAAGCGCTGGTGTTTTTCAGGGTGGTACAATCACTCAGAACATCGAACTTGATATCAAGCGTGCCGGAAAAACAATCACCATATACAAATCCGGCTCTGCAACGGATGCGGTTTTGATAGTTACGTTAAATAATAATAACCGCCCGGTTTCCGCAGTAGCAGGAAATTCTCCGGACGATAATTTTCTTCCAACCAATTTTACTTATAGCGGCGACAAGCTGAGTTCAATGAACATATTGCTTGCCGGAAACTATACTACTTCCAATTTTGTTTACAGCAACGGTAACATTTCAAGCATTGAAGATGTTTCGTCTGCCGGTTTGGTTGCAGGAAAAATACAATACGAATACAATCTGAACGCAAGGGCTGTTAAACAGCTTTATCTTGAAGAGACCCGTGGTTTCAGCTGGAATACTTTTACACTGCTGCAGTATTTGGGTTACTTCCCTGAGCTTGATCCCATTCACCTTAGAACGCGTACCAAAGTAATGTGGGGAAACAATTATGTAGCGCTGGACGCGAACCTGGTCAACCACCAGGTTGAGAATGGAAAGCTTGTACGGTATGATGTTACTTACCAGGGATCTGAAGTAAATATTCCACACTATATTGAATGGGATTGCGGCGTGGGAAATAACGATAACGCGTCAACAGGCAATAACTAACAATTTTTTTGTAATACAGGCCCGAAAAAGCCCTTCCCGAAATTCAGGAAGGGCTTTTTCATTTGCGGTAGCTGGTTAATTTAATATTGCCTGTATAACCTGAACAATATCTTTTTATCTGCTTCATTCAGTACCGGTATGCTGTCCTGCACGAAATGTCTTTTAAATGCGCGGATCGCCGCAACCGTATCCTTCAAATCGTAGCCGATGATTCGCAGCGACTGCAGATGATCGAAATATTCAGGTAATACAACTCCGGTAGTATCGGCATACCAGAGACCGAACCCTCGCTCAGCCAGTCGTTTCCATGGAAAATTAATGTTCGGATCGTTTTTCCTGGTTGGCGCTATGTCGGCATGACCAATAAAATTTGCCGCCGGAATATTATGGCGCTTCTTCAGGGTATCCAATAAAACCATCAGGCTTGTAAGCTGCGGTTCGGTAAAAGGTTCGAACCCGTTATTATCAAGTTCAATTCCTATTGAAGATGAGTTGATATCGGTAAGATTTCCCCATTTGCTGATGCCGCCATGCCATGCACGCAGGTAGTCGTTCAGCATATGATGCAGCGTACCATCCTTACATATCACATAATGCGCGCTGACCGCGGTGCGTGTTAGCGTAAAAGTGCGCAGCGTTTGCCTGCAACTGTCCTGGGCGGTGTGATGAATGATCACAAAATTCGGCTTGCGCAGGTTGAAATTGGTAGCTCCAACAAAGTAGTCGGGTGTTATGACAGAGTCGGACCTGTAAAGCGGAAGCGGGTAACGACTCAATTCCTTTGCAAGCCTTTTAGCCTGCTTTTTATGATCGCGGTTAGTGGATCTGTACGGATTGGGAGAACATGCTGCGATGATGCTGATGACAATGAAAACCCAGAGAACCGGCTTGAGCATGGTTTAGTTTTTGAGCAAGTAACATAAAAAAAACAACACATCATGCCCGAAGGTCCATCAATTGTGATACTTAAGGAGGCGGTTCAGGAATTCAAAGGCAAAAAAGTGATACTTGCCAGTGGCAATACGAAGATTGAAAAGGAGCGGATGAACGGGCAGAAGATCATTGATTTTAAAAGCTGGGGAAAACACTTTCTCATTTGTTTTAAAGGATTCAGCCTTCGGATTCATTTCATGCTTTTCGGATCGTACCGCATCAACGAACAAAAGGTTACACCGGCCAGGCTCAGTCTTCAGTTCAAAAAAGGTGAACTGAACTTTTACGCCTGCGCCGTCAGATTCATTGAAGAGCCCCTGGATGAAGTGTACGACTGGACCGCCGATGTAATGAATGACAAATGGGATCCCGGAAAAGCAAAGAAGAAATTAAAGGAAAATCCTGAAATGCTTGTATGCGATGCACTGCTGGATCAGGACATCTTTGCAGGATCGGGCAACATCATTAAAAACGAAGTGCTTTTCAGGATACAGGTTCATCCGGCAAGCCAGGTGGGCAAGTTGCCTGTAAAACAACTGAACCGGTTAGTGAAGGAAGCACGCAATTACAGTTTTGATTTTTACAGGTGGAAGAAACAATATGTTCTGAAGAAACACTGGCTGGCGCACACCAAAAAAACCTGTCCCCGCTGCCGGATACCGCTGATCAAAGAATATATGGGACGTACTAACAGGCGTACATTCTTTTGCAATAACTGCCAGGAACTTTTTAGTTGATACCGGAAAATGACTTCGAAGCATAGCGGTAAATCCGATTTTGAATCGTTATCTGCCTCCAGGTAAAAAATTACACTTAGGACTACCCTAAACTGCTTTACCAAAACATCTTAGCTCCGCTTGAAGCGCCTTTGCGCTACTTAAGGCAGATAATTTAATTTCACAAACCTGCTTCACCAGCTCAAGTAATTTTGTAACCCTGTCAGCAAGTTCCTGAATTTCCGGACCAGTAATGTTATAATCGTCCTTATAACGGCTATGGATATATGCTTTCTGCAATTGCCGGAACAGTCGCTCTTCTTTTTCATTATTCCTTGGGAACAGCTGATAAATACCGGCTGAATAGTTTCTCGCGTAACGGTAAAGCTTTTCGAGATTATGTGTTCCGGCCCGGTAGCCCGTTATTACCTGGATCATGGCAACATAACTTCTCTCTGCTGCCTGGTGCAGCATGAATGCTGCCATGTTCCATTGCTTGCGCATAATGTATAAACCGGCTCCCGCTAAAAATTCGCTGGCGCCTTCAATCCACTTTTCATAAGCCTGCGCTGCAATAACATGCATCCTGCTGCTGTTTAGGGTTTGCGGAGCTGCCAGGGCGGAGTGTCCGGATTCGTATACCATCAGCGCTTCAGAATAGACCATCTGGCAAAATGGATGACCCGAAGCTGACAACTCGTTGAAATGACTGACCGAAAAAATAATTGTGGTAACGGGTGTGTGAAGACGGCAGCGGCTTTCAATTATATCCTGTACTTCATCTATATTGCGCCTGTCTCCGGCGGGCAATAAAACCAGCAGGTCGTAATGACTAACCTGCTGAAAGCTTACATCATTCTCCGAAAAGATATTATACGATTGCTGTCGCGTGTACCATACTCCCAAAACATACACATACTCCGGACCAACTGCTTTAACTATTATCTGAACGATCTCCTGTAACTGTCCTGTCTTGCATGAAGCAAGCGGATGAATTGCTGAATTCATAACACGATTTTTAAGTAATTAAATAAATGTGTTTGGAGATATGAAGTGGAGATGCTTTAAGTAGCAGTTTGAGAAAGCGAAAACAAATTTATTCAATTAAAATAAAACTTCAATTTTTTGCCGTGAATAATTTTAGTAAAAATCTTCGTCACCTGCGTGCGAAATACAATTACACGCAAAACGATATGAAGATCTTATTTGGGATTGGAAATACAACATGGTCGCATTACGAAAACGGAAAATCTCAACCATCGATTGAATCGCTGATAAACATCTCCAAATTTTTTGGAATCACGTTGAACGAATTGATCGTGGAGGATCTTTCAGTAATCGAAATGAGGAACGCTAAAAAGCAACGTCCGGATTCTTACGCGATGGCTGAAATAAATTCGCGGGTTGAAGAAAAATCAGCCTTGAATTACATCGTAAGAGAATTAAGGAAACTGAGGAGTGAAATGGATGAAATGAAGGAGGCTGTCAAAAAATAAACATGATGAAAATCCAAAACGCAGGCTGGTGTTACCTGCGTTTGTAATTCTTTTTATATCCGTTTCCGGAACCATCGGAACGTGGTGAACCATTAGAACGTCCAGATCCATTAGAACGCCCTGAACCATTATTACTTCTTGGCCTGCTTCCCGGCTGGTAAGGTGGTGTTTGCCCTAATTCTTTCGACACTTCTACTTTCTCAACTACTTTACCCAGGAGTTGCTCAATCGCCGCAAAGCGATGCTGCTCTCTCTCACCAACAAGGGTAAACGCAATTCC
>DASWTK010000046.1:0-9810 GCA_036402175.1 Chitinophagaceae bacterium | reverse complement strand
ATTTAGCACAGATTTTAGATGGATTCGGAGGATTGCACGGAGGGATCAGCTTCGCTGATATGGGTGGATTATTTAGCACAGATTTTAGAGGGATTGGGAGGATTGCACGGATTGATCAGCTTCGCTGATGTGGGGGTAATTTATTTTGAAGATTAAACGGCTATCGGGCTGGTTTTTTATTAAATATTTTTTTCTTTGTGTTTTTTAGAACACCCAACTCTCCTACCTTATTACAAAGTGATGTCTTTTCATTCTTCATTTTTCATTTTTCATTTTACATTTTGAATTTTCCATTTTGCATTTGCCAAAAGACCTCCTTTATCAACTCGCCCTCACAATGGTTCCCAACATCGGGCATGTGCATGCACGTTTGCTGGCGCAACATTTTGGAAGCGCGTGGGCAGTATTTGAAGCAAGCCGATCGCAACTGGAAAAGATCGAGGGGATTGGGACAGTGCGCGCAGGAAGCATAAAGTCCTTCACCAATTATAAAGAAGCGGAATCTGAAATCGATTTCATTGAAAAATACCAGATCAAGCCGCTATTTATTACGGATAAGGAATACCCTCAACGATTACTTCATTGTTACGACGCGCCTGCACTATTATTCTATAAAGGACAGGCGAATCTGAACGCATCGAGAATTGTTGCAATCGTAGGCACAAGAAATCATACGGATTATGGTAAACAGGTAACTGAAAAACTGGTGAAGGAACTGAGCGCTGCTGGTATAGTACTGGTGAGCGGTTTGGCTTATGGTATCGACGGCATCGCGCACAAGTGCTCACTGAAGTACGATATACCAACGATTGGCGTAGTGGGTCACGGACTCGACCAGATATATCCGCCAGGACATAGCGGACTTGCAAAAGAAATGCTGAAACAGGGCGGCGGATTGCTTACTGAATTCAGGAGCAAAACGCAACCTGACAAACATAATTTCCCCGGTCGTAACCGGATCGTAGCAGGAATAAGCGACGCCACCATACTTGTTGAAACCGGTATCAAAGGCGGCAGTATGATCACTGCTGAAATTGCGAATAGCTATAACCGTGATGTCTTCGCGGTTCCGGGAAAGATCACCGACAGCAAAAGCGAAGGATGCAACCATCTGATCAAGACAAATAAAGCAATCCTGCTTACAGATGCTTCTGAATTTACCGAAATAATGGGTTGGCAGGCAAGAACAGTAAGTAATAAACAACATCAGCACGCGCTATTCCTACAGCTAACCGAAGATGAACGAATAGTGGTGGATATCCTGAAAGAGCATGAAACGATTCACCTTAATGAATTGAATCTGAAAAGCGGATTAAGTACAAGCGCGGTTGCTGCAGCCCTGTTAAATCTCGAATTGAACGGAGTGATCAGATCGCTGCCAGGAAAGATGTATCGGCTGGAGTAAGTAGAGAGAAAAAATGCAAAATGAAAAATGTAAAATGAAAAATGAATGGGAACTCTCATTTTGAATTTTGAAGCCTTCCCGGTTTTAAGTTCTTCATTTTACATTTTTCATTTTAAATTTTGTTTTTTAGAACGGCAAATCATCAATCGGCTCGGTAATGTCATTCGCCGCAGGTACGCCTGTTCTGCGTGGAGCTGATTGCATTTCCTCCATTCCGCTTCCCTGTGTTCCTGTCTCTGAACGTCCGCCACCAATTAATTGGACAGTACCAACTCTTAATGTAAGTGATGCGCCCTGGCGTCCATCACCTGTAGTATATGTTCTTACTTCGGGCTGGCCTTCAACATAAACCGTTTTTCCTTTGGTAAGATATGGTGCAACTGCTGTTTTATCTGTCCAGTACGCACACTCAACCCAGATCGTTTTGTCCTTCTGATTTCCCTGGGCATCGCGGAACTTTTCAGTATGCGCTACGTTGAAATTAATGACTGTTTTACCGTTCACCGTGTTCACGATACAATCCTTTCCCAGGTTGCCTATTACTTGTAATTTGATCATAGAATGCTCATTTAAGTGAACCGGCAATTTACTTCATTGCGCATACAAATTCTGCAGATGTCGTGAACTTGTGAACAACTAATTAACCGGCTTTTTAGCCGGATGTAAATGAATAGAAATTGTAACCGGATTTTTAGTCGTCAGCCCGCGCAGACGCAGCATCAATCAGCCTTCCAAAGAAAACAGCATTCATCATCAGCTTGCTGCCTCCAAGCCAGAATGCCCTGAAATTCGGATCGTCGGCAATACCAATTACACGACCCGATCCGAAGGAGCTGACAACTACCGCACCCGTATTCTTTACCGCATCATAATTCTCCCTGCTCAGCCATCCGCTTTGTAATGGTTTGTCCTTGTAATAAAATGGCGTGGCATATGGATTTTTACTTTTTTCCAGAAATACGCGGTTCGATTTGAACATGCTCACAAAAGGATGGCTGTAGCCATATGCCAGTGGATGCGTAAGGTCAACCTCCGCACGGAAAATAGCTCCGCTCATCTGCTGCGCGCCTTCGCGTTCGGGCCTGTCAACATATGCATAAGACGCAGTTGAATCGGCTGCTGAGCGCACCCTTTTCAGCTTTAATCCTCCTATCTCATTCTGCGATGCCCACGTAATTGCATCTTCCAGCAAAATCAGGTTGCCGCCACCCTGAACCCAGGCCTTCAGCTTGTCTTTCGAAAGTTCAGGATAACTACCCCCCACCATAATGATCGTGGTATACTTATTCAGGTCAACCCTGTTAAACACCGATGGCTCCAGTAAGCTCAGCGGTATGTTCATCCGCTGATCAAACAAATGCCAAACTTCGCCCGCGTCAGTTGCATTCACTCCGGGACCCGCGATCATTGCTACCTGCTGCCTGGTCAGACTTGCAAACCTATTGCTGCCAAGGTCACTTCCCTGTATAGACGAACCCGATCTTAATGCATGGATCTTCACACCATATTTTGTTGTTATTCTTTTCAGCAGCTCCTGCAGGCGCACGGTCTCCATTGATTGTGATTGCACGGGAATGGTTATAGTACCATAATTGAACTTCACAGAACTGCCATTCAGATTTACAGTGAAAGGATTGGTTGCAACCCTCACCAGCACGTTATTGTTCAGCAATTCATTCAGCGCGGCCGGCGCATAAAAATCATCCCATTGCATTACATATGCGTAATCTCCGGCTGCCGCGCTTACCTGGCTCGATGGGAAATTCACCACACTGACCTTACTACCCAGAAGATTCTGATTAAAGGCTGTAGCATTCAATTCCGCATAAGGCAATCCAAATGCCAGCGGCATGGTCCACGACGTTATATCGTAAAAAAGGCTATCCTTATACGTTAGTGTCTTTTCAAATATCGCCCTGATCAACCGATGCTGCGGCTGGCCGGCAGGAACAACATACGCGCTGCCCTTTTCAAATTCATATCCGTCAGCTTTCATGTTTCCGCTGATCTCATGCAGTACGATCTGGTGCCTGGTAAGCATCTCAGCGAAGTGAAATGTTTTTGCTTTGTCGTTCTTATCGCCGAATACATATGCCTTTACAGGTGCGGTCGCGGCTTCCGTCATTACCCCTTTATAAAAATCCCTTTGAAACGCCAGCAGGTCCTTGCGCAACCATTTTGCCGCTTCAAGCGTTGACAAAGTGGTTGTGAACTGGTTCCTGATGGTAAAAGGAAAATTCAATATTCCGTTTGATGTCTGCTGCGAATGTCCTCTCGATGACGCCTGTTCGAAGAGAATTCCGATGGCTCCATTCACGTCGGGATAAGTTGATCCTTTACCATAATAAAAATCGTCATATCCCTCACGGGTATAATAAAGCGATCCTATGCGGTCGAGGTACTGAGCGTGGAACTTTCCGATCTTGTCGGTCAACTCCTGGTTCTTTTCAGGAGTCAGCGGATTTACGCGCGACGGTACACCGGGCTGAAAGAAGAAGGTTGCATTACTTCCCATTTCATGGTGATCGGTCAGGATGTTTGGCTTCCACTCGTGAAACTTCTTCAGCCGGTTCTGGCTTTCCACGTGCACCGCCGGCAGCCAGTCGCGGTTAAGATCAAACCAGTAATGGTTGAACCTTCCCCCCGGCCACACTTCATTAAACTCCCTGCTGTTTGGGTCTGTTACCAGGTTCTTTCCCTTGTGCTGGTTCACCCAGGTGGCAAACCTGTTCAATCCATCGGGATTGAACGAAGGATCGAACAGAATGATCACATTATCCAGCAGTTCATCTATCTGACGCCCCTGTCCCGCCGCCAGGTAATAAGCGCTGACAAGTGAGGCATTTGCGCCACTGGCCTCATTTCCATGGATGGAATGCCCTACCCATACCACGGCTGGCATGTTATCGATATTGACCGAACCGGAAGCCGATGGATCGCTCAGCTGCAGGTGTTGCCGGCGGATCTGCTCAAGGTTCTGGTGGTTCTTTGGGGAAGTAAAAATCAGCATTACCTGGGGGCGGCCTTCATAACTGAAGCCCATTGTCTCCAGTTTCACCCTTTCCGGAGCCGCGGCCGCAATCGCTTTCATATAGTTCACGAGGCGGTCGTGGGTCACATGCCACTCTCCAACCTCATGATAGATAACGTCTTTCGGTTTGGGGATGGACGGATTATAGGAAATACTGTCAGGAAGATAATAGGATAGGTCCTGGGCCGATGAATACACAATACTTAACACAAGAGCGAGGCAAAAGGTTATTTTTCTCATACAGTCAATCAGTTGAAGCAGTGAAAATAAGGCGAAATCCAATTAGCTGATTAGGGATTCGTTAATTGCCCGATGAATTCTATCCTCCCGGGCACAAGTTGTATATTTGCAGCTTAATTTTTCAAGATGAGCCGTAAAGGAAAAGTTCTGGTTGCCATGAGCGGCGGTATCGATAGTACCGTTACAGCCCTCATGCTCAACGACCAGGGCTATGAAGTGGTAGGAATTACCATGAAAACCTGGGATTATGCCACCAGCGGTAGCAGCAAAAAAGAAACTGGTTGCTGCAACCTCGATAGTTTTAATGACGCCCGCATGGCAGCTGTACAGCACGGTTTCCCCCATTTCGTGCTCGACATCCGTGAAGAATTCGGCGATTTCGTGATCGACAATTTTGTTGAGGAATACATGGCCGGGCGAACTCCTAATCCATGTGTGATGTGCAATACGCATATCAAATGGCGTGCGCTTTTAAAAAGGGCTGACGCGCTTGATTGCGAATTCATCGCAACCGGTCATTACGCTAACGTGCACCAGCACACGAATGGGAGATATTATATCAGTCGTGGTACCGACGACCTGAAGGACCAAAGCTATGTGCTGTGGGGACTTCAACAGGACCTGCTTGCCAGGACCCTTCTGCCGCTTGGCACATACCGCAAGCCCGAGATCCGCCAGATGGCACTCGATTACGGTTATCCTGAACTTGCCAAAAAAAGCGAGAGTTACGAGATCTGCTTTGTGCCTGATAATGATTACCGGAATTTTCTGAAAAAGCGGGTAGATAGCCTTGAAGAAAAAGTAAGCGGCGGCTATTTCATTGATAAGAATGGAAAGATACTGGGGCCGCATAAAGGTTATCCCTTTTATACAATCGGGCAACGCAAAGGACTGGATATTGCATTGGGCAAACCAGCTTATGTTACCGCCATTCTCCCGGAAACCAATACAGTGGTTTTGGGAGATGAGGAAGACCTGGAGCAAAACGAAATGCTGGTGGGCAGGATCAACTGGATCAAATACGAGGGTATAGAACCCGGTTTTGAAGCTACCACCAAAATCCGCTATAAGGATAAGGGAAGCCTCAGCCAGCTGTATCCCGACGTCAATGGTGTGCGCGTTCGTTTCTTTGAGAATGCCAAAAGCATCGCCCCCGGCCAAAGCGCTGTCTTTTATGAGGGTGATGACGTGATTGGCGGAGGCATTATCCAGGGCGGGAAAAGGCAATAATTAAACCGCCAGGGCGTTTTTCATAATTAATTTCTATGAAGAAAATATTTACCCGGCTTACAATCCTGGCTGCAACCACCCTTCTTCTTACCCAGTGTAATAAAAAGGACGATTTTACTTCTGAACCTGTTGAAGATTACCTTCAATTGCAGGTAGGCAAATACGTGATATACCGGTTGGATTCGATGAAGTTTGAAAACCTCGACACACTTAAATCAAGTTACCAGGCAAAGGACGAGATCGATGGACAGATGACTGACAATCTTGGTCGTCCGAGCTGGAGAGTTGTGCGATACCTTCGCGACGTTGCCGGTACGCAGGCATGGATCCCCTCCGTCACTTACATGGTAACCTCTGTCAAGGGTACCGTTGAAGTGATAGAAAATAATTTCAGATACCTGAAGCTTAAAGAACCCATCAACGAAGGGTTCAGCTGGAAGGGAAATACCTATATCAGTCTTTACTCCAGTGATCCCGACTGGGATTTCCGCTACCTCGACGATTGGGATTATTTATACGAGAATGTCGGTGCTGATTTTACCACACTGGCCGGTTCGATCCCAAATACCATTACTGTCAATCAGCGCGACGAAGTCCTCGGCATTCCAACCGACCCGATGGGTTATAGCGAACAAAATTCATCAATTGAAGTTTATGGAAAAGGCATCGGCCTTATCTATAAAAATTTCCTGCACATGCAGTACCAGCCGGCGAGCGGAGGAAATCCGCCGTATAGGATTGGGTATGGGATTAAGATGAATATGATATCGCATAATTAGTTTCGGGTTTCCGTTTTAGAGTTTCGTGTTTCGAGTTTCCGGTTTCGGGTTGGTTCCAAAATTCAAATTACTATATGAACTTCCAGAAGCTGATATAAGTAAGCCATTTGCCGAGAAGAACACGAAACCGGAAACACGAAACCCGAAACCGGAAACACGAAACCCGAAACTTTACATAATTTCATTTATGAATTTAAGACTCTTGTTTTGTCTATTCGGTACCTTTTCATTTGCGATCGCTTCGGGACAATATACGCGGCATATAATTCAATTCACCGATAAGAAGGGAACAGCATTCACGATCGCTAATCCTGCAGCTTATCTTTCGGCCAAGGCAGTTGAGAGAAGAACGAAACAAAGCATCGCGATAGATTCAACAGATCTTCCAATTTCAAAAGCTTATATCGACAGCATCGCAAGCGTTCCTAATGTTACCATACTTAACAAATCGAAATGGCTGAATCAGATCCTGATTCGAACATCTGATCCTTTAGCGATGGCAAAGATCAATACATTTCCTTTTGTAAAACTTACTACACCAGTTGCTCCGCGTGTCAGACCAGGCACATCTGATCCGGTATCAAAAACAAAAATATTTGAAGAAGAGCTTGAACAGCATGAGGTAACTAAAACGCAAGGGACTACAGGAATTAATGTCGATTATGGAAGCACCGGCAACCAGATCCGCATTCACAAAGGCGAATACCTGCACAATCTTGGATTCACTGGTCAGTCGATGACCATCGCTATACTCGACGCGGGCTTCTTCAGTTACAAAACAAATCCCGCGCTCGACAGCGTTCGCATTCAGGGGCGCATACTCGGCGAATGGGATTATGTGGCCAATCATGCAAGTGTGAATGAAGACAATGCGCATGGCGCGAACTGCTTTACCATCATCGCGGCAAACAGACCAGGAGCGATCGTCGGCTCTTCACCTCATTCAAAATTCTGGTTATTGCGCACTGAAGACGCGGGTTCGGAATATGTAGTAGAGGAACAGAACTGGGCGGCCGCCGCGGAATTTGCAGACAGTGCCGGCGTTGACATGATATCTTCCTCTCTCGGATACGCGGATTTTGATGATCCATCTTTTAATCACACCTATCCACAACGCGATGGTAATACAAGCATCGTGACAAGAGCCGCTGATTATGCTGCCAGGAAAGGCATTATCGTTATGAACAGCGCGGGAAATTCTGGTACATTAAACAACGATTACAAATATGTAGGATGCCCTGCTGATGGCGATAGTGTTGTTGCGGTAGGCGCAGTAGATGTAAATGGGAACATCGCAAGCTTTTCCAGCTGGGGACCGAATGGCGCGGGAAAACAAAAACCAAACATCGTATCGGTCGGTGCTGGTACGGTTTACGCAAGCGCCGCCGGTAACCCGGTTTCAGGGAATGGCACTTCCTATTCCAATCCTAATATCGCTGGACTGATAGCTTGTTTCTGGCAGGCCTTCCCCGAACTGAACAACATGCAGTTGATTGACGCGGTTCAGAGAAGCGCGCACAGATTCAACAACCCCGACATGAGGTACGGATATGGAATTCCGAATTTCAAAACAGCTTTTTTAACGGTACTGAAACAAATGGCTTCTTTCAATACGTCGCTTAACAATTGCACCGCCATCATAAACTGGGAGAGCAAGGATAACAATTCGATGCAATACAAGCTTCAGCGAAGACTGACACAGGATACCGGCTTCATTACCATCGCTACCATCAATGGAATGGCATCCGTCTTTGAAAAAAACTCCTATACTTATTCTGATACGCTGAAAAATTATTCAGGCAATGCTCAGTATCGCGTGCAGCAGGTTGTGAGCACAGATACAACAATAGAAGTTGGCGCAGGAGTAGTAAATATTGTCAATGCATGTACTTCGGCAGAAGGTGTGTTTGTTACGATCAGTCCCAATCCGGCGACGCATGATGTGATTCAGTTGCGCATCAACACTACCACCGCTATTGCCAACCTTGACATTGTAGTTACAGATATGAACGGCCATATCGTTAAAAAACTCAGAAGGTCTGCTCCGCTTGGAAGCACCACGCAGCAACTTACCCTGAATGACGTCGCTGCCGGTATTTATATCATCAAATTCTACAACGGAAAGGAAGAAGTTTATACAGGAAAGATCGTGAGGCAATAGTTCCTATTCAGCAATCAAAGAAGCTGCAAACAAAGTATCTGCTTTCTTATCATAACCTTTCAGAATTTCCATTCGTTCCAGCTTTAATGAGGAATTGTCCTGAATGTGCTGGACAATATCTTCATTTTCTTTTTTGAATACCGAACAGGTAATGTAAACAAGCCTTCCGCCTTTTTTCAGAAATGGAATTGCATTAATGGCAATTTTTCTCTGAAGCGATGAGTAATGATCCGTGCCGGATTCATAATTAAAAAAAACGAGCTGCTCCGGCGACCGGCTCCATGTGCCGCTTCCCGAGCAGGGTGCGTCCAATATGATCAGGTCGTGCTGGAAGTTGGAAATATTACCTTGCGTGGCCATCTTGTTATCGGCAGCTAAAGGCTGCTCCGCCCATTCGGACTGTTGATGGTTGAAGGTAAAAGGTCTTGCAAGGTCGGCAATGAATGCTTTGTAATTATTGATACCCGCGTTCGCAAATCGTTTCTTAAGATTCTGTATGATCGTTTCGCGGACATCCGAGACCGTGAGATTAATATCATCCAGCAGATCGAATGCGAGTAAAGATTTTCCACCGCTGGCTGCACAGCAATCCCAGACGTTGATGGGCCTTAAAGGACGTGAATTAAAAGTTGGCGTTTCATCAGAGACAGCGGTTAGGAAACTTCCGGTATTCTGAGAACTGATATCCTGCACCACGGCTTCTTTATCCAATAGCAGGACCGAATCTATTTTCGACGCATTGGGTAAAGAAATAGTGGAGTGAGAAATCTCGGAGAACATCATCCCTGCGTCGCCCAGTTTTTGTCGAACCGTTTTTTCATGCCCCGGTCTGATACGAAGAAAAAGATCGGGCTGTGCTAAAAACGAACGGGAGAATTGTTCATGGTCAATCCCATAACTCAATGCATCTTTCCAGGGAAAAATGCCGGCCGGTGAAAAAGAGATATTCTCCTGAAGCAGGAGA
>DASWTK010000045.1:0-3503 GCA_036402175.1 Chitinophagaceae bacterium | reverse complement strand
GCGTTTTTCAGGTCATGAAGCACCATCACCTGTATCACATTATAACCCTGTTGTTTCCTTATGTCAAGGTATTGGAGACTTTCTTCTCTGTTCAGTTTTATAAAGAGCAGCCAGCCCGTATCACCTAACCAGAAAAAGGGTTTGCCATTCCCAGTTTGAAAGTATTTGCCGTTAGCTGTTACTTTCAGCAAAGGCAAAGAAGGCGACTGCGCCTGTGAAACAAATGCCAGGAGAATAATGACCATCAAACACAAATACAACCTGATCATGTAATTTTTTTATTCTGATTATAAGGTATCATTGCTTTTTCAGCCAAAGCGCCCATCGGCCATTGGCGGGCATCGTGTAAGTAACCTTTTGTCCCTGCCTGGCAATTACCGTTGTACGGCGTATTTCGCCACTGTTTGTGTTAATCCACGAAACTGAATATTTTCCTGCCGCGTTTCTCAGATCCGCATCAATTGTATTTCCATTCATTGCATAAATAACATATCCTCTGTTGCCATTGAAGAGTGTCCATTGAGTGGATGAAGTATCTCCGGCAAGTGGTTGCATAACAGCAACGGCTTGCAAAAATTCTTCGTCCTTTATCTTAACGGCCGGTAAGGAACCGCCCGCCATCAATACTGCCCATCCGTTTCTGTCGTGCGAGTCACCGGAATACATAACTGCTTTTCCGGGAAATTTCAGTCGGTACTCCTTCACTGCCCTGTAAACCTGTTGTGGTGAACTTGCTTTTGGTTTCAACAATCTTGCGTGCTGACGCGGTGCAAGATTTTGTCCTCCCCGCGGGGCATACAGATTACCATCGGCCTGGTAATGCCAGTACCTGATGTCAATGATGTCCACAACGGCTGCTTTTTCAGGATCTGCCAGTATGGAGTCCTGCACGTCTTTAGTAACGCTTAGTGCTATGAGCGGCTTTGATCCGGTTTCGTCTTTCCACTCCTTTATAACGTTCAGCCAGAACCGAACAAAGTGTGCCGGACCGGTAAACTCTTCGCTGATCGTGTGAATTACGCCGTTATTGTCCCTGAAGTTCGAAAGGTTTTGCCTGATGTATGATCTATGAATGGCAGTTCGCGCAGCATTTGTTGTATCATAAAATTGTTCCGCCATGAAAATGCGCTTATCGCCCGCATAAGGCACCGGCTCGGGGAACCCGGTATTGTTGATGTTGTTGGCGGTACGCCAGGGGAAGTCGGTATAATGTGCACCAGCCTCAATAATATTATGCTGAAAGTAATGCTGCTGTACCAGCAACAGCCCTTTTCTGTCGGCCAGATCGGCAAACGTTTTCAGACGTTGCCAATAGAAATGATTGTATCTGGTAAGATCATATTTACTCAATCCATCCCAGGCCAACCCCTGCCCGCTTCTTGAAAAGGGCAGTTCATAAAACGGAGCCCATACGTCACCATCCATTCTCCTGATGCGCTCGTGGTCATCACGCCTTCTATCGTACCACAAACCATAATTCTGTTCAATGCCTGCGATATTTTTTATCCGCATTGAATCAGTAAGCTCTTCCAGGTCATCAGTTAATCCTTTTCCTGTTCTGCCAGGTACAAACCTTGTTATGGCGGGCGCTGCATTTTTAAGCGCGTAAGGACGGGCTGTGCCGCTCCACCACGGCACTCCCTGCCTGGAACCTGTTACCAGTTTATTTCCACGCACCAACCATGCATTCTGAATCTGCATTTGCGGCGCTTTTACGTTCGTGATATTTTTATTGATTCCAACTTCTTCAATCGTTCTGATTCCATTTGCGGTGATATTGATGTGCTGGCGTTCACCCGCACTGCTGATGAAGTCTCTGAGGGTTTTAAGAGGTGTTCGCGCAATATTTGTCAATTCTCTCGCCTGTTCAACGGTTGGACTGCTGCTCGCCTCGGTTTCAACCTTCATTAAGTGCAAACGTGAATCAACAGAAGCTCCGATCCTCTCTTTCAGTTGAGCATAATATAAACTGCGTGGCTCAATGGTGTTATTGGATTCGCCCCAGTAGCCATTGCCTGCAAACTGGCTCCACGAACCGAACGACCAGTTTTGTGCCGTTGGCGGCTGGTAACAATCAATCCGCGATGCGGTGCAATTCCATAAGACACTATTGGCAATATTCCAGCCAGCGCCCTGCCCATCCTGACCGCGATTGAAGTAACTGATCGCATTGCCATCGATATTTACTATATCAAACAATACGCCGGATGACCAACTGTCGAGTCCACCGCTGAATCCTAATGACGATAGTGACTCGCATTGCACAAAAGCGTTCGGGCCCGCGGCGCAGAAGCCTGTAGCAAAATCGTGAATGCCGGATTCTGAGAAGCAACGCTGAAATAAAGTCTGCTGACCAGTGGTATAAAACGTATTCCTTCGTTCGCCGCCGATTTCAGAAATGGGCTCGATGGAAATGCAATCTTCAACAGTTATCCTCGAAGCGTTTTCATAAACCGCCACAGCGCTGCCGGCAAAATGTTTGAAATTCACCTGGCGCACCCACGAGTCGTTTGCATTGTTTATTGTGATGGCCATCCACCGATGGTCCTCATCTTTTGAGTTGGATGAATCATAAGCTGAAACAAGTTGAAGGTTCTCTATTCCGCAATGCTCAATCATTCCCGGCGACGAGTAAGCCGTAATAGTACCTCCGCCATATTTTTTATCGAGCGCAGTGGTTAGCGGTGCATCGAGAATGATAACATTTCCATCAACTGCTTTTATAATTCTACGCCATTCAATGTTCCGTTGTCCTGGCTTCCATCCAAGTGAAGTGATCCCTCCTCCGAAATGATCGGTACCGAGCGTATTGATCCATTCACTGGTTGATGGCCGGGTAATGATCACCCGGTCGCCTTTTCTCAGGTTATGTGCAGCTGTATGAATTGTGTTTGCGTTCACAGGAACATATTCATCCGTTATCGGAATCGGATCAGAAAGTGTCCGGTCGTTCTTTCCCTGAATGATCAATAATGTTTCTCTTGTTTTTCCCTCGCCGTAAACAATGGTACTGTTTTCACCTGACCCACTTCCTCTCAATACAACACCCGAAGTATGCAGTCGAAGACTTCCGTTAACCAGGTATTTTCCCTTTTGCAACAGCACAGCGCCGCGAAGGCCGTTGCTGTCTGCAGGTAGCTTGCTAACATAGTCTATGGCTGATTGAATGCGAAGCGTAGCGTCTTCAGATGTTAAAGGCACCACGATCCTGATGGCTGCATCAGGAATTGGATATTCACCTGATCTGTATCCGCAGTAAGAAAAATCCGGAATGCGGTTTCCAAGGGAATCCGGAGTGTACGCGAGCTTTCTATCCTGACTAATGTATAAGGGAAGAGGCTTCGTTTGCTTTTGCGCGATGGCCTGAGCAAAGAAGACATTCAATAATATCAGCAGCAGAGGCAGGCACGAAATAGCGGTATGTGATCTTTTGCTGTTCACTATATGCCTGCGTATTTTTTGGATGCTAAAATCCCTTTTTCCCTGCTTCCGGTCTGACAGTC
>DASWTK010000044.1:0-17921 GCA_036402175.1 Chitinophagaceae bacterium | reverse complement strand
ACTTTTGCACCACACCGACCAAATCAATACATGAAAGGCATTCAATTTTCGAAGGGAGATATATTTGGCGGAGTTACAGCAGGCATCGTGGCGCTGCCACTTGCGCTGGCGTTTGGGCTTCAATCGGGCCTGGGAGCCGCTGCCGGATTATATGGCGCTATCATACTTGGTTTTTTCGCAGCGGTGTTTGGTGGTACAAAAACTCAGATAAGCGGGCCAACAGGACCTATGACGGTTGTTACCGCGGCAACCATTGCAGGATTTATAACCACTGCCGGAAGTCTGGAATCTGCCATGGGGGCAATCGTCGCATGCTTTTTACTTTCGGGTATTCTGCAAATAATAATGGGTGTAGTTAAGCTCGGTACACTGATAAGGTTCATACCTTATCCGGGGATATCTGGTTTTATGAGTGGCATTGGCGTGATAATAATCCTTTTGCAGTTATTTTCAGCAATCGGTCAGCCTTCGCCCAATACCACGGTGGAGGTTGTGCGAAAAATTGGACCTGCAATTCAGAGCATCAACTTTTGGGCGCTGGGTTACGCGGCTTTAACCGTTCTGATTATTTACATTTTCCCGAAGATCACAAAAGTTGTTCCCGGTACGCTCGTTGCCCTGATAGTTGTAACTATCCTTTCAGTGATACTGGCTGTTGACGTACCGGTGATTGGTGATATTCCCAAAGGATTACCTGCGTTCGCGGGAGGCGAATTGCTTCACATATCTCCATCATTGTACAGTCAGATCATCGGTTCCGCTGTTACACTCGCTGCTTTAGGCAGTATCGATTCGCTGCTTACTTCCGTTGTTGCCGATAATGTCAGCAAAACAAAACACAACAGCAACCGGGAGTTGGTTGGTCAGGGAATCGGAAATTCGGTAGCAGGACTATTCGCTGGTTTGCCTGGTGCAGGCGCCACTATGAGAACACTCGTGAATATCCGCTCGGGAGGAAAGACCAGGTTTTCAGGAGTTATTCATTCCATAACGCTGGCAATTATTCTGCTTGCTGTTGGCTCTTACGCGGCAATGATACCCAAATCAGTATTGGCCGGGGTGCTGATCACCGTAGGCATCGGTATACTTGATTACAAAGGCTTGCGTCATATTGCAAAAGTTCCCCGCGCTGATGCTGCCATCATGATCATAGTGCTGGTCGTTACGGTATTTTTCGACCTCTTGCTGGCGGTTGGCATCGGAATGGTAATGGCCGCTATCCTGTTCATGAAGAAAATGAGTGAAATGGTGGAGGAAAAAGCAAGAACAGCCGAATTGAATTCCTATGTAAAGGATATTGGCTGGCCCGATGAAGAATTACCGGTTGAATTGCAGAATAAAGTGATCGTAAAACATATTGACGGACCCTTATTTTTTGGATTTGCAACCAGCTTTCAGAAAATGCCGGAGGAAATGCCGGAGGTAAAATATGTGATCATACGAATGGAACGGGTACCATTTATCGATCAGACGGGATTATATGCTTTGGAAGACATCATACTTTCGCTGGAGCAAAAAAATATAGAAGTGGTGCTTACCGGTTTACAGGCACAGCCGGAACAGATGTTAAGAAGGGTAAAGGCAATTCCAGACCTGATTTCGGAGAAACATATCTGCAATAGCTTCAGAAGTTGTGTGGAGCTTTTAAGGAATGAACACGCCGACCGGTGAGGTTTACCGGTCTCATCCAATGTATGTGGCTGGTAATAATGACACACGTATCGTTTATCGGACTGGTTTTTGTGCAACCTTTCTTAAATTAGTACTTTCTCATCGTTTAACTTAGTGTGGTTTTGGAAACAGTCAATAATAAGCCCTTATACTCTTTTCTGCAAGGCGGTGGCGAAATGGGTGAGCTCACGCGCACCTACCCCTGGCAGCATACTTCGATAGGCAAGCCTGACAAGTGGCCTCAAAGCCTGCGGACATCACTCAGTATTTTACTGAACTCTAAATTTCCCATGTTTCTTTTCTGGGGACCTGAGCTCATCTGCTTTTATAATGACGCGTACCGTCCAAGTCTTGGTAATAATGGTAAACACCCATGGGCATTGGGAAAACCAGGTGAAGTTGTATGGCCCGAAATATGGGATATCATCAAGCCGCTGATAGATCAGGTGCTTGCGGGAGGCGCTTCTACCTGGAGCGAAGATCAGCTCATCCCGATCTTTCGCAATGGTAAGATTGAGGATGTTTACTGGACATTCAGCTATAGTCCCGTATTCGATGAATCTGGCAAACCGTCTGCTGTATTTGTTACCTGTTCGGAGACAACCGAAAAAGTAAAAAGCTTCAAATCACTTGAAGCGGCAAACCAGAAATTTCAAAACCTGGTAATGCAGGCGCCGGTGGCAATTGCTGTATTTAAAGGAGAAAACTTTGTTGCTGATATTGTAAACGACGAATATCTGCCCCTGGTAGGTAAAAGCAGGGAAGAATTCCTGGGCAAACCTCTTTTTGAAAGCCTTCCCGAAACGAAGGAACAATTAGAACCAATTGCACAGGAAGTCGTTCGCTCAGGAAAGCCATGGATTGCAAAAGAGGTTCAACTTATTCTAAACAGGAGAGGAGTTCCTGAGATCTGTTATTTCAATGCAAACTGGGAACCCATTCAGATGGGCGATGGCAGTAATGATGGTTTCATGGCTGTAGTGCACGAGATAACAGAGCAGGTTGTTGCGCGCAAGGAACTTGAGCATGTAGTAACAGAACTTGAAGTATTCAAATCACTTGCTGATAATGTAACAGATTTCATAGGAATCTGTGATATGGACCTCCTGCCTTTTTATGTTAATCAATCGGGATTAAAGAAAATCGGATTAAACAGTGTTGAACAGATCCAGCAAACAAAGTTGCTCGATTTCTTTTTTCCGGAAGACCAGGATTATATCACGGATACATTTATTCCAAAGGTGTTAAAAAATGGAGTGGGAGAAACAGAGATCAGGTTCAGGCATTTCGGAACAGGCGAACCGATCTGGATGTTATACAACGTGATAGTGATCAAAAACCAGAAAAATGAGCCAACTGGCTTCGCCACAATAAGCAAGGATATAACTGAACAGAAACAGTTCACTACAGAACTGGAACGACAGGTTAAAGAAAGGACGAGTGAACTGGAAGCATCAAAGGAAGAGATCGCGCATTCCGCCGAAAGGCTGAAAGCTGTTTTTTATCATGCGCATTCGGGTATGTTCACATTTGCTCCGGTGAAGGATAAAACTGGCGAGATAGTGGATTTCCGGTTTGTGATCACCAACCCAACCTTTGCATCGTATGTAGGACAAACACCGGAGGCGCTGAATGGTTCATTAGGCAGTACCTGGTTTCCGGGATATATGAATAACGGCGTGTTTGACATGTATAAACAAACATACCTGACAGGCGAGCCTCTGAGGATTAATATGCATTATAATACCGATGGCCTGGATATTTACCTTGACCTTCAAAGTACCAAGGTGGATGAAGAAGTGCTGGTTACTTTCAATGATTACACCGAATTAAAAAAAGCGCAGCTGCAATTGGAGAAGTATGTTGAAGAGCTGAAGCGTTCGAATGCAAATCTCGAAGAATTTGCGCACGCGGCCTCACACGATCTGAAAGAACCGATACGAAAAATACACTTCTTTACCGACAGGTTGAAAGCACAGTTATCCGATCGTTTATTGGACGAAGAGCGTTTTACTTTTGCGAGGATCGATAGGGCCACCATGCGGATGAGCGCTTTGATCGACGACCTGCTGCTTTATTCGCACGTTAGCCAGAAGCCATATAAAAATGAGCAGGTTGACCTGAATGAAAAGGTATCGCGTGTACTCGAGGACCTGGAACTGGATATACAGGAAAAACATGCTGTAATAACTTACGACAAACTGCCAACCATCACAGGAAACCGACGCCAGTTGCAGCAACTTTTTCAGAACATCATTGGTAATGCTTTAAAATACAGTAAACCTGGCCAGCCTCCGGAAATTAATATCACATCAGAGGTCGTTTCCGGCAAAGAAGCAGGTTTCACTTCCGAAGAATCAACCGAAGCGAAGTATCATCTTATCAGGGTCAGCGATAACGGAATTGGTTTTGACCAGCGGGAATCGGAAAGGATCTTCCAGATGTTTCAGCGGTTACATGGAAACAGTGAATACAGGGGATCGGGAGTGGGGCTTTCCATTGCGCAAAAAGTTGCCGAGAACCATAATGGTAAGATCATTGCCGAAGGAAATCCGGGTGTCGGTGCCACCTTTGAAATCTATTTGCCAGTAGTATAATTTACTCTCTCAATATGCGGATCGCACTCTTTTCAGACATTCATGCCAATCTCCCTGCATTAGAATCGTGCCTTAAAGATATTGATAACAAAAAGCCTGACGCGGTTTACTGTCTTGGCGACCTTGTTGGATACAACGTATGGCCAAATGAAGTTATCAATGAGATCAGGCGAAGGGGTATTCCAACAATTGCCGGGAACTACGATCAGGGTATCGGACTCGCCAGTGATGAATGCGGCTGCGCTTACAAAACAGAGGTTGAGAAGGACATGGGAAAGATTTCCATTTCGTATACCAATTCGGTTGTGAAGGAAGAAGAAAGAAAATATTTACGCACCCTTCCTTCGCATATCAGGGTTGAGTTTCAACTGAACAATGACAAACTGAACCTCTTACTGGTTCATGGAAGCCCAAGAAAGATCAATGAATACCTGTTTGAAGACAGGGATGAAAAAAGCCTGACACGCATCCTTGAGCAGGCGGATGCGGACATACTTTGCTTTGGCCATACACATAAGCCATTTCACAGGATCCTTCCTGAAGCTTCGGGTGTGCATTCGCGTTATCGACATGCCATCAACATCGGGTCGGTAGGAAAACCCAAGGATGGAAATCCTAAAGGATGTTATGTGATACTCACCCTCAATGCCGATAGTTCAATTACTGCAAAAGAAAGTACCACCGTGGAATTCATCCGGTTTGATTATGATATAGAAAAAGCGGCTAAGGCTGTAGAGGACAGTCCGCTGCCAGACGAATACGCAACGATGCTTCGCAACGGGTATTAATTTTCCTGAATGGCATTTCCCTGACCTTGTTGGTGGCGCGTTATTGGGTTATGTCTTGTCTTTTACCTGACCTCGTACCATTCACTGCCATTCCATTCCCATGTATCATTTACATCATTCGGCCAGCCCAGCCTCCCGCCAAACATAACAATGCGGTCGCGTTTCTTATCATAAGCCATACAACCCATTGTTCTTGGTGAAGGACCTTTATCTGATAATAATTTCCAGGCAGATCCGTCCCAACTCCAGGTATCGTTTTTAAAGCTGCTGTTTTGCATACCGCCAAACAGGATCATAAATCCCCCCTTGCTGTCATATGCATATCCCGGGGAAACTCTTGGCCCGGGTCCGCTTCCGGTTGCCATCGTCCATTGAATTCCATCCCATTCCCAGGTATCTGACAGTTGTTTTCCATTCGTATCCATTCCTCCATAAATCACCGTTCTTCTTCTTTTTTCATCATACACCATTGCAAATGCCTGGCGGGATCCGGGACCTGACCCACTCATTTTATTCCATGCAGTTCCATCCCATTCCCACACCGAATTATTTTCGATACCCCTCACGTTAGCTCCGCCAAATGCCACAAGCCGGTTTCGATCACTATCATAAACAAATCCCCCTTCCGCGGCTTTCATCTCCGAAACGTCTGTCAGCGTTTTCCATTCTCCATTCTCAAGAACACGCAGATCACCTAATGGCTGATTATTTGCAAAACCTCCATATGAAAAAACTTTTTTTTGCTTCGAATCATATGCCAGGCGAATGCCGCTTCTTTCATTACCGGAATTTCCGGAATGCTTCCACATCTTACCGTCGTAACGCCACAGATCGTTATAAAAAACAAATGACTGCCCACCATTTACGGGGCTACTCCCACCTGAAAGAAGAATGCATCCGCAGGAATCGTTGTATACCATGTCGTGGTGAGCACGTTTCGGCGGTGCATCCTGCATTACTATTTTAGAAGTTTCAGGTGCAATGCTTCCAAAAAGAACAGCGGCCAGGAGAAGTATCAGGTTATTAAAACATTTCATAAACTGAATTGTTATTTGCCTAAACTACACCTAACCGCTGTCATGTTCTACCTATCCGACAGTTCAGGTAGACAATTACCGTCCCTGCATTATTTCTGCAATACTATTTTTCTCATCATACGCTGCTGATTTACCAGAATCTCGCAATAATAAGTTCCGGCTGGCAGGCTGTTGCCATCTATTGTAAAGCGTTGCAGTCCTGCTGAACGTTCGCCCGCAAAAACCTGCCTTACAATTGCGCCTTTGCTGTCAAACAGCCTGATGGTGACCTTTTTGTTATTACTCAAACTAAACTGAACAGTAGCCTGGCTGTTGAATGGATTAGGTAATAATTTCAGCTGCATTTCTTTTTCCAGTGCTGCCATCTCTGCGGCCACTACATTTCTGGTCAGTTCATTCGGAAGGTTGCCAACATAAAATGGACGCATCATATCGTGTTCCTCATGCGAAAGTATATGGCAATGCCATACATATAATCCTTCTCTGTCAAACTTTGCGATCACCCGCGTTACTTCACCCGGATTCATCACCCATGTATCTTTCCATCCCTGTTCGTCGGGCCCTGGAGATTTCGGCTGTCCAATCAGCCTGATATCTTCAGGTTTTCCATTTTCATCATCCACCGACGCATGAAATTTCTGCCTGTTGATCAGTTGCATTGATACGAGGTGCATATGTATTGGGTGAGCATCTTCGGTTTCGTTATAGATCTCCCAGATCTCGGTACTATTGAGTGCAGGGTTTTCTGTAACAGGATCACGAAAAGCTTTAACGCCGTCTTCAACCGTACCAAGCATAGGCATCAAACGGCCATATTCGTCTTCTGCTTCGAATAAAATGAGTTTCCTCGATTCAAGATTTGTTTGTAATGGTGTGATCGGAGGTCTCAACGTGGAAGGCAAAGAGGTGAGCGGATAATTTTCGTCGAGCGGTTTGTTCACCCTGAATGCCATGATCCGGCCTGTTGTCTGAGGATCAACAGCTTCACCTTTCGGGAATGGTGACCGCGCGTTATTTTTCAGAATGATTATTTGTCCCCAGAGAGCCGGACTTGAAAAATCGAGGATCACGTCCTTTCTTTCTCCTGGCGCGATAAGCATTTGATGCATCGCAACCGGCGATGGAAGAAATCCCTGGTCACTTCCGATTTGAACAAACTGCTGACCCGAAGAAAGCGACAAGTTATAAAAGCGGGAATCTGAACCGTTCAGCATTCTGAACCGGTATTGTCGTGGTTCCACATCAAGCACAGGCCACGTCATTCCATTGACAAGAATAAAATCACCGAACATTTCCGGTAACACACTCGGACTGGGAGCTCCTTCAATTTCAGGCACCGATGGATAAAATAACTGACCATCTGATGTGAACATGCGATCCTGAATGGCTAATCCAAGATCATATGGGGCTACAGGTAATTTGTTGGCGGTCTGCATATCGATCTCATTCTGGTCGGTTATAATATAATAACCAGCCAGACCCGCGTACACATTGAGGCGTGTAACACCCAATGCATGATCGTGGTACCAGATGGTGGCAGCTTCCTGGTCGTTATCATAATGATATGGCTGAGCATCTCCCTTAATAAAGCCATGACCCTTTTTTCCAAAATTGGGAGTGTACCATGCATCAGGTAGTCCATCACTGGCAGATTCTGAATGACCTCCATGAACATGGGTAACAATCGGAACACCCAGGCTCTGGTAGTTGGGTTCATGCTCAAGGGCCCAATGAATTGAAAGGTCTACCGGCAACAGGTGTGGCAATGGTTGATTGCTGCTGTTTACAAGATTATTAAGCCAGAATACCTGTAACGACTGATCCTTTTTTGCTACTATCGTAGGACCAGGATAGGTGCCGTTATATCCCCAAACCGTAGTATTCATTGGTTGCAGTGTAGTCGGATCAATCAGCCCCAGCCATTGATTGAACTGGGTAATGCTGATATTGAATGTGCCACCATTCCGGCCATCCAACACTGAGGGAACAGGCAGCTGATTAACAAACTGCTGCTGTGTTTTAGGATTTAGTAATTGTTGACCGAAAGACGGGAAATACAATGTTATAGCGGCTATAATGCTTAGCATCAGCCGCGCAGCGGTGTATAATTTTTTCATCATCGCAAGTTTTAATTTGGCACGATGAAACTAACACCGTTTGATACGGATTTTAATGACTATTGTTAAGACCCAAAGTGATCCTGAATTGGTTAGGCTATGATTGTCGTCAGACTTTTATCAATACAACAACCGCCAACTATTCCCTGATCAATGTGATCTTCCTTGTTTGTATTTCTTTAAGTGTTTGTAATGCAATCACAAATGTTCCCGCCGCCAGTCTCCCGGCATCCCATTCGAATCTTTTAATGCTTCCTTTTTGCGCTATATTGTCGAATAGCGTTGAAATGACCCTTCCATTCATATCCAGAATGCGGATTTGATACTTGCCGGTCTTTTCCGGTGCAAACATTACATTGAGCGTGCCGCGGAATGGGTTGGGATAGGTGCGCAATATTCCGGATTGAGTGGATTGTATTTCAACTTCGGGTAGTTTGGAATTAATTGAATTTGTGTTTGACACCGGAGCGCATCTGCCAAGATAACCTCCTTTACCGATCAGTTCTCCCGCGGCTGTTCTGTCAACACAAAGGTTATTATCATTAAAACAAACAATGATCTTGTCTTCTTTCCGGTTTTCATTGCCGCATAAAAATGACGGTATCGATTGAAACAACGCCCTGGCAAGATCATACACTCTCGCGCCCGCGTAATTGGTAAGTATGGCTATTGTCATTTTCCTTTCGGGCTGATAAAACATCAGGGAACGATATCCCGGAGCGTTACCATCGTGCCCGATGAATATATCGGATGTACTGATCTTTGTTGTGCGCATGATACCGTATCCCAGGAAATCTCCATCCTCATCGGGAGTGGATGAAATTGATTGCCGCATCTGTTCAAGAACTCCCTCACTTGTTGCCCTTCCATTGTATAATAAATTACCCCACTCTGCCAGGTCACTGACATTAGAAACGAGTGCACCTCCGGTAAATGCAAGTGAGATAATACCAGTCATTGGAAAGGCCGATGCGTTCGTATATGCATTCGGGAAAGTTGATTGTCCGGTCATCTGGAAAATGGGATTGAACGGACTCAGATTATCGTGCGGGGCTGCGAGTACTGTACCGGATGGCTGAGCTTCACGATGTCCCATATAAATGGATTGCAGATCCAGGGGCTGGAAGAATCTTTCCCGGTAATGTTGCTCAACCGGTTTACCTGTTACAGTTTCAATTATTGCGCCCAGAACCAGATAGTTTGTGCTGGAGTAACTGCGTTGACTACCCGGTGCGCTTACCTGGTGAACAAAGGTCAGCATTTCATAAACCGTCCATACGTGTGTTGGCTGGATTGCTAATACTATCTGTAGCATTTGTTCGGTGACATAATCAGAATAACCACTTTCATGCGCCAGCAACTGTTTGATTGTAACAGAAGGATTGAGAGTTGGATTGATGACGTTGAGCGGCATAAAATTGCTCACGGGATGGTCGAGGCTGAAAACGCCTGCTTTTGCCAGCTCAAGCACAAGCGTGGCTGTGAAAGTTTTTGTTACGCTATACATCCGGGAGAGGGTGGATGTTGTAAACGCACTTCCTCCCGGCAACAAATTATTATTTCCATCGACGTTTCTTGCTGCGTATCCTGTTGCGCCCTGCCAGAAAGCAAGTCCATCTACTTTTATAGCAGCCGCAATTCCTCCAACATAAGGATTTGCCGGATTATTCTGGAAGCTGTCGATCACAAACTGCAGCCGTGTTTGTGTTTGTTCTGAGAATCCCTGTCCGTGAATATTGCTGAATGAACATGATGCAACGAGGGCTATGAAAATCTGTACAAATCGTGCCGGCTTTTTTAAAAAGGTTTGCATACACTTTGTTTTTGATGATTTCCCTTCAAGTTAAAAGCAGGAAATATTGAATCATAAGGCAAATTGATCGTTGTCATGTTTGACATTATACCTCTCTGTTCGCGCAAACCGGCTTCAGTTTCATTCGGATTTTGACAGAGAAGGCCCATATATGAATTCAAAGTCGCTAACCATTAACCGGCATTTGTTATCTGAGTGGATTTTCGTAATTTTTACCAGGCACGACAAACATCTCATAAGGTTTTTGGATGGAGCTTCTTCACTATTTAACCTACCAGAATGATCAGGGCAATAATTATCGATGATGAGCCTCAAAGCGCGGGCATTTTAAAGAATGACCTGGCTGCGCATTGTCCATTTGTACAGGTGGAAGCTGTTTGTCATTCCGCCAAGGAAGGTATCATGGCCATCCGGAAAGAAAAACCTGACCTTGTTTTTTTAGATATTGAAATGCCGTGGATGAACGGATTTGAAATGCTTGAGATGCTGGATGAAATCCATTTCAGTATAATTTTCACTACTGCCCATGATCAGTTTGCGGCCAAGGCGTTCAGAATAAGCGCGGTTGATTATCTGTTAAAGCCAATTGCCGCCGCTGATCTTAAGGAAGCAGTTTCGAAAGCACAGCATTCGGTTGAACAACGGCAGAACAATGTTCATATAGAGAACCTGCTGCGTAACATCAAGCAACCTTCCTCACAGCAAAAGATCGCATTGCCTTACAGGGAAGGATATGAATTTGTGGAGGTTTCGCAGATCATTTATTGTCAGGCCGAGGGCGCATACACCAGAATATTTCTGAATAATAAAAAATACATACTTGTTTCGCGTTCGCTGGGCGACATTGAAGAGTTATTACCCGCAGATCTTTTTCAACGCATTCACCATTCTACACTGGTTAACCTTAAGTGCATTACACATTACGTTCGCGGAGACGGAGGTTACGTTAAAATAGAAACCGGCGAGCAGCTTCCTGTTTCAAAATCGAAAAAGGAATCTGTAATGGAAAAACTGGGTCTGAAATAATATTCTGCAAATTCAGGCAGGCTCATCTTTTTTATTCCATTCTTACCTGTTGATGCACTCATGCAATTCATCTCTTACTGCTGAGCCGGTAAACTTAAATAATAATTACAGGCAACTGAATTGACCACCGGCACGTAATTGAATTCAACTCCACGAACTTCTCCTCTTTCCATTTTGCATTTACAGTGAAAGAATCGCCAATCCTGCTTGTATTACTTCACCTTTAAAATCATTATTATGCTTTCCGAAAAACGAAATTGGATGAATGTACCCGCGATTTATAAATTGGTGCGCATGACCTTAAGGATGACTGTTATAATGGGAGCGCTGGTATTAATAAACAGTTGCAGCAAGGAAATAAAGAATAACGTGGACGAATCAACGATTGACGGTAAGTCAGCGGGCATGACAACAAACTTAAAACCCGTAGACATTGAATTGGTTGCCGGAAACATGACTGCTCCGCTGGGTTTGGAAGAAGCGCCTGATGGCACTCACAGGAAATTCATATTCGACCAGATAGGAAAGATATGGATCGTTGACGCTTCCGGTGCGATGCTGCCGGTGCCTTTTCTGGACATGACGAGCAAAATAATTCCGTTATCTCCAACTTATGACGAACGTGGATTGATTGGTTTTACATTCCACCCTGACTATGCGAAGAATGGCAGGTTTTTCGTCCATTATCAGGCGCCCAGACGAGCCGGTGGTCCTCAGCCGGGGTTGAACTGGAACAACCTGAGCAGGCTGTCGGAGTTTAAAGTTTCACAGGGCAATCCGAATGTAGCAGATATTAATTCCGAGCGTGTAATTCTGGAATGGGATGATCCGCAAGGAAATCACAACGGCGGTACCGTTGCTTTTGGCGCAGATGGTAATTTATATATTTCAATCGGCGATGGCGGAGCCGCCAACGATGTTGCACCCGGACATGTTGAGGATTGGTATCCGGTGAATGCTGGTGGAAATGGTCAGGATATAGAATCAAACTTATTTGGAAGTATTCTCAGGTTGAATGTTGACGGTGCATGGCCTTATACTATTCCGGCAGATAATCCATTTGTTGGCAAACCAGGCCTTGATGAAATTTATGCATATGGATTCAGGAATCCATATCGCTTCTCATTTGACATGAGCGGTTCACGCCGGTTGTTTGCAGGTGATGCCGGACAGGTTTTGTATGAGGAGATAAGTGTAGTGGAGAAAGGAAAAAATTATGGCTGGAATGTAAAAGAAGGAACACACTGCTTTAGCGCCGCAAATAACAAAGTGGAATTGCCAAGCTGCCCTGATTTTGATGTGTATGGTAACAAGCTTATTGATCCCGTAATTGAGCTGAACAACTGGCAGAATCCGGCAGGAGGCAGGGCCACAACAATTATCGGGGGAAATGTTTACAGGGGAAATTCGATCCCGGGTTTCCAGGGTAAATATATTTTCGGAACTTTTTCTCAGACGCCAACAACCGCAAACGGAGAACTCTTCATATCTAATCCTGCCGGCCCCGGATTATGGGCGTATCAGGAAATAAATCTTGCCAGCCATCCGGGTGATGTTGGGTATTACCTGAGAGGTTTTGGACAGGATCTCTCCGGCGAAATTTACCTGGCTGTTTCAAATCTGCTGGGGCCGACCGGAAATACCGGTAAGATCTTCAAACTGGTCCTGGCCGATTGATGTTGTGTTCCGAATGGTTTTGTGAAGGTGATAAGCATCCGTAAGTCGTTACGGATGCTTTTTATTAATTGTGCGGGAAGTCAGGCCAGCGTTTCAGGTCGTTAATACCGAGATAGCGGTTGTTTGTGTAATTGCTGTGCGAATCGGACTATTTGACGACTTTTGATGTATATATGAGTCGGCCGGTCATTCATATCATATTCTGGATGGTTTATCTGGTGCAGGATACATTTTTGCACTTTACCTGGATGGGGCCGATCATTAAAACAGTACCCGAAGGACAGCAATTCTGGATGGCGGTTCAAACAGCATTTGCCTTACTTCCCGCAAAGCTTATCATAGTTTATTATTTTATAAATTTCGGAGTACAGAAGCTCGTAAGCGACAAGAAGGATTGGGCCAGGCTGATCCCAGAGATCGCAATTGTTGTTGCGCTTTCTGTTGGCTTTTTCAGAATTACTTTTCACTACCTGGTGTATCCGCGCATTTATCAATTGGAGGTAACAGCGTCTTTATTCAATGCCAGGAATATTTTAATTTCCATTCTTGAAGTAGGATACATTACGGGTATTGCAATTACATTAAAGCTACTAAGGCTTCAGACTTCTTCAAGGTTGAGAGAGCAAAACCTGATAAAGGAAAAATTGCAGACTGAATTAAAATTCCTGCGTAACCAGACCAATCCGCATTTCCTGTTCAATACATTGAATAACATATATGGACTGGCCAGGAAAAAATCAGACAAAACTCCGGAAGTAGTGATGAAGTTGTCTGAACTGCTCAGTTTCATGATCTATGAATCAAAAAAGGAATCGATTGCCATATCCGATGAGATACAGATGATGGAGGATTATATCAGTCTGGAGAAGATCCGCTATAGCGACAGATTATCGGTAGTGATGAAGAAAGATATTGACAATGGATCAGAGCCGATTTCCCCCTTGCTGTTATTGCCCCTGGTTGAAAACTCATTCAAGCATGGTGTAAGTGAAACGAGGTTCGATTCTTTTATTGACATAGACATCAGGCTAAACAGAAGAAACTTATTTTTTTGTATTGAAAATACGGTTGAAAACGGCAAAGTAAAATCAACGAACGGCAATATTGGTCTGTCTAATATCAGACGACAGCTTGAACTGATGTATGGAGAGCATGAGCTTTTAATTGACAACCACGGAAAGACATTCAAGGTTACCATCACTTTAAATCTTGATAGTTATGGAAAAGTTTAGCTGTATCATCGTTGAGGATGAACCCATTGCTGCTGAAGTGCTTGAAGATTACATCAGGCAGGTTCCCTTTCTGATGCTCAAGGCAATTTGCAGCGATGCGATCTTTGCCATGGAAATGCTGCAGAAGGAAAAAATAGAGGTAGTATTTCTGGATATCCATCTTCCACGGTTGAAAGGCCTCGATTTTATCAGAACCCTGAAAGCGCCGCCGCAGATCATTATTACGTCGGCATACAGGGATTATGCCATTGAAGGATTTGAACTGAATGTAATTGATTACCTGGTCAAGCCAATTAATTTTAACCGCTTTCTGATGGCTGTAAATAAATTAAAGCCTGTTGGTAGCGGTGAACCCGTAAGCAACATAGGCACTGGTGGGGAAAGAGCTCACCTGTATTTTAACGTCAATAAAAAACGTATCAGGATATTCCTTGATGAGATCCTGTTTATAGAAAGCAGGAAGGAATATATTAACGTAACAACAAAAGAAAGATCACTCCTGACCAAATTTCAGATCGGGGAAATAGAAGGATTGCTGGCAAAGAATAATTTTATAAGGGTTCACCGTTCGTTTATTGTAGCGAAAGATAAAATAGATGCATTCTCCGCAGCTGAAATTGAAATTTCCGGTAACAGGATTCCAATCGGCAGAAGTTATAAAGAACTGGTTACTTCAATTCTGGGGGAAGAGGCATAGATTAATTTCTATCAGCGTCCTGTTCTGGAAATGTCTTCAATTATTGCCCAATTACCTGAATCTACCAATGAAAACATTCTGACAGATATTAATTGTAATTGGTTGAAAATCCAAAAGCGGAATTCCAATAAGGGATAATTTCATTGATCGTATGAAATCAAAGTTATTATCCGCAGTTATTATAGCCGCACTCGTTGCGGGATCATTGGACATTATACTTGCATTTACAAATGCATACGTAAGCAGAGGTACAACCCCCGATAAAGTGCTCAAATATATTGCCAGTGGCGTATTTGGAAAGCAGGCGTTCAGCGGCGGATCAGGCATGATAGCTTCGGGCCTGGGATTTCATTACCTGATCGCGTTTTTATTTACGCTTTTTTACTTCCTGGCTTATCCTGTTTTTATTCAACTGACCAGGAACAAGTTCGTTCTTGGGATCTTATATGGAATTTTTATCTGGTCATTCATGCATTTTGTAGTCCTGCCGATCAGCAGGACACCCGGCCCTGCCGCGTTTAAACTTAGTAATGCTGCTTTAGCTGCTGGCATTTTAGTTATAGCCATGGGAATTCCCCTTGCATTTTTCGCGCATAGATACTATTCAGCCAGGCAAACAGCAGTATCATGATATGTAAACCGGTTCCTTTGATTTTTTTATTTCTACTGTTACATGCATCATGCGTTGTGCTTTCCCAGCCAACGCTGGTGCCTGTAAAACAAAAATCAACTGATATGACTACTTCTACGGCTATAGCCGACAAAATGGTTCTGAGTGATATGAATTCACAGTTCATAAGAAATTTTGTGAATATGGATACGGTTGCCCATAATGAGATCATTCATGATAATTTTATTTGCATCAATGGCGATGGAACTGTAAGCAACCGCAGGAAATACATGGAAGGTTGGGCTAATGGATATAACAGCAGTGGATATACTTCATTCACTCATACTGATGAACTGATCCGCATCTTCGGTAATATGGCGTTGGTGTATTCAAGAACTGTTTATACCAAAAATGTGAATGGTGAAACAGTACATGGCAGCTCGGTTTATACCGATACCTATATAAAAGAAAATGGAAGATGGTGGTGTGTTCAGGCCCAGATCACTCCGGTTAAACAATAGCCCAGCGGATCACATTATCAAGTGCAATTTGTGTTGAAGAAACAAGCGGATCATGATATACTGATAATATGAAATTCTTATTCCCACTGTTCTTTGCGGGCATCTGCAACGGGCAGGAAATATTACAGCCGCAACCTGACGCACAGGTGATCACAACTTTTAAGTTCCGTCAGTACAGCGGCGGAGTGATCATGGTGAACGCCAAAGTTGATACGCTCAGCGAAACCTTCAATTTTATTCTTGATACCGGCAGCAGTGGTATTTCTCTCGATTCCACCACCTGTGAATTGTTCAACATTGAAACGGTTCCTTCCGACACAACTGTTGTTGGCATGGGCAGTGCCAGGAAAGTACATTATGTGTTTGATAAGAAGCTTCACTTTCCGGGGCTGACCATAAGCAACCTGAATTTTCACATAAATAATTACCAGCTGCTCAGCAGTGTTTATGGTGAAAGGATTGATGGAATAATAGGGTATAGCTTTTTCAGCCGTTATATAGTTAAGATCGATTTCGACAGCCTGGAAATAGCGATATATAGTCCGGGTGAAATTGAATACGACCGCAGGGGAACCCTTCTCAGGCCTGTTATAAACCGGTTGCCTGCCCAGGAGCTTGTGGTAAAAGATCAGCGGAAAGTCCGCAGCAATTATTATTTTGATACAGGCGCGGGCCTTTGTTTATTAATGAATGAACAATTCGTCAAAGACAGTAGTGTGCTGGTCAGGAAGCGTAAGCCTATACATACACAGACAGAAGGATTGGGTGGTAAACTTGCAATGCGGATCACCGTTGTAAAAACACTGCAGATCGGCAGATTTAGATTTCGCAATGTACCTGCTCATCTTTATGAGGACATGTACAATGTTACAGCTTATCCCCGCGTCACAGGCCTGCTGGGAAATGACCTTCTAAGGCGTTTTAATCTTACGGTGAATTATCCAAAAGGTGAGATCCATCTCGTGCCTAATTCTCACTACCGCGAGCCATTTGATTATGCATATACCGGCCTCGGGATTTATTTTGAAAATGGCCAGATACTCATCCAGGATGTGTTGCCAGGCTCGCCTGGTGAAAAATGCGGTCTGCAGCCCGGAGATGTTCTGATAGGAGTTGACAACAATTTATCAAATAATATAAATCAGTATAAAACCCTATTGCAGTCGGGCCAGGGAAAGATCAAGCTGATCATAAGCAGAAATGGTGAATTGATCCAAACGTCCCTGAGACCCGACAGCATTTTTTGATTTACATAGGGATAAGAAAATTATTGCTGCGCGATTTCCTTTCTTCTTTTAATTTCCAGGTCCGTTGGTTCGTCGAGCGCGAATGATCCTGTTTTGATTTCACCACTGGGTATGTAGGTGGTCATGATCACTCCGGAATCCGATACCTTGTAATTTTCAAGTTTCAGGTTTGCGGGAACGACTCCCTCAGCGAATAATTTCTTACCGTTTCCTATTACCAGCGGGAATATCCATAACCTGAGCTCATCAATGAGATTATTCTTCAAAAGTGTTTGGATAAAGTTGCCGCTTCCATAGATCAGGAGATCAATCCCATCTTCCGCTTTTATTTTTTTTACTTTTTCTACTACATTTCCATTCAGCAGCTCCGTATTTTCCCAGGTTGCAGATTTCAGGGTATTGGTTGCAACATATTTTTTCGCCTTATTTAATATATCGGCCATCGGGTCATTTTTCACAAACGGCCAGTGCGCGGCAAAAATTTCGTAAGTTTTTCTGCCCAGCAGCATATCGTACGGTGTTTGAGATGCTTCTGCCATCACCTGCATCATTACAGGATCCCAGTAGTTGACCGTCCATCCACCATACTTGAAGTTTCCGGATGTATCTTCCTGCGGCCCGCCCGGAGCCTGAATTACGCCGTCGAGTGTCATGAATGTGCTTGTGATAATCTTTCTCATTTTATTATTGTTTACTCAAAGGTATATTCGATAGATTTTTGTAATGGTGTGCAGATGCGACTAAAATGGGGCGAGTAGCGACAAATTATTTATTCTTCACTGGATGGGCCCGGATAATTGAGTGTATACTTAATAATTACTTGTTTGTTGTTAACGGGTGCAACAATCTGAAAGCATTAAAAACAGCCTGGTGTGTTATGGTTGCATG
>DASWTK010000043.1:0-2057 GCA_036402175.1 Chitinophagaceae bacterium | reverse complement strand
CACCCAGGTCGCGGCCCAGGCCGAAAGTTCCGCCTTACCCGAAGAAACTGTCAGGAAACTGAAGAGCATTGAAGAAGAACTGGACACCGCCCTGAAAGCAAACTAAAAGTCTTACACCGCCCCCCAAACATGCGAAAAGCTCCAACCACACAACATATCCCCCCGTAGCCACACCCTTACAAACAGCAACTACACAGTAAAAACACCCTAACCACAAAAAAAGAGCCTTCACTTTCGCAAAGGCTCCTTCAATCTATTATCTCCCCAACCCAAAACCCAAAACTCAAAACCCAAAACCCAATCCTCAAATCCTCAAATCCTCTAATTGGCTTATCGGCTTATCGGCTTCATCTGCTAATTACTTAAATATCTCCGCCAGTTTCGTCTGCAACTCCTCTCCCCTCAAGTTTTTTGCCACGATCTTTCCTTCCGGATCAAGCAGCAGATTGTAAGGAATGCCCTGAACACCGTATTGTTTTGCCACTTCATTTTCCCAGAATTTCAGGTCGCTCACGTGAGTCCAGGTAAGGTTATCGTCGTAAATAGCCTTCATCCACCTGTCTTTCTGACCCGGGCGGTCAAGAGAAACACCGAGGATGTGAAAGCCTTTGTCCTTGTATTTCTGGAAAGCCGCTACCACATTAGGGTTCTCCTTACGGCAGGGGCCGCACCAGCTTGCCCAGAAATCAACCAGCAGGTATTTTCCACGCAGGGATGAAAGTTTTACGGGCATATCTGCAGTGTCGTTCTGAGTAAAGTCCATTGCATACATCCCGATGCTTGTTTTTTTAGCGATGTCGAGCTTCTTGCGAAGCGTTACACCAGATGGAGATTCCTTCACTGCAGCGGGTAAACCGTTGAATAAGGGCTCAACATCTGTCACATTGATATCGTAGCCTGCATAGCTACTCAATGCAAAGATTGCATAGGGTGAATTGGAATTTTTCTGAACGTATTCTTTGTACACCTTTTTAATCTCTTTATCCAGTTCACTGTATTTTGCATCCAGCGCTTTCATTCCTGCCTCATCTTTTGCGCGGCTGAATTCGGCGTATTGTTTACTCAGTTCACTTATTTTATCGGTCCATGGTTTTGTCATTGCATTCACCTTCACATACTCATCATGCGTTTTAGAACCCTTAACCACCGAATTGCTGAAAGAATCAACAGTGGTAATGGTAATGTTTCCCTTCTCTACAAAAACAGTCAGGAAATCTCTTTGCATGGTTGGGCGACGATTGATGCCAACGGCTGCAGCTTCGGCTGAGTCAACAACCAGTCGCAGGTTCACCCGGGTAGGCTCGTTGAACATCCCCTTTATACTAAAAACACCATTTTCTATGGATACGCTGTCAGTCATTCTTTTGCCATCAGCAACATAACTTATCATCACCTTTTTAGCCGGTTCTTTCACCCTTGTAATATCGCCTTTAAGGCTATATTCGAATTTTACAGGGTCGTTCGCCATAACAAGCAGTGGCAGGGCGGCCATCAGCGCAAAAGCAATTCTTTTCATTGACATTAATTTGGACACAATTTAAGTATAAGAATCTATGCCGGAACCCCGTTCATAAAAATAGTGGGGAATGCTTACAGGCAGGCGCATAGGGGAAATTTGTATCTTCGTCCATTGCTGTCAAATCCAAAATGTTATGAATTTGGAGCAGTTATACCCCATTGTGAACATTTTAAACAGAACTAAGAATGTTGGACCAGAATATTCTATTAATAATTATTGGCGTAGTTGCCCTTGTCATAGGTATCATAGCGGGTAAATTCATCTTTGCGGTAAATACCCGCAAGCAGGTTGAAGCCGCCGATGAGCAGGCACAGAAGATAATAAGGGATGCACAGGCAAACGCAGAAAACCTTAAAAAGGAAAAACTGCTGGAGGCGAAAGAGAAGTTTGTGCAAATGAAAGCTGAACACGACAAGGAGGTACTGGAAAGGAACCGCAGGATCAGTGAAACCGAAAACCGCATCAAGCAAAGAGAGTTATCCATCAATCAGAAGATGGATCAACTGGAAAAGCAGGTTAAGGACAATGATTCCATTAA
>DASWTK010000042.1:0-29662 GCA_036402175.1 Chitinophagaceae bacterium | reverse complement strand
TTTTTATTTCCGCTCCAGGCACCGGCAACGCCCTCGGGCATGTCGCGGTCCAGCAGTTCGCGCATCTGCTGCCACGACGATTCCATTTCAGGAACCGGCACGTGCTGCAGCTTATCTGCCAGGTGTTTTTCGTTTGGTTGTAAATTCTTCATTGCTCTACGTTAGCATGTTTTAAAACAAGTTTTTGCAATTGCCTCCTTGCCTCGCTCAGATGCCATTTGCTGGTGCCATCGCTGATGTCCAGCAGATTCCCGATCTCCTTGTGTGTATAACCTTCTACGACATAAAGGTTGAAAACGGTTTGGGTAGCAGGCGGAAGTTCCTGAACCAGTTTTAACAACTCCTGGGCCGACATCCGGTGAATTGCTTCCGCTTCAACGCCGGGCACTTCGGCATTTTCAATTTCACCATGTGGTACATACCACCTGGCCTTTTGCCTGATGAAATCGATCGCAGTATGAATTACAATTGTACGGATCCAGGTATATAAAGAGGCCTTGGATGCATCGAACCTTTCGATGTTCTTAAATACTTTCAGAAAGCCATTGTGAAGAACTTCAATCGCGTCGTGCTGATTACGGGTATAACGCGTACATATAGATGCCATTGGCCCATAGAACTGCTTGTATAACTGTTCCTGGGCCCGGCGGTCGTTGTCGATACAACCTTTTACCAGCTCGGTATCGTTCCTGGGTACCATCAAATAATGATCATTCTTAATTAGCCCTTCTGAAATTTAGCCAATTTTACCTGGTTTCCATAACGTATCTCTACCACGTACATGCCACTGCTTAGTTTTTCAACAGGAATTACAAGGTTATTGTTGCCCGCCCTTGCCGGACTTGTAAACTGGATCTTAGGCGTTCCCAACCCATCCAATACCCGGACAGTCAGCAAAGTAGCTGTTTCCGTCTGTACATCCAGCCGCACCAGCCTCGTGGCAGGATTTGGATAAACCGGTATACCCGTAGACGTTAGGTAACGTCCATTTTCACCATTCTTTATGTAAATCTTTTCACACCACGTCTTCTTACAATTGTTGGAAGTAATGGCATACAGACATACCAAATACCAGCCGCTGTCCCTGAACGTATAAGTAGGATTATCGGCATTCAGTATCACAGGCAAAGGCGGAGGAAATATCTGCACATTGCTCAATTTCATGATTGTCCACTTCTGCTGTATCACCGGCATATTGCTCACCGCATGAAAACTTATTATATAAGGCTTCTGCGGATCGCGGCGGTACTCGAATTTGAGCTTCACTTCATCACAGTTAAGCGCCACCCTGATCTCTTTGCACGTAGTGGTTCTGCAGCTATCGCCATTTCTTACGGTCAGGCATACCTTATAAGCGCCTGCGTGGGCATATTTGTGAACGGGTGCTATTGCCGTTGATGTAGTACCATCGCCGAAACTCCACAAATATTTCCACGACTGATTTACATATTTGGGCTTGAAATGATATTCCAGCAGGTTCGTGCCCGATACTTCGAACCGGAAGTCAGACCTGTTTTCACAGCTGTCAGCCCGGCGTACAATTACTGAATCGCAAAAAGTGCTGATGCAGCCGTTCAGGCTTTGCACCTTCAGGCAAACATAATATTTGCCAGGTTGCTGGTAAACGTGAAAACTGTTGAAGTCCTGCGAGGTGGTTCCGTCGCCATATGACCAATATGTTCTCCAGATGTTCTGAACTGGGTATGATAAATTCGCAAACCATATTTTGTTCCAATGCGAAGCATCGCGTTTCCATGTAAACTTCGCGCGCACATCACAGTCGTTCTGCGCTTGTACATTCACTTCTTTGCAAACTTCGGCCACACAGGTATTGCTGGCTGCTACGCGCAGGCAAACCCTGTAAGTCCCGGGTTGCTGGTAAACGTGAGTCGGGTTGGGGTCGGTTGAAGTAGTTCCATCGCCGAATGTCCATTTGAATGTCATTGCCGCCACGGGTGAAAGCACAATGCTTTTAAAGTAAACCTTATTGTGTTGAACAGAATCTCGCTTCCAGCTGAAATCTGCGTGAAGGTTGCAGGTCGTCTGGCATCGCACTTCAACCTGCTGGCAGAATTCTTTTCTGCAGCCATTGCCATATTCCATCACCAGGCAAACGTTGTACACTCCTTCCTGCGCATAGGTATGCGAAGGATTCACTTCGTTTGACGTGGTGCCGTCACCAAATTTCCAGATAAAATGCGCAGTAGTAGAAATGGGTACGGATTGGTTAATGAATAGTATTTTCTTGCAGTTGATGGAATCCCTCTTCCAGGTGAATTTGGGTAAAATGGTACAGTTATTCACCTCAGTAATGGTAACCGCACGTACTACCGAATCTTTGCAATTGGAGGATTGATTCAATATATAATGCGTAACCCAGTACGTACCGGGAGCCGCATAATTATGTACAGGATTCGCTTCCGGTGAAGAAGAAGCATCTCCAAATGTCCACCAATGGGTAGTACCGGCCGGTAAACCCTGCGATGAATAAAAGTTCACCTTATTGGCATTCACGCCAAAGGTAAAAGCGGCCCGGCAGGATGAATCTGCCTGACCATAAAGCGGTAAGAGGTAAGCACAGGACCAGAGTAGGGCAAAAAAGTAAAATAACTTTTTCATACACGTCGGGTTTAAAGGTTCAGTAAAACGGCTGATAACCCGGGCCGACCGGAAAAGGGTATTCAGGGAATCTCTGGTGTTCTGTTCAAAGGTTGTATGCAGGTGTTTACGCCCTTGTAAAATACAAGGTTGGGTTTAGCGGGTAAATTTTTACTTTATGAAATTCGTTAAGGCTCAATACTTATTGGATATCCCCTGCAGGAATTGTTCTACCTGCCTGCGGATAGAAGCAGCAGTACCATGGTGGTTATTCACCAGTACTGAGAAAATCAGTGTTTTTTGTTTACGGGTAGTGAGATACCCGCTTAGAGCAACATGGCCAGAAAGCGTACCGGTTTTGGCGAAAAGTGACGTGCTGTCTGACCGGTAAAAATTTCTCAGCGTTCCCTGGCCCCCGGTAGGGAAAATGCCTTTCAGCCTTTCGAATGAAAACTCCGTTTTCATTTTATTCAGTATCCATACAAAATCCCGTGGAGTAAATAAATTATACCTGCTTAGCCCGCTACCGTCAACCCATCTTGGCTGCTGTGGAGCGTCCTTAAGATCACTTTTAAGCATGGTGCTGATCAGATGGCCGTCATCCATTACACCCAGTTTCAGGTTACTCACCATAAGAAGGGTTTGCTCAGCAAAGAAGTTATCGCTTCGATGCATCATTATACGCAGGAAAGAATCAGTAGGCTGAGAGAAAACAGTTTTTAATGTAAGGTTTGATGTTCTGGAAGCCGGCTGGCTTTCATTGATATCATTGTTTCCATCAACCAGTATTATTTCACGCTGAACTGTATCTTTCAACAGTTCAAGCGTTGAAGCCAGCCCGTTTGTGATGAATGGAACCTCTACTTCTTTGTATTGTTCCGTACCCTGCGACACACGGAATACATTATCATTCCTGATGCGTCTTACCGAAAATGTTTTTGAAGACCCCGGATCAAAGTTCAGTTTCCAATTGATCTCCGGTTCAGTAAAAATGAAAGGTTCTTTTTCTGCTGAAGCTTCGCTTGTTTGTTGTGTCTGAACAAACCTGATGGTATTGCCATAGACCGGCATCGGACTTCTTTCGGCCATGTAGCTGCTGTTATAATCATCCCACGACCAGCCAAATCCAAACGGCGCATCCTTCCAGTTGCTACCGGTAATGGTAAGCCGCTTTTGACTATTCTTTAAAAAGTCCATCACCGGCTGAACCGGAAAGTCTTTGTGAAGAAAAGTGGGATCTCCGGTTGGGAATAAGTGAATGGTATCACCTTTTTCAAGATATTGTATGCCCGGCAGGCTGTCGCCCAGGTATTTCAGGCCGGCATACGTGGTAAAGATCTTTGTATTGGAAGCGGGTACAAAATATTTGTCGGCCTGGTAATTATAAATGAATTTATTTGCCGAAACATCAAAGATGCTGATGCCGATATGCGCATTTGATATGGTAGTATCACTGAACAATAACCGTTCCGCCGACCTTCCGATCTTTTTCTCTGCAGAACATGCGGCAAACAGGAAACAACAAATCGCCAGATATAATTTATTCATCATCATTTTTAATATGCCCGGTCATGTTATATATTTTGTCCCAAACTCTACCGAAATCATAATGGAATTCAAATTTATAACCCCATAATCAGCTAATTTGCTTATCGGCTTAATTAGCTAATTATCCCTCATCCTCTTTCCTGCGCCCTCAACCACCTTTCCGGAATTTCATTGCTGCTTGCCAGAAGGTAGTCTTTATATGAGCATGCAATGAATTTTTTATCGGGCAATTGCATCCACCATCTCCCGGTTTTCTTGCTTTGCAGGAAGGTGGTTTCCACTTCAGCGAAAGCAGTGTGAAATTCATTGAAAGAATCCTTTTCTTCAAGCGGGGCTTCGCGCATGCCGCGACTCTTCCCATCGATCAGGTACCAGAGCATCTGGCTGATCTGCATGGCCGTTAACTGGTTCACGTCTTTTTCAGGAGCATATCCATAAATCCCAATTGTGTTCACATTAGGACTTAACCCTGCATACCGCATCAGCTGGCAGGCCTCTTCTCCTGTTAATCCATTTGGTGAAACTGTGTTGGCAGGCGCATAGGCCGCTGCGATAGCGCAGACATCAAAGCTTAATAATTGTGAGTTTCGGATCACCGGCTCCATTTCTTCGATATTGTCTTTCACGTGCCCAACCCTGAAGCAATCGAACCGGAGTTTATCCATGGTCTCAAGCATATGCGGGTGTACATAATAACTTTGAAATCCGATGTGATTATAATGACGCACGAAGTTTGGTTCACCCGTGAGCATTTCCATCAGAAAATTATCGGCGCGATGCAAAGAATTCATGTTTAGGTCCATCAGCGCATCAACACAAACAGCCTCAATAATTTTGCGGTGATTTGCATAAACCTGGTATTGGGCAAGCGTAAGATCGTGAGAGCCGCCAAGAATGATGACCGTCTTTCCAATGCTCACCAATTCACCTACAACCGTCTTCAACGCCGCGTACGTATCATTTAATGAAGCACCATTCCTGATATTTCCAATATCGGCCAGCCGTATGTCGTGGTGCCAGTAAAACATTTTGTAGAACTGTGAGCGGATCCTGTCTGGTGCTTTACCATTCTGCTCTGCAAAGCTTCGGCCCCTTTCTTCATCACATCCCAGAATCACAATGTCCGCTTCATCCAGGTCAGGGATCTGCTCTTCATAGACGTGGATCGATTTTCCAAGTTGCCCATCCTTATAGCCTTCGTCCTCAGATAAAACCGATGCATTAACCGGTTCCAGGAAATCAGCAATGTTCAGTTTGTCTGCCATTGCTGCAATTTAAGGTGAATAATTATCTTTGTCGCATGGAGCAACTGGTAAAGCAGATAGAAAATTTCAGGAAAGAGATAGAAGAATTGCAGGTGCCGGATGTAAAGACGCTGGAAGATTACCGCATCCGCTTCCTGGGTACAAAAGGAATAGTCAAGAACCTTTTTGCCGAAATGAAGCAGGTACCGAATGAACATAAAAAAGCTTTTGGTCAGATCCTGAACGATTTCAAATTGTTTGCTGAGCAGAAGTATGAAACCTGGAAGGAATCAACTGCAAACGGCCATCCTTCAGCCGCCGCAGCTATTGATCTCACATTACCGGGCGATCCGCTGCCGCTTGGTTCGCGTCATCCCATCAGCCTGATGAAAAACCGCATCATTTCAATTTATGAGCGGCTTGGATTTTCTGTAGCTGAAGGTCCTGAAATAGAGGACGACTGGCACAATTTTACAGCACTGAACATTCTGGAGAATCATCCTGCCCGCGATATGCAGGATACATTTTATATTCAGCAGAATCCCGATTGGCTGCTGCGCACGCATACCAGTAATATTCAGATACGTGAAATGGAAAAAGGCGTACTTCCGCTCCGGATCATCTGTCCGGGCCGCGTGTACCGCAATGAAACCATCAGCGCCAGATCGCATTGCTTTTTTCACCAGGTAGAAGGTATATATATAGATGAACACGTATCGTTTGCCGATCTGAAACAAACACTTTACTTCTTTGTGCAGGAAATGTATGGCAAGGATATAAAGGTGCGTTTCCGTCCCAGCTATTTTCCTTTTACGGAGCCCAGTGCAGAAATGGATATCAGTTGCCAGCTTTGTAAGGGTGAAGGTTGCGCCGTGTGTAAGCGTACGGGATGGCTGGAAATACTGGGTTGCGGAATGATCCATCCCAATGTATTGTCAAACTGTGGCATCGACCCCGAAAAATATACGGGCTTCGCATTCGGAATGGGTATTGAACGACCCGCTTTATTAAAATATGGCATCAACGACATCAGGTTGTTCAGCGAAAACGATGTTCGTTTTCTGCGCCAGTTTACCCCGGCTATATGATCTTCGATATTCCCTAACTTCATCGCATGATAAAAACGATCTGCATTTGCGGCGCAGGAACGATGGGCAGTGGCATTGCACAGGTGTCGGCGTTATCGGGGTTTCATACAATCCTGTATGATGTGAATGGCGATATGATCACACGTGCTGCGCAAAAACTGCAGAACGACCTGGAGGCGCTTGCCGCAAAAAACAAGATCACTTCACAGCAAAAAGATGAAGCACTGACCCTGCTTCATTATACAAGTTCTCCGAATGATTGTATCGCAGATGTGATCATTGAAGCCATTGTGGAAAAGCCCGAAGCAAAGGCCAGGCTTTTTAATGAGCTGGCTGAGATCAATGGCAGTGCAACCATCTTTGCTACCAATACATCTTCTTTATCTGTTTCGGCCATTGCTGAAAAAATTGTTAATCCCGGACGCGTTGCGGGTATGCATTTTTTCAACCCTGCACCTGTAATGAAACTGGTGGAAGTTGTACAGGCAACGCAAACAGAGCCGGAAGTCTTAAACAGCATTTACGAACTCGCAAAACAGATGGGCAAGACACCTGTGTTGTGCAAAGATGCACCTGGCTTTATCGTAAATCATGTGGCCCGCCCTTATTACCTTGAAGCGTTGAAAATGGTGGAACTTGGTTTAGCAGACTATGAAAGCATCGACAGGTTAATGGAAGCGTCTGGATTTAAGATGGGACCCTTCAGGTTGATGGACCTTATCGGGAACGATATTAATTATGCAGTAAGCTGCTCAGTATATGAAGCAATGAACAAACCCGAACGTTTGCAGCCTTCGCCGATTCAGAAAGAACGTGTTGACACGGGCGAACTGGGAAGAAAAACGGGGAAAGGTTACTATCAATATTAGAATCTCGAATTTCAAATTCAAAAGATGATCCTAGTTACAGGCGGAACGGGACTTGTAGGCAGTTACCTCTTGAAGGAACTGGTGCGATTGAACAAGCCTGTGAAAGCATTGTACAGGACAGCGCATTCTGCCCTGCTTACGCCCGATGAACAAAAAAAGGTTGAATGGGTACGCGGTGATATCCTTGATGCGGCGCTTCTTTATAATATAATGAAAGATGTGACCCAGGTTTATCATTCAGCAGCTGTTGTGTCTTTTAATCCTGCCCGCAGGAATGAGCTGTTCAAAATAAATGTTGAAGGCACTGCCAATGTTGTGAACTCGGCAACAGAAGCAGGAGTGCAGAAACTTGTGCATGTAAGTTCGGTTGCGGCAATGGGCAGGATCAGGAATAACCAGGTGATCAATGAATCGATGTACTGGACTCCTGAGACCAGTAATTCAAATTACGGCCGTTCAAAATATCTTGCCGAACTTGAAGTATGGCGCGGGATCGCAGAGGGATTACCTGCTGTGATTGTAAACCCTACAATAATTTTTGGAGCGGGCGACTGGCTGCTGGGCTCTTCAAAAATATTCAAATCAGCCTACGATGAATTTCCGTGGTACACAGATGGCATGAGTGGATTTGTGGATGTACGCGATGTTGTAAAAGCAATGATCCTGTTAATGGAAAATGATATAGTCGGGGAACGTTTCATATTAAGTTCAGGCAATCATTATTACAGGGACATATTCAATAATATCGCCAAAGAGTTTGGCAAAAGACCCCCTTATAAAAAAGTAACTCCATTCCTGGCATCCATTGTGTGGAGATTGGATTGGCTCAAATCGAGATTCGCAAAACGGGAACCGTTGCTTACAAGAGAAACCGCGCTAACGGCACAAACCAATGCACAGTTCGATAACAGTAAACTGCTGCGGTTTTTTCCCGATTTCAGATATACGCCAATTGAAACAAGCATAGCCGATACATGTAAGGAAATTGCTAAAAGATATCCCCTAACCCTGAAAAGTGCAATTTGATTTAACGGCATACGTTTTAATGAAAGGATAATTCAGCTAAAAATAATTACATGCGTAAATGGATTTGTTTAATGATTGTACTTAGCGCTGGCCTGCAGTTGCTTGCTCAGCGAACTGAATATGTTGTCAGCGGGAAAGTAACTGATCAGAGTAACGGACAACCACTTGGAGGAGCATCTGTTTTTTGTCAGAATACAACGCTTGGAACCATAACCAATAATGAAGGTGAGTTCAGGTTACAGGTACCTAACGGTGGTTACGACCTGGTAGTTTCTTATCTGGGTTTCGAAACCAATTCAGTTCGTATCAGTAACGCGTCGGCTGAGCAGCCAATAGTTATTGAATTGAAGAAACAGGATAAAACGATGCAGGAAGTTGCGGTGGTGGGCAGTACAGAGATCGCCGATGGCTGGAATAAATACGGACAGGTTTTTTTAGAAAACTTCATAGGCACTACTCCCAATGCTGCTCAATGCAAGCTTGAGAATCCTGATGCGTTGCGATTCTTCTTCAGTAAAAAAAGGAACAGGCTGAAGATCCTTACAAGGGCCGACCTGATGCTGACCAATAAAGCGCTCGGTTATAAAATCCGTTATCAGCTTGACTCTTTTGTTTACGAACACAATACACAAATAATTACTTTTTCGGGTTATCCTTTGTACGAAGAGCTTGAAGGAACTGAAGCTGAAAAGCAGGTATGGGCGAAGAACCGCGAGGTCGCTTATTTTGGTTCGCGCCTGCATTTTATGCGTAGCTGGTACGACAGCTCTCTTACCGACCAGGGATATTCACTGGAACAGATAACAGATCTTAAGTCAGCTACAGGCACTAAAATTTCCAATCCATACGATAGTTCATTTTACATGGTTGACAGTACAGATACGGAGATCGGTCTTACAGGCCGAATCCGGATTCTTTACCGCGATGAACTTCCTGCGCCTGCTTATCTTAAACAATACAAATTACCCGCGCACCTGCGGGTGCAGATTTCTACAATTGATGTTGCCAATGGTTTTGTGATTGAGGAGAACGGGTATTTTTACGAACAGGGAGATGTGGTAAATACGGGATATTGGGCATGGGAAAAGATAGCCGAGGCCCTGCCCTACGATTATTGGCCGAAATAAGTGTTTTTTTTATACTGATTAGCAATTAGCATCGTAAAACTTCGTTTTTACTTCAGCTGTCCATGAGTAAATTGGCAGTAGAAATAATTATAAACCTCAAAATCCAAAATGTTACTATGAAAAAGGTACTTTTCGGCTTATTCTCTCTTGTCCTGCTCGGCACTGCATGTAAGAAAAGTAAAGATGCTCCTGCCATTACCAAAGAAAACATCTCTGGAACTTACATCGTCACTGCAGCTACCATGAGAGTAGGAAGCAGCCCTGAAGCTGACCTGCTTGCAAACATGGATGCCTGTGAAAAAGACGATCAGTATAAGTTGAATTTAGATGGCACTTTCGCATTCATCGACGCAGGAACACAGTGTTCACCTCCCATGGATTATACCGGTGAGTGGAGCCTGACAGGTAATACAATTACCATCGACGGTGAAACAGGAACTGTTACAAAATTTGATGGTTCCAACCTCGAAGTAACTTCCGAGTACACAGATTCAGGAATGACCTTTATTATCAGGACAAACTATAAAAAACAATAACTCCTGATCTATCAGATATAAAAAAGGGCTTCGATGGAAGCCCTTTTTTATTGTGGTTATTTCAGGTTCTTTATCTTTTCCCACATCTCGGGAATCCTTCTTATCCATACAAACTCCCTTCTTTTCACAGATACATCATCTATTGGTGAACCCAGATATATTTTTCCTCCTTCCGTGTCTGATGGAACTCCACTCTGCGCAAGTATCACCGCATTCTGTCCGATGGTGAGCGTTTTACTTACGCCAACCTGTCCCCAGAGCGTTACACCATCTTCGATGGTAACAACCCCTGCAATTCCAACCTGCGCAGCAAAGAGGCAATTCCTGCCAACTACGGTATCATGTCCTATGTGCACCATGTTGTCCATTTTCGTTCCGCGTCCAATCACCGTATCATGACTTACTCCTCTGTCGATAGTGCACCCCGCACCGATCTCAACATCGTCTTCAATGATCACCCTTCCGCAACTCTCCATTCTTTTATACCAAACATCACGGTTCTTTTTCGTGTTGTAATAAAAAGCATCGGAGCCTATGACCGTTCCTGCCTGTATCACCACGTTGTTTCCAATGATGCAATGATCGAGTATGCTGACGCCAGGATGTATGATACAGTTATTCCCAATGGAAACATGATGACCGATGAACGCTCCCGGAAAAATGACACTGCCTTCGCCGATACGCGCGTCTTCACTGATCATCTTTTCAGCTGGCTGAAATGGCCTGAAGTGCCTGACAATTTTCAGGTATGCTTCGAAAGGTTCATTAACGATCAGCAATGCTTTTCCTTCCGGTATATCCTCCACTGCCTTATTGATGATAATAAAACTCGCGGGTGAGTAAATGCATTTTTCATAATACTTCGGATGGTCAACAAACACCAGGTCGCCAGGTTCAACTTTATGTATCTCATTGATGCCGGTAGCCTGGCCTTGAATATTCCCTGTAAGTTCGGCGCCAATCAACTCAGCAATCCACGTGATCGCTACGGGTGATGGAAATCGCATAAGTAAGTTTTGGCAAAAGTAAGGAGCGAAATTGTATAAGGGTCGCTTAGTTAGAATAGAAACAGGGGCCCGTTCCTGCCAGTTGTAAGGGTTCCGGGCTTCCGGATGACCGGAAAGGGCGGTCCGGACTAAAATATTTTTTTTGGTAAGATACCCTTGATCTTTGTGTTCAATTGAACGATCAGAAAGGTAAGTTCAGGCATCATCAATGAAGATTAATTTTTCAATGAGAAAAAATTGAATCCTCTGAAACATTGATGGCACAAGGGTTTCAGCCGATTGAATTTTTGATGATGAATGAAAATAAAAATCTGATCCCTCATCATGAACATCCAGATAAAAAGATATGAACCATAAAAAACAGGGAGTGATATTAACATCGCCAGAAAAAATGTGAATAAAATTTATATCAAATTGTTTTTTGTTAGTAAAAATTATTTTTAATATTGTGTAGGGAATTTTATTCCCGGTACTTACTAACCCATCCATATATTATCCCGCTTTCCAGCGGGATTTTTCTTTTTAAGAATTTCATCGCCCCGCATCACAGAATTATCAGCTTCCCCATTGACCATTCGCCGCTTCTCCGATAATCATCGAATGCACGATTTAACTTACATTGCATAAAATCATAGTGGATATGTTGAAATCAATGACAGGCTTTGGAAGAGCGGAACGATCGATAGGAGATAAGACCTTTCTGATAGACATCAAATCGCTGAATGGAAAACAATTTGAACTTGCCTTAAAGCTGCCTGGATTTTTAAAACCATTTGAGTTTGATATACGCAGCATACTGTCGGGAAAATTAGGCCGGGGAACGGTTGATTGTACAATCAGCCTTAAACAAACCGGTAATGCAAAGCCGGTAAGCATCAATACTCATCTGGCCAGGGCATACTACCAGCCTATAGCCGAATTGGCGAGCGAACTGAATCTGGATGCTTCCACTATCCTCAGCAGCATTCTCAAACTTCCTGAAGTGATAACTCCCACAAGTGAAACTCTGACCGATGAAGAATGGGAATTATTCACTTCCATACTCGAGGCAGCCATTACCGACCTGAATGCCCATCGCGCAGATGAGGGGAAGTCGCTGGAGCTTGATCTTCGCTACCGCATCGATAATATTCTCAAGCAACAGGATAGCATCATTCAGCAGGAGCCTGCAAGGAAACAAAAGATCCGCGATGGCCTGAAAAAAGTACTGGAGGAAAATGTGGGTAAGGAGAATTATGATCCAAACCGGCTGGAGCAGGAACTGATCTATTACATCGAAAAAATTGATATCAGTGAAGAACAGGTAAGGCTGAAGAACCATTGTGATTATTTTAAAACAGTCCTGGCCGAAAAGGAAGAATCAAAAGGTAAAAAGCTTTCGTTCATTCTCCAGGAAATCGGAAGAGAGATCAATACAACCGGAGCAAAAGCTTATGATTCATCCATCCAGCAGTGCGTGGTTTTGATGAAAGATGAACTGGAAAAAGCTAAAGAGCAAATCCTGAACGTTCTATAAACAATCTGACTTTTTTTATTTCATGAACAAGAGCCATCTATTCCGCAGCCTGGGAACCGTAATGATGATTTCCGTTTTCCTGTCGGCCTGCGGACCCATCAATACATTTGAAAAAAATGTACCCATTCCCGGACATGAATGGGAAAGCGGTTTTAAACCAGTTATCACATTCGACATTACGGATACTGCTTCGTTATACAATGTATTTATGGTCATTCGCCACCGGAATGCGTATGGATATAATAATATATGGATCAGGGGAACAGTTCAGGAACCCGCGGATACCGCAACACGCACGCAACAGTATGACCTGAAACTCGCGAATGATGAAAAAGGTTGGTTTGGGAAGGGCATGGACGATATTTTTGAACACCGCATACTTATCCAGGAACGAACAAGGTTCACAAGACCGGGTGAATACCGTTTCAAACTTGAACACACCATGCGCGAAGACCCGCTGAAGCACGTGATGAACGTGGGACTTCGCATCGAGAAAGCGCTGTAGATAATTAGCCGGTTTTGCCAATAAGCAGATTTAATTAGCCAATTTTGCTAATTAGTCAATAAGCAAATTAACGACCCCCTTTTTCATTTTTCATTTTTCATTTTGAATTTTCATTAGCTAATTTGCTTATCGGCTTAATTAGCTAATTCCCCTTACATCATGGCCGTAATTAGAAAAAAAAGTATCGAGCTGGCATTCCTGATTTTCTGGTTCCTGCTGGCTTACATCATCGCGGCCCTCATATGGTGGTTCATCTCCCTGGGGACCCAGGCCGATGCCATGACACAATACCGTAAAGAACAATTGAAGTTCACCATCGACAGTATAGCCAACAGGCAGGCCTATGAGAAAGAGTTAAAAAGTATCAATAATGAAAGGAGGCGCGACACTACAAAATACGTTGCAGAGGGCATCACATTCATGCTGGTGATCTCGGTTGGTGCTTTTTTTGTTTACCGGTCGGTACGGAAGCAGCTTCGCATGCAACAACAGCAGCAGAATTTTATGATGGCGGTGACCCATGAACTAAAAACCCCTATAGCAGTAGCCAGGCTGAACCTGGAAACCCTGATCAAACACCGGCTCGAAGAATCCAAACAGCAAAAGCTGATACAAATGACCCTGGAGGAAACTCATCGGCTGCATTCTCTTACCAGTAACATACTGGTGGCTTCACAACTGGAAGATGGCGGCAGGCAGCAAACCCTTGAAGAACTGGACCTTTCACAGCTCACCGTTTCCTGCATCGAAGATTTCGGTCAGCGTTTCACCGAAAGGAATTGGGAAATGGATATAGAGTCTGATATTGCTATTGAAGGAGATGCGCTGCTGCTGGAGATCATGATCAATAACCTGCTTGAAAATGCCCATAAGTATTCACCGAAATCCAGGCCGGTCACCATCACCCTTAAACGTAAGGGCAATGAGGCCATTTTGCAGGTAATGGATGAAGGGAACGGCATCCCCGATGAAGAAAAGGGAAGGATATTCGACAAGTTTTACCGCATTGGCAATGAAGAAGTGCGCAAAACAAAAGGCACAGGCCTGGGTCTGCACCTCTGCAGAAAAATTGCAAAAGATCATCATGCCGACATAAACGTGACAAACAATTTACCTTCGGGAAGTATTTTTACAATAACGTTTCACAGAATAAACGTTCCATGACAGAAAAGTATAAAGCATCTATCCTGTTGGTAGAAGATGAAGAAAACCTTCATGAAGCACTAAAGCTGAACCTCGAGCTGGAAGGTTACGCGGTTTCCTCCGCCACAGATGGATCGGAAGCACTCCGGGCTGTTGATCAGGAATATTTCGATCTGATCATACTGGATGTGATGCTTCCTGAAGTTGATGGCATTACTGTTGCTGAAACGATCAGGGTTCATAACAACCAGGTGCCCATACTCATTTTAAGCGCAAAGAATACCAGTGCCGATCGTGTACTGGGATTAAAAAAAGGCGCCGACGATTACCTCACAAAACCGTTCAACCTGGAAGAACTTTTACTGCGGGTGCAAAAGCTTATCGAAAAAAACAAAAAGCTGCAGGATAAAGACTCCATTGGCGATACCTATTCATTCGGGAAGAACGTCATAGATTTCAGGGCACAGGAGGCGACAACCAAAAACGGCGATCGGGTACAGCTGAGCAAGAAAGAGGCAATGCTGCTTAAACTACTGATCGAGAACAGAAACGAAGTGGTTCCACGGGAAAAGATACTTCAGACAGTCTGGGGATACAATGTTTATCCTACAACCCGCACGATCGATAATTTCATTCTGAACTTCAGGAAATATTTTGAAGATGACAGTCGCAACCCGCGTTATTTCCATTCCGTTCGCGGGGTAGGTTATAAATACACCGAATAACAATTACTGATTTAAGGCAGCTCGTTCAGTTTATCGAGGAATAAGGACGCATTGATTAAAATTGCTTCCAGGTCTTCATTGCTTTGGCCGGGAATGTACAATGCATATTCGCAATCGTGCATCACCTGCCTGAATTGCTGAATGGCAGATTCATCGGCGCCCAATCGCTGAAGTGAATTTATAACGTGCGGCTGATTCAGCGCGCTTGGTGGTATCTTCAGTTTCTCGCCCAGTTCGTTCCAAACAACAGCCTCTACCTCTTTTACAAACATGGTGGAATTGGATGACGATAACATCCTTCTTGCTTTCTCAAGCGGGTCTGGCTTTACTGGTATCACCTGCTGGTTGAGCTGATCAGCCGAACCTGACGGCTTGTTCACGTTCTTCTTGTGGGCAGAACGGTTCCTGAGGAAAACAATAGTTATCAGTAACAGTGTTCCGATGGCACCGCCGGCTATCCACAACCACATTCTTGCAGTGGGAGGATTTGGAATGATATTCCTGACTTTTGATGCTGATGAACCTTTTACTTTTTTTGCGCCAGGCATGATACGGAGGCTGATTGCCCTTGTGCTGTCTGTTTTGTATGACTGCGAAATGGGATCGAAAAAAGAAAACTTAATCGGTGGAATAATTAAACTCCCTGTATCTTTTGCTGTGAATGGAAATGCAAAGGTCTTCGTTCCTGATAAAGGTGCATTTTCGGGCTGCACTTCCTCTTTTGTGTTTGGATCGAATACTTCAAATTTATCGGGCCAGTTAACTGTTGGCGCATTGATCATAGGTATGTTGCCTTTGCCTTTCACTTCAACGATCAGGTTCCCGGCTTCACCCGCCTTTACGATCGGATCCTTTAATGAAGCCCTGACCGAAAAATTGCCAACCGCTCCGTCAAAGCCCTGAGGCTGATTGTTATTGGGTAATGATTTAACGTTAATGTTCACGGGGTTGCTGCCAAGAACAACGGTATGCTGAACAGTTTCCGCAAACGGGTCATTCATTTCTTCCAGGTAATTGTCTTCTTCGGTAGGCGCTTTAATGAAATGAACGGTATTCTCAACTTCAACAGGCTCAAGCACAAATTCTCCTGCCTGCAGTGGGAACAATTGCGATTTGCGGATGATGTGAACGTTATACTGTTTTCCATCTACGGTTTCAATTGCAGGATTGCCCGCATTGGGTTCAGACATATCATAAACGCTGAAACCATTATACGATGGTCGCTTTACAACCCTGGATTCGGAACGGAGCCGTGAATACAATTTATAAGTAGCAACCACCGGTTCATTGACATAACAGTTTTTTTTGCTGACCTCAACCCTTACGAAGAGATTTTTCCTGATCTTCTCAATTGCGTTCTCATTGGGGTAAAGTACAAATTCCTTGTCGGCTTCAATGGATGCATCGCGGAGGTTGAGTCGTAATCTTGTACGTTGTGAAGAGCCGGCATTCTGCGATTTGGTTACTTCAAGCGCGACGGCGTCCGACTGCCTGCGCTTCCCATCAATGGTTGCCATGGCTCCGGGTATGATCAGCTTACCGGTGGTTCTGGGTTGAAGAAGAAAAACGATGGCTTTGTATTGAGTGAGCGCGCCATTGACGAATGACATGCCCGACGACTGGATCGGTCCCTGGATCACGGCGAAATTCCGGAATGAAGGCGGATCAAAGTCGTCCACTTTTTTTGCATTCTCCACTATATATTCTACCTGGACCAACTGGTCGCGGGAGATGGTAGACTGATCAATGACGGTGGTAAATTTAGCCTGGCCAAAAGCCACTGCCGATACCAGTACGAAAATGCATACGCCCAGGTAACGGATCGATCTGCCTGCCTTTTCCATTCTTTTTAAATCCATAACGAGCGATTCACCAACTGCAAATGTAAAATATAACCAGCCAGCAGGCCGGTCTCATGCGGTAAAAGGTGGTTAAAAAGGATGGAGGGTTGTCAGAGATCGCCCAGTTGCGGTCTTAAAATTATGTCCTCTACGCAGGCCCTGGGAGAGAGATGTGCAGTTGCATATACCATGTCCGATATATCGCTTGCGTCCATGATGCGCTGGGGATCAACACCTGATGCCGCCCATGAGTCCGTATAGGCTGCACCCGGCATGATTGCGGTGACCTTAATATTAAAGGGCTTCATTTCTTCGCGAAGATTTTTTGAAAAACCAAGCAGGGCAAACTTACTGATGCTGTACGCGCCTCCGTTTTTATAAGCTTTTAACGAGGCAATGGAGCACATGTTAAAAATATGACCCTTTTTCCTTTCCATCATGCGGGGCAATAACATCCTGGTCAGATGATATGCACTGTACAGGTTAACAGCCATCATCTGTTCCAGGTAACCTTCCTCTTCGTTGTGAACACTGCCCGGAACAAACGTGCCTGCGTTGTTAACCACAACGTCTACGTGTTCTGTATTCTTGTGTATCCATGTTGCAAAACCCGCTACTTCCTCCTTAATGCTCAGGTCACAGGCATAATGGAGGATGGTTGTGCGTGGAAAACGCGCTTGTAATTCGCGGGCAGTGCCTTCGAGCTTCTCTTTATTTTTTGAACATAGCAGCAGCGTGTGGCCTTGTTTGTCGGCCGCAAATTTTTCAGCAATGGACTTTCCGAATCCTCTCGAAGCGCCGGTTATAACAAGGTTCATGATATGATTGTTAAGATACGAAGTAAGAAGTTTTTTTTGATTCGCCGCTTAGGCAGTTGTACGTAATTTGCGGGATGAAGTACCGGCACCTGTTTTTTGACCTTGACCATACTCTTTGGGATTTTGATGCCAATTCACGTTTAACGCTCCACGAATTATACCATATGCTTGACCTGGAGCAGAAGGGCGTGAATGATTTTGATCTCTTTCATAAGAATTACCTGGCGCATAATGAAAAGTTATGGGAGCGGTATCGCAATGGTTTTATTAAAGTTGATGAATTGCGGCTAAAGCGGATGTGGCATACGTTGCTCGACTTCCGCATTGGCGATGAAACACTGGCGCAGCAGATGAGCCACCATTTTCTTGAACTGCTGCCGAAACGTACTACTGTATTTCCGCATACGTTTGAAACGTTGGATTATCTGACAGAGAAAGGGTATAAGATGCACCTTATCACTAATGGATTCGAAAAAACACAGCACAGCAAGCTGAAGTATTCAGGACTCGATAAGTATTTTGTTGAAGTGATCACGTCCGAAGGTAGCAACAGCCTTAAACCCAAAAAGGAAATTTTCGAATTCGCCATGAATAAAGTAAACTGTTGCGAAGCTGAGTGCATTATGATTGGCGACAGTCCTGAAGTAGACATTCAGGGTGCCATGAATGCCGGCATCGACCAGGTATTTGTAAACCACCTATGCATCAGCTGCGATATACAACCCACCTATATAGTGAAGTCGCTGCAGGAATTGCAGGATATTTTCTAAGCCTCGTCTTATTATAATTGTCTCACAACTCTGTACATTGGAACAATTAGCTCATCTGCTTATCGGCAAAATTGGCTAATTAATTCTCCTATGCCCACGCTTTCTCTCCCTTCGTATAAGGTACACAACCTTCATATCTTCCCGGAACCGGATTATACCTCAGGGCCTGCTTTTGACCTACTTCTGATGTAAAATATCCAAGAAGGGTTAATTCTTTCATCATGCGGAAATAATGACGCGGAGGATCTTCCTTTGGTTTTTCCTGGCGCTTTTCTTCGCGCGATTTCTGATCGGTTTGGCTAGCGCTCTCTTTTTGTTTTTCGAGTTGTTCTCTTTCTTTCTGCTCGTTGGCCTCACGCTCTTTTCTGCGCGTTTCCATCTCATCTTTTACTTCCTTATCGATCTGCACCAGCAACTCGTGTCGCTGCTGCGGGCTGGCATTCATGAAAGTAGCATTGTATTTCTTTTTGCTTGCTTCGTTTAGCTTCTCCAGTCCATCATAAAATATACGCTGATCCTTTGCAACATAACAATCAGTTACCATAATGGCCATGAAGCTACCCACCTTAGCCGCTTTTGCGCCCGGGGTTTGCGTTGCGGGCAGGATTGTCTCCGCAATCTCATCCATGTAAGCAATGTCAGTTTCGGAGAAAGTTACTTTCTCATCTGTTTTTACATCACCGGACCGGCAACCGGTCAGGAAGGCGTTTGCTCCCAGTATGGTGCCGCCAAGAAGTAGAGTTACCCGGTGTAATGCTTCTCGTCTATCCATGATCGTGATTTTTGTATTTAAACGGCGGAAATTTAATTCAGCCTGACAATTGATTTATATATTTCCTTTCTTTAATTCTTTTACTGCGAAGTCGGCAGCCCTTGCCGTGAGCGCCATATAAGTCAGCGAGGGATTTACGCAGGAAGCGGACGTCATGCAGGCTCCGTCTGTAACAAAAACATTCGGTGCATCCCATACCTGGTTATTCTTGTTCAGCACTGAAGTTTTTGGATCCTTTCCCATGCGGGCGGTTCCCATTTCGTGAATACCCTGACCCATGTAATAGCCGTTATCATGCGTTTTGACATTCTTAATGCCCGCGATCTCCAGCATTTCCTTCGCGTCTTCCATCATGTCCTTTCTCATCTTGCGCTCATTATCCTTGATCTCACAGTCAAACGCAAGTACAGGCAGTCCCCATTTGTCTTTTTTATTCTTATCAAGCGTGATCCTGTTTTCGTGATAAGGAAGTATTTCGCCAAAGGCGGTAATGCCGATGCTCCATCCTCCGGGTTCAGACAATGCGTCCTTGAATTCTCCACCTATAGAAAGTTCCGCGACTTCTCTTCCCCATCCGCTACGGCTTGCGCTGCCCTGGTAACCAAATCCACGGATATAATCGCGTTTATCGTTGTTTATGTTTCTGAATCTTGGGATATAGATGCCGTTAGGACGTTTGCCGTAAACATATTTGTCATCATACCCTTCTGCTTCACCAGACGCGCCGCAGCGGAAATGGTGGTCCATTATATTGTGACCGAGTTCTCCGCTGCTGCTGCCCAGACCATCAGGCCATACATCAGTAGCAGAATTCATGAGCACCCAGGCCGAGTTCAGCGCAGAAGCGCAAAGGAAAACGACATTGGCTGTGAACTGGTAGGTTTGATTTGTTTCCGCATCAACAATCTCAACTCCCGTTGCTTTTTTCTTATCCTTATCGTACAGCAGTTTTGTTACAATAGAAAATGGACGCAGCGTTAAATTGCCGGTCTTCACAGCCGCGGGCAGGGTGGAAGACTGTGTGCTGAAGTAGCCACCGAACGGACAACCCAGCCAGCACTTATCCCTGAACTGGCAATTGGTTCTGCCCGGAATGGGCACCGTAAGATTTGCTACACGGCCTATGATCATCCGCCGCTGGTCGTTATAATGTTTCCTGATCCGCTCAGATACATCTTTTTCAACGCAGTTCATATCCATCGGCGGAAGGAATTTACCATCGGGCAGTATTGCAAGTCCATCCTTGCTGCCGCTGATACCTGCGAATGTTTCAACGTAATCGTACCAGGGCGCAACTTCATTGTAACGGATCGGCCAGTCAATCGCGATTCCTTCTTTTGCATTCGCTTCAAAATCCATTTCGCAAAACCGGTACGATTGCCTTCCCCACATCAGCGATCTTCCGCCTACATGATATCCCCTGTACCAATCGAAACGTTTGGTTTCTGTGTAAGGACATTCTTTATCCTTGACCCAGTAGTGAAGGTTGCGTTCATTCAGCGGATAGTCTCTTTTCAGAACAGGATAGTCTTCAATCATCTGTTGCGTTCTACCACCACGGTGAGGATATTCCCAGACATCCTTGTTCGCGGCCGCGTAATCTGTTACGTGTTTGATATCCTCGCCTCGTTCGAGCATCAATACCTTAAGTCCTTTTTCAGTTAACTCTTTTGCTGCCCATCCGCCACTGATACCTGAGCCCACCACAATTGCATCATAGTTGTTCGCCATAGTTATCGTTTATATGCTTTACAATTTGTTCGCGATCACTTATCTGATATTATCTACTGCTAATTACAAAAGCATCAGCCAACCGGCTGATCAAACATCACATAACTCCACCGCTTGTTTCAACGCCGCAATCTTATCCTCAGACTTCGGAATGAATTCCTGTGCAACGTATCCTTTGTAACCCGTTTTTACAATTGCTTTCATGATGGCAGGATAATACAATTCCTGGGTTTCATTTATTTCATTTCTGCCAGGAACTCCGGCGGTATGATAATGTCCAAAATACTGATGATTATCGGTAATGGTTCTTATAATGTCGCCTTCATTGATCTGCATATGATAAATATCATACAGCAGTTTAAAATTCGGAGAGCCAAGACGTTTGCAAAGTTCAATTGCCCAGGACGTATTATCGGCCATATAATCCTTGTGGTCCACCTTGCTGTTGAACAATTCCATCTGAATGATCACACCTTTCTTTTCCGCCAGTCCCATGATCTGCTTCAGGCCCTGAACACAATTTTTCAAACCTGTTTCATTATCCAGCTGGTTGCGGTTGCCGCTGAAGCAGATGAGGTTTTTATAGCCGGCCTTTGCAACCAGTTCTATATGTTCGGTATAATTTTTTATAAGTGTAGAATGGTATTGTGTATCGTTCCAGCCTTTGACAAGGTTTATTTCCGCTCCATTGCACATTGACGAATCGATCTCATATTTCTTCAGCATTCCCCAATCATTAGGACCCACCAGGTCAATTGCCGAAAATCCGATCTGCTTTACGGTTTTGCACAGATCCTCAAGAGATAAAAAGTTATAGGTCCAGCGGCAAACAGAATGATTGATATTCTTTTTCAATGAAGTTTTTTTAGCCGGGTTATTACAGGTCTCACCCTGCATCATCGGCATCGCTGCCAGGGCAGTCCCACCTAATACCAGGTTTTTTAATACACTGCGTCTAGACTTGTAAGCTGGCATATTCAATCTTTCAGGTATTAAGAGGCCTTAATTTTACCGAAGGGGCTCTTTTTCTCATATAAATAACCAATCCGGTAAATGCTACGATCAGGAATAGAGGGATCACTAATGTTGCGTTCAGTATTTCAGGACCCGCTGCCGCCCTTGCATTGGCAAATGCTGAGGCCAGGTCAGTTCCTGGTGGAGCTGAACGGTATTCATCGAGATTTGCACCTGAAGGTAATTTATTGATCACAAGTTTATCATAAAAACCGCCCATAAAATACATATAGATTGAAACGGCAAACATGCCCGCGCCACCCAGCAGGTTTATTCCCACCGCCCCTGTCTTGGGAAGATTTTCTGAAACAAAGCCGAGCATGGTTGGCCAGAAATAACATACACCCATTCCAAATACCAGCGCTCCAACAAATAGCAGCGAACCCGATGTGTGGCCCAGCATATAAAGACCAACCGCGGCCAGTATCGCCGAACCCAGCAATACTCCCGAAGGAGAAAGCCGATGCACTACCGGTCCCGCAAAGCCTCTTCCCAGTACCATTACACCAGCCGTGAGTGTTAAGACTAAAATCGGGTTGGAAGTTACATTCTTCAACAGCACATCAATCCATTGACCAGTGAACAATTCTGTGATGGCAGTTCCAAACATGCAAATGATCATGAACAAAAACAATGGATTCAGCAGCGAACGATACATTTCTCCGGTAGAAATGCCTGCAGCCACTCTTTCTGTTACAGGGAATCGTTGTTTTGAGAAAAGGTATCCATATATAAGCGCCGGAATGATCATCATGCCAATCTGGATCTGCCAGTTCAATCCAGCCTTATCAAAAAAGTAAACAATAAGCGTTCCGATGAAGATGCCACCCGGGAACCATAAGTGAAAATGATTCAGCTTGGTGGTTTTATTGTCAGGGTATAACGCGGTTACCAGTGGGTTACAGGCTGCTTCCACCGTTCCGTTGGCAAGTCCTATTAATAATGTTGAAATGAAAAGGCTCCAGAATCCCGTTGCAAAAATGGTAAGCAATATGCCTGCCATATGAAACAAAAACGCCAGCATCAGCAGGCGTTTCATGCCAATTACATCAACCAGCATTCCACCTATGATCACAGCAAGCGGAAACCCCCAGAATGCTGTTCCCGCGATGGTAGCCAGCTGTTCGGCGTTCAGGTGGAACTGAACTCCCAGCCTGTCGAGAATACCAGCCCTGATTCCAAATGATAATGAGGTGACGAGTAATGCCAGACAGGAAGCAACAAAAAGCTGGTTACGATGGGCGGCTTGCATGTTCGTTAGTTTTGTTGAATATAATGGGCCATAAATCTAAATTTTTTTTCTAATGAATTGTTCCTAATTTTTAACTGTTCGTAACGAATATTTGTCTAAGCGAATTTTTATTCATCTTTGGTCAATTCTTTTTTAATCTCTTAAATTTAGGCTTGCGCTATTCAATTAATTGCTCATGGGAAATCTCCAGATAAAAGTTCAGCCCAAAAAGTACGATGCCGTTATTGTAGGTTCCGGTGCTGGCGGCGGCATGGCCGCATATATGCTCGCCAATGCAGGATTGAAAGTATGCCTGCTGGAAGCAGGACCAATGTATGATCCGGCAAAGAATGTAATGCAGTTAAAATGGCCCTGGCAGTCGCCGCGGCGTGGCGCCAGCACAGCACTACGGCCATTTGGCGATTTCGACGCATGTTATGGAGGTTGGCAGATAGATGGCGAACCCTATACACAGCATAGCGGAACACAATTCGACTGGTGGCGCGCGAGAATGCTGGGTGGAAGGACCAATCACTGGGGACGCATATCGTTACGTTTTGGTCCCGACGACTTCAAAAGAAAAAGCATTGATGGCCTGGGTGATAACTGGCCCATCAGTTATGACGATATCAAACCTTATTACGACAGGCTCGATAAACTCGTGGGGATTTTCGGATCGAAGGAAAATATACCAAACGAACCCGATGGTGAATTTCTACCGCCACCAAAGCCACGCCTTCACGAGCTGATGATCAAAAAAGCAGCCACCTCTGTAGGTGTGAATGTTATTCCTTCACGATTATCCATATTGACGAAGGCAATTAATAATGAGCGGGGCGCCTGTTTCTACTGCAATCAATGTTCGAGGGGATGCACTGTTTACGCAGATTTTTCTTCATCATCTGTATTGGTAAACCCTGCGCTGAAGACTGGAAATGTAGATGTAATTGCCAATGCCATGGCGCGTGAAGTGCTGACCGGAAGTGATGGAACTGCAACTGCGGTTTCTTACGTGAACAAGGACGACATGCAGGAATACCAGGTAAACGGGCGTATTATAATATTAGCCGCCAGCGCCTGTGAAAGTGCAAGGTTGTTGCTGAATTCAAAATCATCAAAACATCCGAACGGACTTGCCAATTCGGGAAATGTTGTCGGGAAATACCTGCACGATTCAACAGGAGCGGCAATGGGTGGCATTTTACCACAATTGTACGGTCGTAAGAGATATAACGAGGACGGCGTTGGCGGAGCGCACATCTATTCGCCCTGGTGGGGTAATAATAAAAACCTTGACTTTCCGCGCGGTTACCATATCGAGTACTGGGGTGGCATGGGCATGCCTTCTTACGGTTTTGGCTGGGGCATTGAAGGCAGTAATGGAAAATATCCTGTGAATGGCCAAAAGAAAGAAGCGGGAGGATATGGTAAATCGTTGAAGGAAGATTACCGTTACTTCTATGGCGCGGGTGTAGGCATGGCCGGCCGTGGCGAAGCAATTGCGCTTGAAAGCAATTATTGTGAAATAGATCCCAATGTTGTAGATAAATATGGCATACCTGTTTTGAAATTCAATTACAAGTGGAGCGATAACGAGATCAAACAGGCAAAACACATGAAAGAAACATTCAGGGAGATCATGCACGCAATGGGAGCTGTGATCACCTGGGGTGATGATGGTCCTGATAATAATTATGGTCTTGAAACTCCCGGACGTATTATTCACGAAGCGGGTACGGTGCGCATGGGAAATGACCCCGGAAGTTCCGCTCTTAACAAATGGAACCAGGCACACGATTGCAAGAACCTGTTTGTGGTGGACGGGGGTCCGTTTGTTTCTCAGGCCGATAAGAACATTACATGGACTATCATGGCGCTTTCAATGCGCGCATCGGAATATATGGTCGATCAACTCAAGAAGCAAAACCTGTAAAGAAACGGGGTAAAAAAATTCGTATGGACAGACGTAAATCGATAAAGGCGCTTGCCGTTGGCTCACTTTCAGCCGGAGTGTTGCTGGAAGCCTGCAAAAATCCTGATAAAAAAGCCGATACTGTAAAAAAAGAGGGTGACCAGGCGCCAGGTGGTATTGACAGAACTCCGGAGGAAAAGGCATTTGACCAGGCGTTGATGGATAGAACTTTTTTCAATGAGCATGAAATGGCAACCATCGCAGTGCTTTGTGATATCATCATCCCAAAAGATGAAGTTTCCGGAAGCGCCACCGATGCGAAAGTTCCCGACTTCATTGAATTTATTGTAAAGGACATGCCGCAGCATCAGACTCCGATGCGTGGTGGATTGCGCTGGCTTGATCTGCAGAGCATGAAGCGGTTTGAGAAAGCTTTCAAAGATTGCGACAGCAAACAGCAACTGCAATTGATTGATGAAATTGCTTACCCAACGAAGGCAAAACCTGAAATGAAACAGGGCGTTTCGTTTTTTAGCCTGATGCGTAACCTTACCGCAACTGGGTTTTATACGTCAGAAATTGGAATTAAAGACCTGGGATATGTTGGCAACAAACCCAATCAATGGAAAGGGGTGCCGGATGACGTGTTGAAACAATATAACCTTGCCTATTCTGAAAGGGAATTGAAAGAGTGCGTTTAGAAGAATGTTTTAAAGCTGTAAGAAATACTGCAATGAATAGAAAATTAAGAATGGGCATGGTAGGCGGTGGTAAGGATGCATTCATCGGAGCGATCCACCGCTTAGCTGCCAATATGGATGGTCTTATTGAACTGAGCTGCGGTGCACTCAGCATCAATCCTGAAATTGCAAAGGACTCGGGCCGATCGCTCTTCTTACCGGACGACAGAATTTATCTCACATACGATGAAATGATATCAAAGGAGCGTTCGCTGCCGGCTGACAGAAGAATGGATTTTGTGACCATCGTAACTCCAAACTTTGCGCATTTTGCACCGGCCATGATGGCGCTCGATAATGGCTTTCATGTGGTGATTGAAAAACCCATTGCCTTCACACTCGATGAAGCAAAGCAGTTAAAGAAAAAAGTTGAGGAAACAGGATTGCTGCTTTGCCTGACACATACTTACTCAGGATATCCCATGGTGAAGCAGGCCAGGTACATGGCGCAAAGCGGCGCATTGGGAAAGATCAGAAAGATATATGTTGAATACCCGCAAGGATGGCTGAGCAAACTCAGTGAACGGGAAGGAAATGCGCAGGCTGCGTGGAGAACGGATCCCAAAAAAAGTGGCAAGGCTGGCGCTATGGGAGATATCGGAACACATGCCGCTCACCTGGCTGAATACATTTCAGGACTTAAGATCACAAAGCTTTGCGCTGACCTGAACATAGTTGTTGAGGGCAGGGCGCTGGATGATGACGGAGCGGTGCTGCTGAAATTCGAGAATGGCGCGTCGGGTGTTCTCATTGCAACTCAGGTAGCAGCTGGTGAAGAAAACGCGCTGAAGATAAGAGTGTATGGTGAAAAAGGAAGCATTGAATGGGCGCAGCATGAACCTAATACTTTGCTGGTTAAATGGCTTGATCAACCCGCGCAGATACTGCGCGCGGGTGGTAATTACAGCGACAGGTTATCATCGTTTGCTGTGCAAAATTGCCGCACACCCGGTGGCCATCCCGAAGGTTACCTCGAAGCATTCGGAAATATTTACAGAAACTTTGCACTTACACTCTCAGCCAGGCTCGATGGAAAAGAACCCACAAAGGAAATGCTGGATTTTCCGGGAGTGGAAGACGGCATTCGCGGCATGGCATTTATTGATAATGTTGTTGCATCCGCTCAGTCAGATAGCAAATGGCATGAATATATTATTGGCTAATCAGCTATTGATAACAAATGACAACAATCAAAGGGCCGGGCATTTTTCTTGCGCAGTTTTTAGGTGATCAGCCACCGTTCAATTCACTTGAATCAATTTGTCGTTGGGCAAAAGACATTGGTTTCACAGGCGTGCAGATACCAACCTGGGATCCGCGATGCATAGACCTTAAAAAAGCGGCTGAAAGTAAAGCCTATGCCGACGAACTGAAAGGGAAGGTGAAGGATTGCGGTCTGCAGATCACCGAACTTTCCACTCACCTGCAGGGTCAACTGGTAGCTGTGCACCCCGCTTACGATACATTGTTCGATGGATTTGCCCCTGAGCAGGTGCGCGGTAATCCCAAAGCCAGGACCGAATGGGCGATTGAACAGCTGAAATTCGCGGCTCGTGCCTCACATAACCTGGGGTTGAACGCGCATGCCACTTTCAGCGGTGCGTTGCTCTGGCATACGGTTTATCCATGGCCGCAACGACCTGCCGGACTTGTTGAAACAGGATTTGCCGAACTGGGCAAACGCTGGCTGCCCATTTTAGATATTTTTGATGCAAGCGGGGTTGACCTTTGTTATGAAATTCACCCTGGTGAAGACCTTCACGATGGAGTGAGTTATGAAATGTTCCTGAAACAGGTGAATGATCACCCAAGAGCCTGCTTATTATATGATCCTTCTCATTTTGTTTTGCAGTGTATGGATTACCTGCAATACATTGATCATTATCACGATCGTATAAAAATGTTTCATGTCAAGGATGCAGAGTTTAACGCAACCGGCAAACAGGGTGTTTACGGAGGTTATCAATCGTGGATAAACAGGGCCGGGAGGTTCCGTTCACCGGGCGACGGGCAGGTAGATTTCAAAGCCATTTTCAGCAAACTGGCAGCCTATGATTATAAAGGATGGGCCGTAATGGAATGGGAATGCTGTATCAAGCATCCTGAAGATGGTGCTAAAGAAGGCGCGAAACTAATAAGCGACCATATCATACGGGTAACCGAAAAAGCTTTTGATGATTTTGCCTCAACAGGGAGCAATGAAAAATTAAACCGCTCTGTTTTGGGATTGGATTAAATCTTTCAGGAATTTTACACTTCAGAAAAAACAATACGATATGAAAAGAACGATGATCATTCTAATGTCTGCATTCCTCTTTGCCTGTAACAGTGGCGAAGCCGATAAAGCAGAAACTTCAAAAGAAACAACAACAGAAAAAACAGAAGAGCCTGCAGCAACAACAACAACATTACCCGCCGGAATAACACAGGCAGATTATGATAAAGGCCTGAATCTGGTGGCAACCTCTGACTGTCTTACATGCCATAAGATCAATGAAAAACTTACCGGCCCCGCTTATGTTGACATCGCTAACAAATATCCTGTCAATGATGCGGTGATAGACAGTCTTGCAGGAAAGATAATCAAAGGAGGATCCGGCAACTGGGGTACAATTCCAATGACTCCACACGACGGCCTGGCGGAGGAAGACGCAAAAGCAATGGTTAAATATGTACTTGCATTAAAGACAGCAAAATAATTTCATTCATCTACAACAACTTTATAAAATGCGCCTGTTACTTCCTTTACTGCTTGTTTCCGCCGTGGCGGGATGCCAATTAAATTCATCCAAGGATGATGAAACTGAAAAAAAGGATACAATGACTACATCAACTTCAACAACTACTGCTGGTGCGCCTGCCGCTGCGAATACCCTGACAGATGCGCAGAAAAGTGAAGGATGGCAATTGTTGTTCGATGGTACCAGCAAAAATGGCTGGCATATTTATAATAACAAATCAGACGGCTCGGCCTGGAAATTGGCTGACGGAACATTGTACCTTGACACATCTCAGAAAAAAGATGGGAAGATAGTGGGCGGTGGCGATCTTGTAACAGATGAAGAGTATGAGAATTTTCATCTGAAGCTTGACTGGAAGGTTTCACCGAAAGGCAACAGCGGTATAATCTTTTACATCAAAGAAGATCCAAAGTATAAAAATACCTATCATACCGGTCCCGAGATGCAGGTATTGGACAATGCGGGTCATAGTGACGCGAACATCAACAAGCACAGGGCAGGCGATCTTTATGATCTGATTGCAGGCAGTCCGGAAATGGCAAAACCTGCCGGCGAATGGAATCAGGTGGAGATCATTTCCAATCAGGGAAACCTGGAGTTTCATCTTAACGGAACTAAGATTTTGTCGACCATCATGTGGGACGACAACTGGAAGAAAATGATCGCTGATAGCAAGTTCAAGCAGTGGCCTGATTTTGGAACTTATAAAAAAGGAAGGATCGGACTTCAGGATCATGATAATACCATTTGGTATAGAAATATCATGATCAAAAAATTATAATTCCATTCTATCTATAATGAAAGACCGCGGTTTATCACCGCGGTTTTTTTATGGGGATTATTTATTTCGATCAGGGGTTTTTGAGCACGGATTTGATATGGATTTTGGGGATTACACGGATTTGATCAGCGGAGCTGATCAGCGGAAATGGTGAAATGTTATTAGAAATTAATTTGATAAAAATTCCATTTGATCACAGATTCAAACTGATTAACACGATTACACAGATAAAAAAAATCCGTGAAATCCCTCAAATCCATATCAAATCTGTGCTCTAAAACCTAAAATCTTTATTAAATCTGTACTTTAATCCCAATCAAAGAATATTCTTCTTCAGATAATCGATGCTCTTCTGAATACTCTCCAGCGGATTTGCAGA
>DASWTK010000041.1:0-41990 GCA_036402175.1 Chitinophagaceae bacterium | reverse complement strand
ACTATTCCCCTGATACCATCGAGCTGCGGATCCTTAGAAAATGCCTGCTGCACCAGTTCCATCAGCCATCCTCGTATTACCGAACCATGATTCCATACTTTGGCAATGGCCTCATACGAATAAGGATAACCACTCCCCTTCAGTACTTCAAAACCTTCTGCTATTGATTGCATCATTCCATACTCAATTCCATTGTGCACCATTTTTGCGAAATGCCCGCTTCCACTCTCGCCGCAATATGCATAACCATCCGGCACGCTGATGCTCCTGAACAATGGCTCGCAGTGATCAAAAACTTCCCGTTTTCCACCCACCATGGCGCAGATACCATTCAATGCGCCGTTCAAACCTCCGCTGGTTCCGCAATCGAGCATTTCAATACCGGCTTCGCTGAGCGCGGTCGCTCGAAGGACAGAATCTTTGTAATGCGAATTCCCTCCTTCTATGACAATGTCGCCCTCCTGAAGTACCCTCTTTAAATGTGCCAGCACACTGTCAACCGGACTTCCCGCAGGAATCATCACCCAGATCACCCTTTTCCTGTTCAGCATTTCTGCGAGGCGCTCTACAGAATCCGCTACCGGAATTCCTTCCTTCATCGCTTCGGTCCGCACCACTTCATCTATATCAAATGCAACAACATCATGACCCTTACCAATGCAGTTATGCGCCAGGTTCCATCCCATTTTTCCAAGTCCTACCAGTCCGATTTGCATATTCAAAGTTTTTATAATTGCTGAAGTTTACCCAACCGGTGAAAATCATCTTTCAGAATTGGGTACATTCTTTTGTAGATTCCAAAGTAAGGTTGATATAATTGATGCATTTTGTGATCAGGTTCGAATGTTCTTTGCTGTTTGATGAGCAATTTTGACTGTTCCCAATTTTCCAGCAAACCCATCGCCTTCATGCCCAATAATGCTGCGCCTACCGCCGATGCGTCAGCTGTGCCGGTTACGATTATTTTTTTGTTGAGCACATCTGACACCAACTGAAGCCAGGCGTTGGAAGCTGTAAATCCGCCACTGGCATAAAGCGTATGTATGTCGCCGTTTGTTTCTTCCACCGCCTCCAGCACCTGCAGCAAAGCAAATGAAATTCCCTCAAGTACTGCTCTGACCAGGTGTTCCTTTTTATGTGAAATCTGCAGTCCAATGAACGCGCCCCTGGCAGCAGCGTCCCAGTAAGGCGCCCGTTCACCCGACAGATAAGGCAGAAAAAGAAGTCCTTCCGCACCCGGAGAAGATCTTAATGAAGTTTCTGCCAGCAAATTAATATCCTTCGCATCGGTGGAAAAACCCTGCAGGAAATTTTCTGCAAACCATTTCAGCGCCGCTCCGCCATTGCTTACAGGTCCGCCTGTGACAAATAAGCCATCAGCCAGGATATAATTGAACAACCGCTCCCCCGGATCAGGGATGCTTTTGCCAGATACCACCCGTATTGCTCCACTGGTGCCTATCGTAAGCGCTCCTTCGCCCTTTAGGATCGCGCCACTTCCCAGGTTGGCCAGGCATCCATCGCTTGCGCCAATAATGAATGGAATATTCTCCGGAACGCCCATCAATTTTCTGTATTCTTCTTTCACCGCTGTTTCAAAATGGGTTACCGGTACAGGAAGCGATAATTTTGAGGTGGAGATATTGACCGCTTCCAACGCTTCCTCACACCATAACAGTTCACTGTTATCAAACAACCCTGTCGCGGATGCGATTGAATGGTCAACCACATACTTCCCAAACAATTTGTGATAGATATATTCCTTGATTGAAATAAATTTTTCCGCTGCCTCGAATTTCTCCGGCATAGCCTGCCGCATCCATGCGATCTTGCAAAAAGGCGACATCGAATGAATGGGAGTTCCCGTTTTCCGGTACAAAAGTCCCGCGTTATGCCGGTTTTTTAATCCGGCGGCCTGTTCATGACTGCGGGTATCGGCCCAGGTAAAAGCATTGGTCAACGCCCTGCCTTCCTTGTCAACTGCCAGTACGCTATGCATGGCAGCGCTGAAGCAAATTGCCGTCAGCGAATGATCCTTCAGTCCTTCACCGGTCCGGAATTCTTTTATAGCTCCCCGGATCAACACCATCACTGCCTCAAAAACTGAATCCGCATCCTGCTCGCTCTGTCCGGGTAATGACTGGATTGTTGGGTAATCAGCTTTTGATTGATACAATATCTCTCCATCTATTCCAACAGCAACGATCTTTGAAAAGGTAGTGCCGATATCAATGCCAAGGATAAACTTCATGTTGTATAATTAGCGAATCAGGTGATTGAGCTAAATAGCTAATTTAGCGCATGTCTTCTTCTTACCGCAAAATCATCAATGATCCGGTCTACGGTTTTATAACTATTGACCAGCCATTGATCTTTGAACTTATTTCGCATCCCTATTACCAGCGCCTCAGGCGAATTCACCAGATGGCCTTCGCGGAGCTTGTATATCCGGGTGCGGTTCATTCACGTCTTCACCATTCACTGGGAGCATATCACCTGATGTGCGGCGCAATTTCGGAGCTGAAGAATAAAGGAATTGAAATAACACCGGAAGAGGAAATAGCAACCAAGATCGCCATATTACTGCACGATATCGGCCATGGCCCTTATTCACATGCCCTTGAGCACATACTGATACCGGGATTAAGCCATGAAAGCATGTCGATACTCATCATGCACCATCTTAATAAAGTGTATGGCGGGAAACTGGATACTGCTATTGCCATTTTTACCGATCAGTATCACAAACCATTCCTCCATCAGCTGGTGAGCGGACAGCTTGATGTTGACAGGATGGATTACCTGAGCCGCGACAGTTTTTTTACCGGCGTATCGGAAGGCGTTATTGGGTACGACCGCATCTTAAAAATGCTCACTGTTCATGATAATGAATTGATGGTTGAAGAAAAAGCCATTTATTCAATAGAGAAATTCCTGGTATCCCGGCGGCTGATGTACTGGCAGGTTTACCTTCACAAGACTGTACTAAGCGCCGAGAAAATGCTGGTATGTATCATTGAAAGAGCACAGCAGCTTATCAGAATGGGAAAGCCCGTTGCTGCTACCAGCCAGGTACTGGATTTCTTTTTAAACCGACAGGAACCTTCGGAGAGCATAGACAGGCACCTCGACAAGTTTTGCCAGCTGGACGATTATGATATACTGAGTACAGTTAAAAGCTGGGCAACGCATCCCGATAAGGTGTTGTCGAACCTTTGCAGCATGCTCGTGGAAAGGCGTCTGCTTAAAGTCAGCTTTGAAAGCGAGCCTTTTGACGAGGCATACGTGGAAAAGCTTAAACAGTCGGCCGCTGAGGAACTCGGACTTACCAGGGAGGAAGCTGCCTACTTTGCATTTACCGGAGAGGCGGTAAATACCATGTATAACCTGTTCGACGAACGCATCCATATCCTTTTCAAGGACGGTTCGGTAAAAGATATAACAAAAGTTAACAATGCTCTGATTCATCAGACTCTGTCCCGCCCCGTGAAAAAGTTTTACATTTGTTACTTTAGGTAATTATTGTAGGTAGTAATTGTATGATTGACTAATGACCATAGTATGCAATTCAGCGCAGCGCAAATAGCCATGATGGTCGGAGGAAAGGTGGAAGGTGATCCAACCGTAGAAGTGAGTTCCTTCGGCAAAATTGAAGAGGCCACAGCAGGGCAACTGGCTTTTCTTGCTAATCCCAAATACGAAGATTATTTGTACACCACCGGTGCTTCCGTGATCATTATTAATGACTCACAGGATATCAAACAATCCGTTGAAGCTTCACTGGTGAGGGTATCCGATGCTTATACCGCCTTTGCAACTTTGCTTTCCAAATACCAGGAAATGGTAACCCAGCAGATGACGGGCATCCAGCAGCCGGTTTATATTGCCAGTTCGGCCAGGCTGGGCCAGAGTGTTTTTGTTGGCGCTTTTGCTTACATAGGAGAAAATGTAGTCATCGGCAATAATGTAAAGATCTTTCCCAACGCATATATAGGCGATAATGTGAAAATTGGTGACGACAGCATGCTGCATCCGGGCGTGAAGATCTATCATGATTGCGTATTGGGAAAACAGGTAACGGTACATGCGGGTTCAGTGATCGGAAGCGATGGATTCGGATTCGCCCCGCAGTCGGACGGCACGTATAAAAAAGTACCCCAGATCGGAAACGTGATCCTGGAAGATAATGTGGAAGTAGGCGCCAATGTGACCATTGACCGGGCTACGATCGGTTCAACTATTATAAGGTGCGGCGCCAAGCTGGATAACCTGATACAGATAGCGCATAATGTTGAGGTAGGGACACATACCGTAATTGCGGCGCAGGCCGGAGTAAGCGGCAGTACCAAGATTGGAAATAATGTGAGGATTGGCGGCCAGGCAGGGATTGTGGGCCACATCACCATTGCCGATGGCAGTCTCATCAATGCGCAAAGTGGTGTAAGCAAATCAATAAAAACTCCTAATACACTTGTAACTGGTTCACCTGCTCATGATTACACCAGTACACTCCGAAGCCAGGCAGTTTTCAGGAATCTCCCGATGCTTGAAAAAAGAATCACTGAGCTTGAAAATACCATCAAACTACTGATGGCTGAGAAAGAACGGCTGTAGGAATCAAGGCCGATTGCACCGTTTTTACTACTTTCGTGCCCATGGAAAAATCGACCGGCAACGGCCAATTGTTTCAACACACTATACAGGAGCCTATAACGATTGCAGGGGTTGGTATACATAGTGGTCTGCCCGTGACCATGACACTGGAGCCTGCCGAACCTTCTACCGGTATCGTATTTCAGCGAACCGACCTGCCGGGTCAGCCAATGGTTAAAGCCGATGTTGATTTTGTGACGGAAACCAGGCGCAGTACAACTCTTGAGCACAACGGCGCCAAAGTAAGCACAATAGAACACCTGCTGGCGGCTTTGGTAGGAGTGGAAATAGACAATGTGCTGGTAAAACTTGACGCGCCGGAAGTGCCCATCCTCGACGGAAGCTCAAAGCCATTTGTAGACGCGTTGGAAAAAGTTGGCGCCAGGCAGCAATCTGCTACCAAAACATATTATACCATTTCAAATAACATCTTTTTTACAGATAATGACAAGAAGGTGGAAATGGTAGCCATGCCTTCTGACCATTACAGGATCAATACGCTGATAGATTTCAACTCGCCGGTCCTGGGAACGCAGCATGCCGCACTTAAAACAATCAAGGATTTCAATACGGAAATAGCTCCCTGCCGGACATTTTCGTTTTTCCACGAACTGGAATTTCTGCTGGAGAACAACCTGATTAAAGGCGGAGATGTTAACAATGCTATTGTGGTGGTTGACAGACCAGTGACCGATGAGCAGCTCGACAATCTTTCACGGCGACTGGGCAAACCTAAATTCTCTATTAACAGTGAAGGTTATCTGAATAACCTGCAACTGCATTTTCCAAATGAACCGGCCAGGCATAAACTGCTTGACCTTGTGGGAGATCTTGCACTTGTAGGCATGCCATTCAAGGCACATATCATAGCCAACAGACCAGGTCATGCAACAAACGTGGCTTTCGCGAGAAAGATAAAGGATCACATTAAAAAGAACCGGTTCAAAGCTGAAGCACCTGCCTATGATCCAAACCAGCCGGTATTGTTCGATATACATGCTGTTGAAAAAATTCTTCCTCACAGATACCCGTTCCTGCTGGTTGATAAGGTGGTGGAACTTTCGGACCGGCATGTGGTTGCAATAAAAAATGTAACTTATAACGAACCATTCTTCCAGGGCCATTTCCCGGGCAATTGTGTGATGCCGGGAGTTTTGCAGGTGGAAGCATTGGCGCAATGCGGAGGGATCCTGGCCATTCCGCGTGACAATCCTAACGAATCATATGACACCTATTTTCTGAAGATCGATAATTGCAAATTCAAGCAAAAGGTAGTGCCCGGTGATACGATGATTTTAAAAATGGAACTGATGAGTCCAATCAGAAGAGGGATTTGTGAAATGAAAGGAACTATTTTTGTCGGCAATAAATTGGTTTGCGAGGCCGAACTGGTAGCACAAATCGTAAAAAGAGTGAAGACATGATCAGCCCCTTAGCACAGGTAAATCCAAAAGCGCGCATCGGAACTAATGTCACAATCGAGGCATTCTCGGTTGTTTATGAAGACGTGGAGATAGGCGATAATACGCACATCATGCCGAATGTGACCATCTTCAATGGATCGCGCATAGGAAAGGGCTGCAGGATTTTCCCGGGAGCTGTGATTGGTGCTATACCGCAGGATCTGAAATATGTAGGCGAAGTAACAACGGCGGTCATCGGCGATAATACTACCATCCGTGAATGTGTAACTGTGAACCTGGGCACAAAAGACAGGTGGACAACGAAAGTTGGAAGCAATTGCCTGCTGATGGCCTATGCGCACGTAGCGCACGATTGTATCGTGGGTAACAATGTGATCCTTGCAAACGGCGTTCAGCTTGCAGGGCATGTACTGGTAGATGATTTTGCGATTGTAGGCGGATTATGCGGAGTTCACCAGTTCATACATATCGGAGCGCATACTTATGTTGCAGGGCAGGTAGTGATCCGCAAGGACGTGCCACCTTATGTAAAAGCCGCACGCGATCCGATTACTTATGTTGGTGTAAACAAGGTGGGACTTGAACGACGTGGTTTCACAAAAGAAGCTATCAAGGAGATCGATAATATCTATCATATATTATTTGTGCAGGGCCATACAACGGCCAAAGCAATTGAGCTTATAGAAAGCAATATTCCCGGATCGGATGTCCGAAACGAAGTGCTTGATTTCATCCGGTCGTCACGAACCGGTATTATTAAGAAATCAAAAGATCCTATAGATGAAAATATGGCTGTCTGATGCCGGCAAACGCTTTAACCGGGATTGGATATTTCGCCATCTCTCCTATACATTTACTCCAGGCATCACATATGCTATAGTTGGACCCAACGGATCGGGCAAATCAACCCTGCTGCAACTTCTTTCCGGCGCGCTTGCGCCAAGCCATGGCAAGATCGAATGGACCGAGAACGATCGCCCTGTTGATCCGGACAAGGTGTATCAGCAAATCGCCATCTGCGCGCCTTACCTCGAGGTAATTGAAGAAATGACAGCAGCAGAATTTCTTGGCTTCCATGGAAAGTTCAAAAGTTTTCTCCAGGGAATTTCAATTGAAACCATTCTTTCACTGATAGGACTTAAAGAAGCTGCGCATAAACAGATACGTTATTATTCTTCGGGGATGAAGCAGCGGATCAAACTTGCGCAGGCGGTTTTTTCAGATACGCCTGTATTGTTGCTCGACGAACCATGCACCAATCTGGATGAAGCTGGATACCAGTTATATTACCAGTTGATCAACGATTTTACGCACGACAGGCTTGTGATCGTATGTTCCAATGAGGAGCGGGAACTGCGCGTTTGCAATGAGCGCATCAGCATTCTTGATTTCAAATAAATATTATCGCTGGCTTGCTATCAGCAGATTGAGGTCGGTGTACTTCAGATCGAACCGCTGACTTAAATGGAAATTGGTCAGCGCTCCCTTGAACATATAGATCCCGCTACGCAAATGAACCCGGTGCCATACCAGGTTTTCGAATCCGCCTTCTTCCGCGGCTTCCAGCAATAAAGGCATCAGCACATTACTGATGGCCTGGGACGCGGTTCTTGCAAAACCGGAAGGAATGTTGGGAACACAATAATGTATCACACCATATTTAAGAAAGATAGGATTCTCGTGTGTTGTGATCTCTGAAGTTTCAAAACATCCGCCACGGTCGATACTCACATCTATGATGATGCTGCCTGAACGCATATTGCTCACCATTTCATCGGTAACAACTACAGGGGTTCTGCCAGACTGTGATGAGAACGCGCCTACAGCAACTTCGCAGGTTTTTAACTGTTTCGCAAGAATACGTGGCTCTACAACGGAAGTCCATAAGCGATGGCCCACATTTGTCTGTAGTCTTTTAAGCCTGTAAACGCTGTTATCAAAAACCTTTACCGACGCACCAAGCGCGAGAGCGGCCCTTGCGGCATATTCACCAACAATGCCTGCGCCCAGTATCACCACCTTTGTAGGGGGAATGCCGGAAATACCGCCAAGCAGCACGCCCTTCCCGTGGTTGGAAGAACTGAGGTACTGGCTTGCAATAAGCATAACCGCGCTGCCTGCTATTTCGCTCATGCTCCGAACAATGGGATAAGTACCACTATCATCCTTTAAATTCTCAAATGAAATGGCAGTGATCCGCTTTTCCATCATCTTCTGAAGCAATTCTGCCTTCAATACCGATAAATGGATCGGAGAAATGATCAGCTGATTTAATTGCAGGAAAGGAAGGTCCTCTTCAATAACGGGTGCGCTTTTTACCAGAATAGGAGCCTTATAAACTTCCGCCTTATCGTAAACAATCCTTGCTCCGGCCTCGCTGTAATCCCGGTCGCGGAAATGAGCCGCTTCACCAGCGTTATGTTCTATCACCACCTGGTGGCCATTGCTTACAATAACTCCAACCGCTTCCGGTGTAAGCGCCACCCTGTTTTCCTGAAAAGCAACCTCTTTGGGTATGCCGATGTGCAGCTGCGCGCCTTGCGGCTTAATATCGAGGGTCTCTTCTAAAGTTTCGTAGCTGAAAGAAGTGCTGATGACAGGTTTTGATTTTGGATAAGCCATACAGTTGGTTCTTTGATCGGCCGGGCGCTGAAAAGAGCGACAATTTACAACTTTACAATGATTTACATAAGTGTTTACAAAACTACCGGTTGATCGTAAGCTTCCGCGTTTGCGGGTCCACAACTTCCAGCCAGGCGTGAATAGTTTCGGGTGGAAACAGTGCGTCGGCTCTTTCCGGCCATTCTACAAGGCAGATATTTCCAGAATAAAGACAGTCCTCCACTCCCGCCCGGAACGCGTCCTCTTCCTGTTCAAGCCTGTAAAGGTCGATGTGAAATATTGTTCCGCCGGGATAAGGATATTCATTGATAATAGAGAACGTTGGACTACTCACAGGGCCGGTAACCCGCTTTTCGTCGCACATCGCATGAATGAATGTGGTTTTCCCGGCCCCCATTTCACCATGGAAAGCGACCACCTTGCTGTTACCGATTGTGTTCCAGCATTCAGCCGCAGCTTCGGATATATTTTCCAAACGAAAAGTTATGGTCATAAAGCAAAGATAAACTTGCAACCATGTATATATAATATTCCGCATTTTATCAACCCGCCCCCCTGTTGCTTCGTAAATTTGCATTGTATAACTGATACCATGGAAAGGTTTAATTGGAAAGTGGAGGGAATGACCTGTTCAAATTGTGCGCTTACCATTTCAAATTACCTGCAACGGCAGGGACTGAAGAATGTTAAGGTAAATCCTATAGACGGGAACGTAAGTTTTGAAACAGAAGATCATCATTTACCCGAAGACAAGATCACAAACGGAATTGAGGCTCTTGGATACAAAGTGGCCAATCAGGCCAATGGCATCGCGACCGGGAAGCCAAAAATCAATTTTCATCTGAAGCGTTTTTTGATCTGCCTCCCGTTTACGCTTGTGCTCATGATGCACATGTTCCCCGCTCTTCATTTCCATTGGCTGATGAATCCATGGGTACAACTGGCGCTCTGCCTTCCGGTTTATATTATCGGAATGGATTTCTTTGGACGAAGCGCTATTAAAAGCCTCCGCAATGGCTTTCCAAACATGAATGTGCTGATTGCAATGGGCGCTACCGCCGCTTTTGTATACAGCCTCGCGGGAACATTGCTGAACCTGGGAGAGGATTATTTCTTTTATGAAACCGCGGCCACCATACTTACACTTGTATTTCTTGGCAATTACATGGAAGATGCATCCATTTCATCTACGCAGCGGGCATTGCGCAAACTGGCAAAGTCGCAACGCGTGATGGCTAATATGATCGCGTTCGATGAAAATCACCAGGAGATCATTTTTCCAATAGAAAATACCCAGTTGCGGACCGGCGACCTGGTTCTGATAAAAACAGGCGAACAGGTGCCAACGGATTGCAAGATACTCTGGGGTGAAGCAAGCGTAGATGAGTCGATTATAACCGGCGAAAGCGTGCCGGTTTTTAAAAAGGGAAAAGATAAACTGATTGGTGGAAGCATTGTGGCTGATGGAACGGTAAAAGCACAGGTGACCGCCGCGGGCGACGATACAGTACTTTCGAATATTCTTCACATGGTAGAGCGCGCACAGGGAGAAAAGCCACCAGTACAGAAAATGGCGGATAGAATAAGCGCGGTATTTGTTCCAGTTGTGATAGGCATTGCGATCCTCACATTCATCATCAATTTCATTGTGCTGGATAATTTCGAATCGTCACTCATGCGAAGCATCGCGGTACTGGTGATCGCGTGCCCATGCGCGATGGGACTGGCTACTCCGGCAGCTATTGCGGTTGGACTTGGCCGTGCGGCAAGATCGGGCATCTTATTCCGGAATGCAACCAGCCTTGAGAACTTCAAGGACATAAAACAGGCTGTTTTTGATAAAACAGGAACGCTTACAACAGGCAACTTTGAAATTGCCGGTCATGAATATTATAACATCAAGGAAGAAGAATTCAGGCGCATCGTTTATTCGCTTGAAAAATACTCCAATCATCCCCTTGCAAAAAGCATTACCGAAAGCTGGCGAACAAAAGACCAGATTCGCTGGCAGAAGATCGAAGAAATAAAGGGAACAGGGATGAAAGCAACGGATAAGGAAGGAAATGAATACCAGGCCGGGTCGTTCAGAATAGCAGAAGCATTGACGAAAGAAACACATCATAGTGTTTATGTTGTAAAGAATAATTCGCTCATCGGATGGATTGACCTTAAGGACGAAGTAAGACCTGAAGCGCCATCTGTGATCAGGTATTTCCGGAAGAAAGGAATAAAAACTTTTCTGCTAAGCGGAGATGGCAGGCATAAATCGAAAATGCTTGCCGATCAGTTAGGAATTGATGAAGTAATAGCCGAACAATCGCCTGAAGAAAAACTTGAAACAATCGCGACACTCACCTCCATTGCGCCAACCGCGATGATCGGCGATGGCATTAATGATGCACCAGCGCTTGCAAAGGCAACCATCGGTATATCTATGAGCGATGCAACCCAGGTAGCGATGCAAACCGCGCAGGTTGTATTAATGAATAATGGACTTAAGAACCTCCCTACTGCTTTGGGACTTGGAAAACATACGCATCTTACCATCCGTCAGAATTTATTCTGGGCTTTCATTTATAATATTGTTGCGATACCTGTAGCTGCCTTTGGTTTTCTTACGCCGACATTCGGCGCGCTTGTTATGGGACTAAGCGATGTAGTGCTTGCGGCGAATTCGGTAAGGTTGTTTGTCAAGAAGGTTGTATGAACATCAACGCTATTCTGGAACAATACTGGGGATTCAAATCGTTCCGCCCGTTACAGGAAGACATCATCACTTCGGTACTGGCAGGAAATGATACTCTCGCCTTATTGCCTACGGGTGGAGGGAAATCGGTTTGTTTCCAGGTGCCGGCACTGGCCAGTGAAGGACTGTGCCTGGTGATCAGTCCATTGATAGCGCTGATGAAAGACCAGGTTGAAAACCTGCGTAAAAAAGGGATCACCGCCCTTGCCATTTATTCGGGCATGACGCGCAAGGATGTAATGAATACCCTGAAGGTAGCTGGAAACAGCAACTGCAAATTTCTTTATGTATCGCCGGAGCGCCTTGAAACGAATCTGTTCAGGGAATACCTGCCCGGGCTTCCTGTTTCTTTGATAGCGGTTGACGAAGCGCATTGCATTTCACAATGGGGCTACGATTTTCGCCCTCCTTACCTGCGGATCGCCGCCCTTCGGGAGGAATTAGCTGGTGTTCCCGTGCTTGCTCTCACTGCATCCGCCACTCCCGAAGTGCAGGCAGACATCTGCAACAAATTACAGTTCCCTGAACACAGAATTTTCAGGCAATCGTTTGAAAGACCAAATTTATCGTACAGCGTTTTTGAAGTTGATTCCAAGATCAACAAACTACTGGAAATACTTGCCAACGTACCCGGAACCGGAATTGTGTATTGCAGGAGCAGGCGGCATTGCAAGAATATTGCTGAGCTGCTTCAATTAAATAATATTGAAGCTGATTTTTATCACGCCGGATTAACACCGGATGAACGAAACATCCGTCAGCAGGACTGGCTTAATAACAAGACGAGAGTAATGGTATGCACCAATGCGTTTGGCATGGGAATCGATAAACCAGATGTAAGAACAGTAGTGCATGTTGATATACCCGACTGTCTTGAAAATTATTACCAGGAGGCAGGCCGCGCGGGACGGGATGGGAAGCAGGCGTACGCTGTTTTATTGTACCACCGTAAAGAACTGGAAGAAATGAAACTGCTTCCTTCACAGCAATTTCCTGAACTGGACGACATCCGAAAGGTTTATCAATGCCTCATGAATTACCTGCAGGTGCCCGCAGGCGCGGGCGCGGGAACTTATTTCCCATTTGACCTTGGTGATTTTATCAGAAAATTTTCGCTCGAAATAAAACTGGTACTTGCATCGCTAAGGGCGCTGGAGCAGGAAGAAATTCTGTCATTCAATGAACAGGTCTTCGTTCCATCGAAACTGCAGTTCAACACCAGGAAACAGGCGTTGTATGATTTTGAAATGGAACATCCCGTGCTGGAACCTATCATCAAAACCCTGCTCCGCACTTACGAAGGCATCTTTGATTTTCCAACTGCGATCAATGAACAATTCATTGCGCGATTACTGAAAACGGATAAGCTCAATGTGCAGCAACAACTACAGCAGCTGCGGGCGTTTCATATAATTATTTATGAACCGCAGAAGGATAGTCCGCAGGTTTATTTTTTTAATAACAGGGCGTCCGCGGCCGACATGAACATCAATATGCCACCTTACCTTGAAAGAAAGAAACGGTATGAAGCAAGGGTGAATATCATGCGCACGTATGTGGAGGAGAAAAATGATTGCAGAAGCAAATTTATTGCCTCTTATTTTGGTGATAAGGAAATTAAAGATTGCATGGTGTGCGACATTTGCCTTCGGAAAAAAATAAAACCATTAACCGAACAAGAGTTTACACATATACAACAGCTGATCATCACTGCACTAAACGAGCCCAAGGATGCGGTTTCATTGCTGCAGCACCTCAACGGTATTCAAAAAGAAAAAGCCTGGAAGGTGATTGATTTCCTCCAGGCTGAAAATAAGTTGGAAGTGAATGAGTCGGGCCTGATCAGGCTTAAGGGTATTTAATTTCACTTTTGCCTGGCTCCTACCTGATCAAATACAACACTCCAGGGAACAATGGCACGGTGCTCGATCAAATATCATCAAAACCAGCTCCTTTTTCGGCTTCTGCCTCCCATGCCCAGCGCTCCCAGTAGGCTTCGCGTGATTACGCTTGCCGCAGTACGCCCAACCTGTTTTACAACAGGGTTGTCAAAAAAACCTTCTTCCTTCTTCGTGGTCTTCTTTGCGGTAGTCTCTTCTTTTTCATTAGCTGACCGCTCAGCGGCTTCCTCAAGTTTTTCGGTAAGTAATTCGTATGCGCTCTCGCGGTCAACCACTTCATTGTACTTGGAAGCAAGTTTGGAGGAACTCACTATGGAATTGATCTCAGCATCCGTCAGGATATCCATCCTGCTGCGCGGAGCATGCAGCATTACATGTGCAAGCGGTGTAGGAATACCTTTTTCGTTCAGCATGGTAATCAGCGCTTCGCCAATTCCCAATTGCGTGATCAGGTCTTCCGTTTTATAGTAATCTGTTTCGGGATAATTCTCCGATGTCTGTCGTATCACTTTCCTGTCTGCGGCGGTAAATGCACGTAGCGCATGCTGAACTTTTAATCCTAACTGCGCAAGCACTGAAGCGGGAACGTCCATCGGATTCTGTGTGCAGAAAAAAATACCTATGCCTTTGGAACGGATCAGTTTTATCACTGTTTCAATCTGCTGTAAAAGAGCATCACTTGCTTCCTGGAATATAAGATGCGCTTCGTCTACAAAGATCACCAGCTTCGGTTTGTCCATATCCCCTTCTTCCGGACTGGATGCATACAATTCAGCTAAAAGTTGAAGCATGAAAGTGGAGAATAATTTGGGACGGTCCTGCAGGTCGGTAACCCTTAGAATGGATACAATACCGCGACCATCGCCGCTGATCCGCATCAGGTCATCTACTTCAAAACTCTTTTCACCAAAGAAAACATCGGCACCCTGTTGCTGAAGCTCTATTACTTTTCTTAAGATGGTACCGGTAGACGTGGTAGAAATCTTTCCATAACTTTTTTCAAGTTCGGCCTTGCCTTCATCGCTCACAAACTGAAGGACCTTGATAAAATCCTTCAGGTCAACCAGAGGCAGCTTGTTATCATCACAATACTTGAATATCATCGCCACAAGCCCGCCCTGGGTATCGTTAAGTCCCAGTATCTTACTCAGCAGCACCGGCCCGAACTCACTAACAGTGGCCCTCAACCGAACTCCTTTCTCATCGCTTAATGTTAGCAATTCCACCGGGCAGGCAGCGGGAGCGTATTCAATTTCCAGCAAACGGCTGCGTTCAAGGATCTTTTCGTTGGGCACGCCCGGAGCCGCAATTCCACTAAGATCACCTTTGATATCCATTAATAGTACAGGAATGCTTGCGTTGCTTAAAACTTCGCTGATCAGCTGGAGTGTTTTGGTTTTCCCTGTGCCTGTTGCTCCCGCAATAAGCCCATGACGGTTCATGGTCTTGAGTGGCAGGTAAATGTCTGCTCCTGGTACAACCTGACCATCGAGCATAGCCCTACCTATTTTTGCCGACTCTCCCTTAAAAGTATAACCCGCTTTGATAGCCGATGCGAATGCCTCAGTTGACATAGTATTTTTTTTCAAGATAAAAACTTATGGTGAACAGCCTCTGCAATTTTATTAAATTCGTTTATCGAACTAACCTTATCCTTATGTTGTATGAATTTACGCCTTTCACGGCCGAAGCTTTCAAAAAGCAGACAGGTCTTAATGCCCATGAACACGAAGGTGTTTATCTGCGATGGGTAAATGTAAACCTGAACTACCAGAATTATATCACCATGAAGAATCTGAACGAACAATTCAGGGAAGTGGTGAGTTTACTGAAGACTTATAAATTACAGGATTGATCCGATAATGCCCTACAGGTCTTCTTCCCGCTCAAGCATCAGAATGGCGCTCTGGGGGACAATAAAATATTTTTCTCCCTGGTATATCACTTCAGTAGCCGCGCCGAGCAAAAAAATTGCCAGGTCGCCTTCTTTTGCCTGTAGCGGAACATATTTTACCAGATCTTCATGAGCCTTCCAGGGCTCATCTTCCGGAGGCATTGGGATAGCATAACCCGGACCGGTTTTAATGATATAACCCTGTTGAACCTTCTCCTTTTCATGAACACCCGGAGGAAGGTAGAGACCGCTTTCGGTGCGCTCATCGGGTTTTGCTGGCCTTATCAGCACCCGGTCGCCAATCACAACCAGTTTTTTCAATTTATTGTCGGGTGTAATATGCATGATCAATATTTGATCAAAATTACAGGTAGTTTTTTTATACTTCTCAAATGACTGGCTGGTATGAAATTTTCATCATTCCTTGTGGCTGCTTTAACAAAATATTATTCGTTTGCCCTTAAGTGTGGTAAATGATTTAATTTTATTTGCTTTTCAGAACAGGAGCACGTCAAATTTAAAATTGAAACTTATGGACGGAAAGAAACCTAAAATATTATTGTGCGAAGATGATCAGAACCTGGGCATGGTATTGAAGAATTACCTGGAATTGAATGATTTTGACGTTACCCTGGAACGGGACGGCCGGCTGGGACTGGCAGCCTTCCAGCGTGAGCGGTTCGACTTATGCCTTCTGGACATCATGATGCCGAACATGGATGGATTTACCCTGGCCGAAGAGATCCGGGACGTAGATCCGGAGATCCCATTGTTTTTCCTGAGCGCAAAGACCATGAAGGAAGACATTATTCAGGGATATAAACTTGGCGCCGATGACTATATTACCAAGCCGTTCGACAGTGAAGTATTATTGCTCAAGATAAAAGCCATATTGAAGCGGAATGAAGAGCTTAACAAGGAAAATGAAAACCGTGAATTTGACCTTGGCAGTTATCATTTCAATCCGAAGCTCCGCGAGTTGAGTCATGCCGGCAAAATGCAAACGCTCTCTCCCAAGGAAAATGAGTTGCTGAAAATGCTCAGTGAGCATATGAACGACCTGCTTCCGAGAGACAAGGCATTGAAAAAGATCTGGGGCAGTGATACCTATTTCAACGGCCGCAGCATGGACGTTTACATTGCGAAACTGCGTAAGTATCTGAAAGACGATTCAAACATAGAGATCGTGAATATCCATGGTAATGGTTTCAGGCTGGTAGTTCCCGCTGCAGCAACTTAAATAAAAATCTATTCCTGATATTGAACCGCTGATACTGTATAAGGTCAGCGGTTTTTTTGTTTCAGAACAACAGGTTTTCGTCGTAATCACCCATTTTTCTCTTTCCGAGATGTTCGTATGCCTTGTGGGTAGCTTCCCGTCCGCGTGGTGTTCTTTTCAGAAAACCTTCCTGTATCAGAAAAGGTTCATAAACTTCTTCAATGGTGCCCGGTTCTTCACCAACGGCCGAGGCAATGGTACTGATACCTACAGGACCGCCCTTGAATTTATCGATGATGGTAAGCAATATCTTGTTATCCATTTCATCAAGACCATGTTCATCTACGTTCAGCGCCTTCAGCGCGTGCTGCGTTATTCCAAGGTCAATGACTCCATTGCCCAGCACCTGTGCAAAATCGCGTACACGCCTGAGCAATGCGTTTGCTATCCTGGGAGTTCCCCTGCTGCGCCTGGAAATTTCAGAACAGGCATCGGAAGTGATTTTTGTGCCCAGAATATTGGACGAACGAAGTATGATATGCTTCAGCGTTTCGCTGGAATAATATTCGAGGCGTGACTTGATCGCAAATCTGGACAAAAGCGGAGCGGTAAGTAATCCACTTCTTGTTGTTGCGCCGATCAGTGTGAAGGGGTTCAGATTTATCTGGATGCTGCGTGCATTGGGTCCGCTCTCAATCATAATATCGATGCGGTAATCTTCCATTGCGGAATAGAGATATTCTTCCACTACGGTGCTGAGACGGTGAATCTCATCAATGAACAGCACATCGTTTGCTTCGAGGTTGGTAAGCAGGCCTGCAAGGTCTCCGGGCTTTTCAATGACCGGACCGGAAGTTTCTTTGATATTAACTCCCATCTCATTCGCTACGATCCGGGAGAGGGTGGTTTTACCAAGACCGGGCGGGCCATGAAACAGAATGTGGTCAAGGGCTTCTCCACGCATTTTTGCAGCCTTGATAAAGATCCTGAGGTTTTCAATGATCTGAGACTGGCCTTCGAATTCTGCCATTACCGAAGGCCGGATGGTATTCTCAAATTCTTTTTCCGCAGTATTCAGTGACCCTTTATCATTATTTAAATTCGGATTCGGCATAAAACAAAGATAAGATAGTAGATTTCGGTAAATATCAGGATCGCGAATTAAACTAGTCAACCTGTTTATGACATTCGAAGAATTTTCAGCTACATTATCTGATCACCAACCGCCTCCATTGTCAGTTTACCTGCAGGCATTATGGTTTGATGGTAAAGATGATTGGGACAAGGCCCATGAGACCATTCAGGACGTAGAGGATAAAACCGCCGCCTGGATACATGCCTACCTGCATCGTAAAGAAGGCGACGTGTTCAACGCGAATTACTGGTATAACCGCGCAGGAAAAAGAATGCCCGGTTATGGATTACAGCAGGAGTGGCAGGAAATGGTTAACGAACTACTAGGCGGTGATAACTGAAGCACCCACGTACGGCTTCAGGCAGTCCGGTACCAGTATGCTTCCATCGGCCTGTTGATAGTTTTCCATGATCGCAATCATCGTCCTGGGGATTCCGAAAGCACTTCCGTTCAGGGTGTGTACCAATTTATTTGTATCGGTGACGGGATCTTTATAACGGATCGCCGCCCTCCTTGCCTGGAAGTCGCCGCAATTGCTTACCGAACTCACTTCAAGCCACTCGTTGCAGCCAGGCGCCCAGAACTCCACATCGTACGTCATTCTTGCGCTGAAACCTATATCGGCAGTGCAAAGTAATTTGATACGGTATGGGATCCCAAGTTCTTCTCCAATGGAAGTTACATGCCTGAGCATTTTTTCGTGTTCTTCTTCTGATTTGTCGGGATGCGCAAACTTGTACAATTCCACCTTATCGAACTGGTGGCCCCTTTTTATTCCCCGGACGTCTTTCCCTGAGCTGGTTTTTTCGCGCCGGAAACAGGGTGTATAACTGGTATAGTTAAGCGTTAGTTGCGACTCATCCAGTATCTCGCCGCTATGAAATGATGTAACAGGAACTTCGGCTGTGGGTATCAGCCAATAATCTTCTTCGGCGTCATGATAAAGGTTGTCGGCGAATTTAGGCAGCTGTCCGGATGCGAAAACAGCGCCGCCACGTAAAATGTACGGCACATTCAATTCCTCGTAACCGGCCTGGATGTGACGGTCAAGCAAATAGGTGATCAATGCCCTTTGCAAGCGGGCGATCCTGCTCCGGAGAATATAGAACCTGGAACCACTCAGTTTCACCCCTCTCTCAAAATCAATTTGTTTGGTACAGATGTCAATATCCCAATGTGGCTTCGGCGCGAAATCGAAATTTCTTTTGGTTCCGTGTTCACTGATGATTTTATTGTCTTCTTCTGTAAGCCCAACCGGCGTTTTATCGCCCGGCATGTTGGGAACGCTGGAAAGCAACTTATTCAGCTCGGGTTCAATCTCCCTCAATTGTATCTCCAGTTCATTGATACGTTCCTTTCCTTTTTTTACCGCATTCACTTTTTCGGTCCTTTGCGCGGCATCTTTTTCATTTGGAATTTCTTTGCTTAGAATATTCCGCTGTTCACGCAGTAATTCGTTTTCCCTCAGATTCTCCCGCCTCATTGTATCGAGTTTCAGGATCTCATCTATGATGTTATCAGGCTCATTGCGCGTTCGCATTGCTTCCTTTACTGCTTCCGGTGAATTCCTTATCAATGCAATGTCAATCATCTTGTTCGATTTCGGCAAAAATATGGTAAATAGTAATTCTCAAATTCAGCTAAAAAAATAGCTAAATTCATCCGGTGGAATTCCCGTTACAATTTTACATTGGAGGTTTCCCCATCCTTCTTCACGCGATTTTTGAAATTGCAGCATTCTTCATTGGCTTCCGGTATTTTTTATACCTGAGACGTAAACAGCAGGATGTGATCGATTCCCCCAACAGGATATGGATAATTATCGGTGCAATATTCGGCGCTTTGATTGGGTCAAGGGTATTAGGAGCGTTGGAACAGCCATCAGCGCTTATGGAAGCCGGGAACGTGCTTCTTTATATTTATTCAAATAAAACAGTGGTAGGTGGATTTTTAGGCGGACTGGCCGGTGTTGAACTGATAAAGAAAAAGATCGGCGAAAAGAAGGCTTCGGGCGACCTGTTCGTATTTCCAATGATACTTGCGCTTTGCATCGGGCGGCTGGGTTGTTTCAGCATGGGCGTTTATGAACCAACCTTTGGCATTCCAACTTCACAGTTGTGGGGGATGGACCTTGGCGATGGCATCAACCGGCATCCTGTTGCACTGTATGAGATAATCTTTCTGATCATGCTGTGGGTGATGCTGACGAAGCTTCGCAGAAAAGCGATTCTTTCAAATGGCGCATTGTTCAAACTGTTCATGATCGCCTACCTGCTGTTCAGGTTTGGCCAGGATTTCATTAAGCCGCATAATGAAACCATCGCAGGGCTGACGGTTATACAGCTTGCATGTATTACGGGATTGCTGTATTATTCGCCTTTTATCATCAAACCAAAAAAACTGCTGGAAGCACATGCCTGAAAGAAGTTATACTTATTACGACTTTACCATCAGCCTTTGCCCCGAATGCCTGAAGCGCGTTGATGCGAAGATCGTTTTTGAGAACGACAACGTTTACATGTTCAAGAATTGTCCCGATCATGGTTTCAGCAAAGTGCTGATAGCAACCGATGTGGAGTATTACAAAAGCATTCGCAATTACAACAAGCCTTCGGAAGTTCCATTACGGTTCAACACCAAAACACATTATGGATGCCCTTACGATTGCGGACTTTGCCAGGATCATGAACAACACAGCTGCCTTACCGTGGTGGAGATCACAGACCGTTGCAATCTGACATGTCCCACCTGTTATGCCATGAGCTCACCGCACTATGGCCGGCACAGAACCGTTGCTGAAGTTGAAAGAATGCTTGACATTATTGTTGAAAATGAGGGAGAGCCCGACGTTGTTCAGATAAGCGGAGGCGAGCCGACGATACACCCGGATTTTTTTGAAATTCTCGACATCGCAAAGCAGAAACCGATAAGGCACCTGATGGTGAATACGAATGGCATCCGCATTGCAAAAGATCCGGAGTTTGCGGCGCGACTTGCCACGTATATGCCCGACTTTGAGATCTATCTGCAATTCGATTCCTTCAAAGCAAATGCGTTGCTTCAGTTGCGTGGAAAAGATCTGAGGGAAACCAGGATACAGGCGCTTCAGCAGCTGAATGCGTTAAACCTTTCAACTACACTTGTAGTGACACTGCAAAAGGGTGTTAACGATGATGAGATCGGAGAGATCATTGATTTTGCATTGCAGCAAAGGTGTGTAAGAGGCGTTACATTCCAGCCTGTTCAGGTTGCAGGAAGGGTAGAGGATTTTGATCCGGCCACAGATCGGATAACCATGACCGATGTAAGGCGACAAATCCTGGAACAAACAAATGTTTTTCAGCCGAACGATCTTATCCCCGTTCCATGCAATCCGGATGCGCTGGTGATGGGTTATGCGTTGAAACTTGGGGGACAGGTTATACCCATGACACGATATATCGATCCTGCGCATCTTCTTAGTAATAGCAGAAATACTATTGTGTACGAACAGGACGCCGCATTGCATGAACAGTTATTGAAAATATTCAGCACCGGCATTTCGGTTGACAGGGTTGATAATAATATGAAACAACTATTGTGCTGCCTGCCGCAAATACATGCTCCCGGACTTTCATACGACAATTTATTCCGGATCATCATCATGCGTTTCATTGATGCTTACGATTTTGACGTGCGTGCAATTAAAAAAAGTTGTGTGCATATTGTTCATAAGGATGGGCGAATTATCCCATTTGAAACCATGAATCTTTTCTACCGTGATGAAAAGGAGGAATATCTGAAACAACTGCAAAAGCAAAGAGAACCTGCATATGAGTAAAGTAACCAAATACGCGCTATTGATCAGTGGGCTGAACATAGTGGCCTTCATAATTTGTCTTATACTGGCAAATAATTCAAATGATCTGGGAGCCGGTCTTGCTTACCTGCTGTTTATTCCAGGCATGTTGTTTCTTTTTCAGTTGATAGCAGGCATCGTCCTGGTTGCGGGCACCCGCCACAAGGAAATTGGCAAGGCAATGCTCATTACAATTGGGGTCACTTTCCTGGTAGGCTTTTCGGTTTGTGGTATTTTAGCAGGTTTCTAGAACAATTTCAAGCCGAAGTTGTTGCGGCTAATGTAAATACCTGTTCATTTGTAAAATCACATCAGGATCCGGGCAATTATATAAATTTCTTTCCCTTTCAGAATACCTGCATACGCCGGGATAATCTCCTTCATACAAACCCAGATCATAGATCACCTGAAAGTGCAGGTGTGGTGGCCATTCGCCGTTTTCGTGAGGCTGACCAAATGTGGCAAATTTCTGTCCGCGGTTGAGGTATTGTCCGGTTGAAATATTCTCAATATCATTCAGGCTGAGATGACCATACAACGTATAAAACGGGAATCCATCCAGCTGATGTAAAAGAATGATGGTTGCTCCATAATCACCGTAATGCTCATTGAATGCAAAGCTGTGGATCATGCCTCCCATTGGTGCGTGTACCGGTGTACCAACAGGTCCCCAGATATCTGTCCCCAGGTGAAGACGTCGCGGTTCAGGTGTTTTTAACGCACCAACCCGCATTTCGGGTAATGGAACTGAAAGTGTAACCGGTGGATTAAAAGGATCAACCGCCGCATTATTTTCAGGCACCACGTGCGAAAGCGATTGATTGAACAGCTCACTTCTTCCATACAATGCCCGCAGTTCATTGTATCCGCCAATGAGATAAGAAGCATCTTCGGCAATCCGCTTCTGCTCGATGTAACTGGAAAAGCGTTCAGTATCGTTAAAGATTTCCTCTGTCAGTTCTTTGTTATTGGCCGTAAGATCAAGGCTGGCCAGCTTTTGCGTAGCCGGGTTGAATGGAACTACCGGGTAAAAAGTGTCCTGGTATTTGCGGATGATATTTTCAATTACAATCGTCATTACTCAAAATTACTGAACCACAACTCTTGCGAAGACTGGAAAATGATCTGATGAAAATCTTCCTCCCCATGTTTGTGATAAGGTGGCGTGCTGTTGCACTTTCACCTTGTTCTTAATAAAGATATGATCAATCGGCGCATCGCTGGACTCTTTCGACTGAAAACCATTGAAGGTACCTCCAGGTCCATAATGCTGGCTTGCGGAAACCGCTTTTGAATCAATCAGGTGCAAAGGATCATTATTATTTGTGATGATCTGAATCGGTTCCTGGCCCGGATGAGCGTTGAAGTCGCCTGTGATAATGCAGGGTGCGTTACCAGCCACGTCCCTCACATAATTTATCAGCAGCTTAGCGCTCTCTGCTCTTGCAACCTGCCCTATATGATCAAAATGCGTATTGAAAACGAAGAACTGTTTTTTTGTTCTGAGGTCCCTGAACTTAGCCCAGGTTACGATCCTGGTGATGGCTGCATCCCAACCTTTGCTTCCGGGAACATCCGGCGTAGGTGAAAGCCAGAACGTGCGGGACTCCAGAACTTTCAACCTGGTGCTATCGTAAAATATGGCAGAATACTCACCCTTTTGTCTCCCATCATCCCTTCCAACTCCAACATAATTGTAGTTGGTCAGCCTTTCTTTCAGATCGGTCAGCTGATGATGAAGCGCTTCCTGAACGCCAACAATGTGCGCCTCATGAAATAGTATCTGGCCGGCCGCATAGTCCTTCCGCAACGGCCAGGCATTGGCGCTATCGCGTGGAGTGTCATAACGGATATTGAAACTCATGACATTAAGGTGCTGCTGGCCCCGAACCGGTAGAACAACCGGTAAAATGAGCAGTAATAATACATATTTCATACCTCCAAATCTACCGCATGTTTAAGACTATCCTGCTACTTCCGGTAATTTCTGTAACAGTCAAAAAAACATCAATCGTTCATCGTATTCAGATTACCCTCACATCGTACTTTAACCGCTCATGTATCTTTTAAAAATCCCGGCGATTTGGCCTTCCCCTTTACTTAACTTCATTACCCCTAAATTAAATGATGCGATTATGAGAAAGATTGCCTGCTTAATAATGGGCAGCCTGTTGGCTATGCCCCTGTTTGCACAGCAAACACCTTTATGGATGCGTTATCCGGCAATTTCACCGGATGGCAAAACAATAGTTTTCAGTTATAAGGGCGACCTGTACAAAGTGAACAGCAGCGGAGGCGATGCCTATCCGCTCACGCTGCACGAAGCGCATGATTATATGCCTGTATGGAGTCGCGATGGAAAATGGGTTGCCTTTGCCAGCGACCGTTATGGAAATTTTGATGTTTACGTAATGCCTGCTGCCGGTGGTGAAGCAAAAAGGCTCACCTATCATTCGGCCAATGATGTTCCTTACGATTTTACCCCGGATGGAAAATCGGTTTTGTTTGGCACTAATCGCAACGACGTCTATACGTCGGCAAGATTTCCGCAGCGCGGTTTGTTCCAGAAACTTTACAAAGTGCCCGTTGAAGGCGGCCGATCAGTAATGTACCTGTCGGCAGGATCGGAATTTGCGCGCTTTAATGGCAAAGGCGATAAGCTGATCTTCCAGGACAGAAAGGGTTATGAAGATGCATGGCGTAAGCGTCACACTTCGGCTGTAACAAGGGATATATGGGTGTACGATACGAAGAAAGATGAGTATGCTCAGATCTCTTCATTCGAAGGTGAAGACCGCGAGCCTGTCTGGGGCAATGACGACAATACAGTATACTTCCTTAGTGAAAAGAACGGATCGCAAAACATTTACAAGGCTGCATTGAACGCGAAAGATGCGGTACCCATTACAAAGATGAAGGATCATCCGGTTCGTCATCTTACCCGCGCAAACGATGGAACGCTTTGCTTTAGTTATGATGGCGAAGTTTATACAATGAAGGATGGAGGTTCGCCTCAGAAGGTGGCCATACGCGTGAATACCGATGCACGCACCAATACTGAAAAAATTCTTCCTATCAATACAGGAGTAACACAAACCGTGCTTTCTCCTAATGGAAAAGAGATCGCGTTTGTTGTACGCGGTGAAGTGTTTGTGACATCGGTTGAAGGCGGTCTTACCAAGCGCATCACCAATACGCCACAACAGGAAAGGATGGTTCGCTTCAGTTCCGATGGACGTTCATTGTATTATTCAACTGAACGCGGCAATAGCTGGGATATTTATCGTGCATATATCGAGCGTAAGGAAGAACCTTACTTCTATGCATCAACCGTAGTAAAAGAAGAGCCGCTGGTTGCAACAGATGCGGATGAGTTCCAGCCCGAGGTTTCTCCAGATGGAAAAGAGATCGCATACCTCGAAGAAAGGAATGTGCTGAAGGTTTATAATATAGCTTCTAAGAAATCACGCACCATTGTACCAAAGGGTGTAAACTTTTCGTATGCCGACGGTGATCAGTATTACAGGTGGTCGCCAGATGGAAAGTGGATAGCGTTCAACTCGGCAGAAGGCAGATGGGGCAGTTCTGAAGTAGCAGTGATGAAGGCTGATGGTTCAGGTGAAAGAAGGAACCTTACCGAAAGTGGTTTCTTTGACGGCAGCGCTAAATGGGTTTTTGGAGGTAAGGCGTTGTTATGGGCAACTGACCGTGATGGAAAGAAGCCACTGGCGTTCCAGGGCGCTCGTGAAGTTGACGTGTATATTATGTTCTTCGACCAGGAAGCTTATGACAAATTCAAACTGACGAAAGATGAGTATGCATTACTGAAAGAAAGAGAGGACCGCGAAAAAGCCGAAGCAAAAAAAGATACTGGTGGAGTGAAGATCGCCCCTCCTGCGAAAGGTTGGGAGCCTGTGTTCGACGGATTGGAAAACCGGAAAATGCGGTTGACGATCAATTCCGGTAATATCTCGGATTATATGCTCAGCTCCGATGGCGAGAAATTGTTTTTCCTTGCGCGCATGGAAAAGGGTTACGATCTGTGGGTAACAAATCCGCGTACGAAAGAAACCAAACTGGTAGCGAAACTGGATGGAGGTCCGGCAGGAATGGATATTTCGAAGGATGGGAAGACCATGTTCGTAGTCAGTGATGGCAGGATCATGAGAATTGAAGTTGAAGCCCAGCGACCACCAATGCCAGTTACCGTTAATGGTGAAATGGTGTTAAAAGCCGATCAGGAGAGAGCATACATCTTTGATCACGCATGGCGGCAGGTAATCAAGAAATTTTATGATCCCAAAATTCATGGGCTTGACTGGAAGTATTACCGCGATACCTATGCGAAGTTTCTTCCTCATATCAATAACAACTACGACTTCCAGGAACTGCTGAGTGAATTGCTGGGCGAACTCAATGCTTCGCATACTGGCGGCCGTTATGCTCCACCACAGGTAAATACCGATAATACCGCCAGCCTTGGCTTGTTATACGATGAAATGTATGAAGGAAACGGCGTAAAAGTTATGGAAGTGCTGATGGGTGGTCCTTTCACAAACGCAACCAGCAAACTGAAGCCAGGTGTTGTGATTGAAAAGATAGACGGCGAAGCCATTACTAACGACATGGATTGGTCGAGATTGCTGAACCGCAAAAGCGGGAAGAATGTACTGCTCAGTATTTACGATCCCGAATCCAAGACCAGGTGGGACGAGCCTACCAAGCCTATAACTCAAGGTGAAGAGCAGGGATTGCTGTATGACCGCTGGGTAAAAATGAACCGTAAAAAAGTAGAGGAAATGTCGGGCGGAAAAGTTGGTTATGTACACATCCAGGGTATGAATGACGGCAGCTACCGTACGGTTTATGAAGATGCATTGGGTAAGGCCGCAGGAAAAGAAGCGCTGATAGTTGACACCAGGTTCAATGGTGGCGGCTGGCTGCACGATGACCTTGTGACCTTCCTGAGCGGAAAAAAATATCTTGATTTTTCACCACAGGGCGTAACGCCAACATCGGGTGAGCCACGCAACAAATGGGCAGCACCTTCTGCCGTGATCATGAGTGAAAGCAATTATTCCGATGCTTTCCTGTTCCCGTACGCTTACAAGAGCCTGGGATTGGGAAAACTGATCGGAATGCCGGTTCCCGGAACAGGTACAGCGGTATGGTGGGAAGCGCAGATAGATCCAACACTGGTGTTTGGAATTCCAATGGTCGCAACTATCGGAAAAGAGAACAGGCCAACGGAAAATTTACAATTGGAACCAGATATCAGGGTAGCGAATGATTATAAAAGTGTTTTGTCGGGAAGAGATCCTCAACTGGAACGCGCGGTAAAAGAGATGCTGGATGAAGTGAAGAAAAACGGACAGAAGAAAGGTTTCTAAAATATCCCGGATATTATTGACAAGAAAAAACCTCGTCGCTTTGACGGGGTTTTTTCTTGAAATCATCTTATCATAATAAGTATTAAGCCTACAACTCTGCCCACATCCTCACCAGGTTGCTATACACCTGCATGATCATCAAATGTTCTGTGCTGCCACCCTGTGTATTTCCAATCGCATCAGATGCGGCCTTCAGTTGAAAGAGCAATTCGCGCTGCTCAGGATTTTTAACCGCGCATTGCATCCATGTCACCGCGGCAATCCTTTTACCTGACGATATGTTGTTCACTCCATGCAACCTGGTAGTTGGATAGATGATCGCGTCACCCTTTGGCAATTTATATTGAACATATCCTCCCGGAGAATGGATCACCAATTCGCCGCCTTCATATTCCGATGGAGGATTCAGGAAAACAGTGATGCTTACGTCCACCCTGATCGTGAATTCGTCTCCCATTAGCGGGCTATCGGTATGCCACCCGTAATGCATGCCGGTCTCATACTTACTGATCAGCGGCGGAAGCAATTTCACGGGCATGATGGCCTGCTGTATCAGCGGATTTGATAAAATAGCCCTGGAGATCAATTGCTGAACTTCGGGATGTGCTTCATGCGCCTCTTTTGAAACCTGCAGATTATTTTTCACCTGCTGCGCCGCGCCCGTAGCGGTTGATCTTCCATCCGCAAATTGGAGCTGGGGCAATAATCCATCAATCTGTTCGAGAAGCTCCGGAGAAAGCAGGCCGGGAACATGTAACATCATCTGGGGCAATTGCATAGAAAAGATATTTGGGATTGTATAGATACTGATAAATCTGCAGACGGGAAAAACCGGCAAACGTTTTCCGATAAGTTGAAATGGTCACAGGTATCTGCTTTCAGTGTTTAGAAATTTACTTTATAAAGACATGAACGTGAGGGCCTGATACCGTACATTTGCGCACTTCATGTCGCCTCTAACAGACTTTGGCAGGTTCCTGCTTATGATCAAAGGGATGTTCTCGAAACCCGAGAACACAAGGGTGTATTGGAAAGAGCTCATGCATCAGTGCTCAGAGATCGGCATAGGGTCATTGGGCATCGTCACCATCATTTCAATATTCATCGGGGCAGTGTCTACCGTTCAAACCGCGTATCAGCTGGTAAGCCCATTACTGCCCAAATATGTAATTGGCCAGATCGTGAGAGAAGGAATGCTACTTGAGTTCGCGCCTACCCTTGTCTGCATTGTTCTTGCCGGAGTTGTAGGCAGTAAGATCTCCAGCGAACTCGGTAACATGCGGGTTTCAGAACAGATCGACGCGTTGGAAATAATGGGTGTCAATACAAAAACCTACCTCGTCCTTCCGAAGATAGTGGCGGCCCTGTTAATGATCCCTACCCTTATTGTCCTTTCGGCCGGGCTGGGAATCTGGGGCGGGAGATTTGTGGGCGACCTTGCAGGAATAATCGCACCCTCTGTTTACGATTTCGGCATCAGGGAAAACTTCAATTCGTTCAGTGTTTACTTCATGCTGATCAAGGCTTATGTATTCTCTTTCATTATTTCAAGCGTTTCCGCCTATTATGGCTACTATGTAAACGGGGGCGCGCTTGAAATTGGCAGGGCCGGCACCAGGGCCGTAGTGGTTTGTTGCGTAAGCATCCTCCTGGCCGATTATGTCCTCACCCTCCTCCTGTTGGCCAATCAATAGTTATAGTTAACTTCGGATTAACCATATAGCCTTTCATCACCGTATTTTCCGAAGTATTTGGTATTATAGTTGGTAGACATTCTTTATGCTCGATGATTTTCAAATATTTGAGAATTACATGGCGAGTGAAGCCTTTAAAAACCTTCCGGAGACGGAAAGGGAAGAATTTATTTCTTCTTATAATAACTTTCTGGAAGAAGAAATGGATACTGCCCTTGAAGAGGCGAAATTCCATTTACAGCAGAAAAACATCAGCGACCTCTTCCTCCGCCTTTATGGCCACCTTGATAAAGAACTACTGCAGGAAAAGAATATGGAATGGTACAAGACCTTTGGCTTTAAGCCGCTTGATATCGTAACTCCTTCCTGATCATTATCCAACATTACAACGAAAGCATTTCCCCATCCGTTATTTGAAACGGGCAATTTCGGGAACACTTCCTCTACACATTCAGAAACTTTAAACCTAAGGGATTACGGTCTGGTCTTTGTGCAAAATTATTCTTGAAGTATCTAATTAGGATTAAACGCTTTAAATGTAAAGGTGGGCATGGAAAGAGAATATAGCCGGTTTTCCCCTGAACTTCTGCAAATGATGAGAGATGAAGAAAGGGAGAAATTCGTGACTGCTTTAAAAAACGGCGCTTCATGGGGTCAGCTCTATAAGATCAGGAATACCATTAAGAAACTGAATGAAATGATCAACGATGCTGAAAAGCCGGTTCAGCGACCAGATACGGATGGAGATGTAGCCGGACGAAGCGGCGAATCAACCGGTCCAAGAGACCCTTCTGTGAATGCGGATGAATAAATAATTATATATGCACCCGTCTGATAATGCGTTGAGTTTAGTTATTACTGGTAACTAAATTCGCGTAATGGATTATCAGCTGGAGCTCAGAAAATTCATCAGCAGTCAATATCTCTACACGGGAATTCGCATAACCGCAGGTGTTATCATCCCTTCAGTATTGCTGTATCAGTATGGATTGCTCTACAGCATGATCGGCATCCCCCTCGGTGCATTGTTTGTAAGTCTTACTGATAATCCCGGACCTATCGCATATCGCCGCAATGGCATGCTCGTAAGCATTGTATTTAACTTCCTCGTTGCGGTTATCGCCACTTACAGTCGTGTGAGCGTTTTCATGATAAGTATTGAGATTGTACTGTTCGGCCTTTTCTTTTCATTGATCGCCGTTTATGGCAACAGGGCTAATACCATCGGGCTGATAGCATTGATCGTTTTTATTCTGAATATCGACTCTACTCAGAATCCCGAACCATTGTGGCATGGATTATTTATCACCATCGGCGGCGTGTGGTATGCGTTGCTGAGCCTTGCGCTTCATACCCTCAGACCTTACCGACCCATTCAGCAGCTTTTGGGAGAATGCCTGATGGAAACCGGCATTTACCTCCGCACCCGCGCGATGTTTTATAATAAATTCAGGGATGATGAAGCCATTTTCCGGCAACTGATGCTCCACCAGGTGAACATCCGCAATCACCAGGACGAATTACGTGAAATGCTGTTCACTACAAGAAAAGTGCTCTCAGAATCGACCCGTAAAGGCCGCGTGCTGATGATGTCTTTCCTCGATAGCATCGATCTTATGGAAAGGATCATGACGTCTCAACAAAACTACGACCTGCTCCACCTCGAATTTGAAGAAACAGGAATAATGCAGCAACTGCACGATAATATTGTTGTTCTGGCAAATGAGCTGCATAATATCGGACTGGCCGTTCAGGAAGGTTACGAATATAAATCGGGAGTGGATCTGAGCGTCAGGCTCCAGCAAAGCATTGACGCGTTTGTAAAATTGCGCGAAGAAAATCTTAAGGCCGACAATGTCGAAGGGTTTATCAGCCTTCGACACATCCTGTATAGCCTGGAAGATATAACAGAACGTATCAAACGCCTGCAGGCGTATACAACCTATGATAAGCGCATCAGCAAACAATACAAGCGTGATGTGGATGTAGAACAGTTTGTGTCCAGCCAGGAATTAAACCCCAACCTGCTAACCGATAACCTTTCACTTAAATCAGGAACATTCAGGCACGCGGTCAGGCTCACCTCCGCGCTTCTTTCGGGTTATATTGTTTCTTTATTATTTCCGCTGGGACACGGGTACTGGATACTGTTGACAATCGCGGTCATCATGAAGCCTGCATACAGCATCACCCGGCAAAGGAATGTACAACGACTGATTGGCACATTCGCAGGCGCCGCTATTGGTTTTGTAATACTGCTGGCCACCAGCAACAGCACAGTGGTATTTATTATCATGTTGTGCGCAATGATCATTTCATACAGCCTGCTAAAACTTCAATATACAGTCAGTACGGCGGCGCTTACTGTTTTTATTTTGCTGATGTTTTATTTTCTGAGCCCTTCCGATCTGAACCACGTGCTGGTTGACCGCATCATTGATACCGCTGTGGGATCAGCGTTGGCATACATTGTTTCAACCTTTGTTTTGCCAGCATGGGAATTTGAACAGATAGATGAGTTTATTACAAATGCGATTGATGCCAATAAAAAATACTTTCTCACAGTAGCGCAGGCATTTACAGGAAATCAACCCGACATTACAACCTATAAAATCGCAAGGAAAGACGCTTTCGTGGCGTTGGCAAATTTGTCAGATATTTTTCAGCGAATGCTTTCAGAACCTAAGGCGCAACAACCCAACCTGCCACAATATCACCAGTTTGTGACCACCAGCCATATGCTCACATCGTACATTGCCTCGTTATCGTATTATGCGTCGAAGTTCGGTACCAGTTACGCCCATGAAGAATTTGCGCCGATGATAAATGAAATCAAAAAGCGGTTCAATCTTGCCGAAACATTAATCCGCAATGAAAATGCACAGCTCCCCGTTGAGCCTTCAAGGCTGCCGATACATAAAAAAGTGCAACAGCTGCTTACACAAAGGAGAAAAGAGATCAGTGAAGGAATCGAAAGTGATATGGAATCGGTAAGAAGGGTTTTATCGGACCTTAAGACGATCACCGATCAGTTTCAACTGATACATGCGAATTTATCGGACCAGATTAAGATTCTTGCACGAATGAAACAAACCGCGGTAAAGAACTTACCGGCTTTGAAAAATGTGGAGATTCAATAAACCCATTTTTCCAATTCCTGTACAAGACAGCCAACGAGGCTTGAATGGCCTTCCGGAAATGTGATCCAGTCGCCTGGATTCCGCCATAAAAGAAAAACGCCTGGGAAATTATTTTTATCGCCGGTGAATTTTTTAAGGGTTGCCTGGTAAAAATTATTATTCACCTTTTGTACATCGTACATCGCAAACTCATGTGCTTCCGAAGAGGGAGAGCAAAGAACAACCATAGCCATTTAGTTTAATTGAAGCATTGGAGGTATCCTTTCTCTTTCATTGTCATATCTAATTTAACCTTGCTTGCCGCTCTTCATTCTTACCATTGCCGAACAATACACGTACAACCTTATGCAAAGGATCTGATGTATGTTCTTTCATGTATGAAAGTATATTCTGAACCGTGATTGCAGCCTGTTCCCGCGTCATGCCTGTATTGGACATTATCAGGAAAATGATATCACTTATAGAAGTCTCTGTTATTTCCTTTTTCTTTTTCACATTCACTGTTTAGTTTATTTAAGAGAAAAACAATGCCAAAAGTTAAATTCATTAAGTATGACCCATGTAGGATTGATTATATCAATAAAAGAACAATTGCTGACGATTTTTATCGGCAGATCAAGGCAATTTTTCTACAATTTGTAATGCAGCAGGATAAAAAAATAACCGCAATTACTTTACCGGTGAATTGATGGGCTCGTTTAATGCTGTTTTTCAAGTTCCCCTATGATGGTATTCAGGAGATCGGGGAAAACGGCTTCTTCAGAAATAAGGCGGGGACCTTCTCCTTCATCCTTAAGAACAATCTTTGAGGGTATACCCTCTTTAAATTTACTGGCGAGAATAGTAATATGATATTCAATCGGCGATGATTGATATTTATGCACATTCGCGCAATAAAAATACCCATCGTACATGAAGCCTATCATAAAGTTCTTAGTCATACCTGTTCCTTACAATATGCCGGACAAAAAAGTATAAACCGTGGAGGTTGGAAAAGCAAAATATAAAACAATGCATACTATAAGGCAGAATCCGCCAAGGATAACCACCAATTAACAGACAGGGGTACCCGAGGATGCCGCAGAAAACCAGGCTTCTGAAAAACTTTATTTCAACTCCTGCAAAATGGTTTCAATGGCTTTGTCCAGTTGCGGGTCAGTTCCATTGACCCTGTCCAAAAATGAGTTGACCACAGTAATGTCGGGTTTAACGCCTTCCTTCTCAATATTTTTTCCATCAAGGGTATAACATCCCCAGGATGGCAACCTGTAGAATGAGCCATCAACCAGACCTTTCCCGGAGGTAAAAATTATCCACCGATAGGTTTCAGTCCCGATTATCTTCCCAAGCTTCAATTGCCTGAATCCGGCAGCTGTCATTTCCGCGTCGCTGAGCGATTGTTCATTTATGAGTAATACTATCGGCTTATCGCTTGGAGAAAAATTCGATTGAGGTGTAAGTTTTCCTTCACGGTATTTCCACTGCAGGTAACTTTTTTGGGAGAGGAACTTCAAAACATCATCATGCACGTTGCCGCCCGTATTGTACCGGAGATCTAAAATCAGCGCATCCCTGCTTCCCAATTGCCTTGTCATGTCGACAAGAAAATTTTCGAGTTCACCCGTACCCATATTCTTCATGTAACCATACGCGATCCGGTTCTTGCCTTTTTCATTTACCCTTGCGCGGTTGGTTTCGATCCATTCATCGTACAGATTTAAACCCAGTGCACCGGAACTCTGTGGATGGAGCTTGACGTCAATCTGCTGGCCAGCGCGATTGAAGGTAAGTACCATTTCCCGGTCAAGCGAAGGGCGGCTGAAGTAAAAGTTCCGGTCCATTTTAGTATCTACCGGCTCGCCATTTACTTTTATTAATACATCGCCTGGGCGTACGTCAACACCTTTCCGGTCTGCATTGCTTTTACGAACGATGTATTTCACTTTATAAGGCTCATTGTCCTCATACATGATGCCCGATTCCATACTGACAGAACTCAGGCGGATCGTTTCATCATCGCCAAAAGTGTTGAATCCCATATGCGATGAATTCAGCTCACCAAGCATATCATTGAGCATTAAACGGAGATCAGCCCGCGTATTTACCCTGGAGACATACTGTCTGTATATCTCGCGCATTTTTTTCCAGTTTACTCCATGGAAATTCTCATCGTAAAAATTTTCTTCAACATTGGCCCAGGTTTCATCGAATATCTGGTCAAATTCCTGCGCCAGGTTTCGCCGGAACGCGTAGTTCAATTCTATCTTATCGGCTTTATTCTGATCGAGGTTCAGTTTGTAGATACTCCCGCCGGATAACAGGAAATATTTATCGCCCGTTTTATCAGGCACCTCCACAAACTGGAAACCGAAAGAGGTGATGCCCTCAATCTTGTCGGTTTTTGGCGCATCAAACGGGTCCAGCGTGGTTTTCCAGAGCCCATTAACTCCCTGGGCCTGATCTGAATTGTAAAGAAGGAATGTTTTCTCCCCTTTCTGAACAGCATAAGGATTGTTCTGGGTGCCGAAATTGGGAGTGATACGCTCCAGCCGATCCATGATGCCTGCGGCATCAATGGTAATAGTTGAATCCTTTCTTACAGAATCTTTTTTGAAAAGCTCCCTGAATTTGTCCATCCGGTAAGCATCGTCAAATTTTTCAAGCGGCATGCGGTAGATCCTTGCACTCTGCAAGCCGTACGGATAAGCAGGCCGAAGCCTGTTGGATACAAAAAATATATACCTGCCGTCCGGCGACCAGACAGGGGCTGTTTCTGTTACGCCTGTATTGGTAAGATTGGTGGTCTTACCGGTTTTGATATTATGAATGAAGATATCGTCCTCAAAATTCCTCTTGGCTGTAAAGAATACATATTCATCGTTTGGAGAAAAACCCGGATCGGCATTCTGAATTCCCCATATCTCATCCTTTGCAACCAGTTTGCTTTCAAAAGTTTTGCAATCAAGCAGGCGAACCTCATCGCGGCCACTGATGTAAACCGCTTTTGTACGCGATTTGTTCATTACAAGATCACGGTTGTTCCGCTTGTCTTTTGTGATTTGCTTAGCGCTTCCGCTTCCGTCGGCCGGAATTGTAAACCAGTTCTGGTAACCTTCAACAGTCTGATTAAAAAGCAGTGTCTTGTTGTCTGCGAGCCATTTCACTTCCATTGCGCGTTCTGCATTTCCCTTCTTTACCTGCTGAATGAATTTTCCTTCAGGATCGCTCACGAAAATCTCTCCTCTCGAAGTGAAAGCCATTTTCTTTCCGTCGGGCGCAACATCAAATGATGTAATGCTGTTTGTGATATTGAAGTTTTGTTGCTGCGGAAGAATATTATTCCTGACAAGCCTGAGATTCAGTTTAGAGGAATTTTTGGAAGCAACATCGTATATGTACAACTGGTAATCTTTTTCAAAAACAACCCTGCTGCCGTTAGCGGCCACAAAAGGCCGTTTAATAGAAGTGTTGAAGTTTGTCAGTAACGTTTTTGTATTTCCATTAAATGTGTAAAGATTATACTCGCCATTCGACTCATCGGAAACAAAATATACTTTACCTTCTTTGTCTATCGTAGCCCAGAAGTCTTTCCCGATATAATCAGTGTACCTTTTATAGGTTTTTGATTTTGGGTTGTACGATTGTATATCAGGATTATAAACTCCTTTATAACCCTTCCGCTGCGGGAAGATCCTGCTCTCCCATGTATCGTTAAAAAAGATTTGCCCGTCGGGATGTTCGGCAATGTTGTGTACTGTATTAAAATAATTCCAGAACAGCCGAACCGGGGTGCCACCGTTCACACTCACTTTATAACCTGAAAACGAATTATAGCGTGATGATGTAAAATAGATCGTTTGCGAATCCCAGCTCCATCCATCCACTTCGTCAGTTGCATCGTGAAAAGTGAGCTGACGTATGTCGCCGCCATCAACAGGCATGACAAATACTTCGGGGTTACCAAATTGCCTGCTTGTAAAAGCGATCCATTTGCCATCGGGCGAAATGCGGGCATTGGTTTCATAACCCTGCATCCCGGTCAGTCGAACTGCCTGGCCATCATTCACACCGGCTTTCCACAGGTCGCCTTCATAACTGAAAACAACAGTATTACCATCGGGGGAAAGTGTTGGATAAGTGGCAAACCATGCGTCGGTTTGCTGAGCATGGGCAGAAAACCCCAGAACAACGAATAGAAGTATGAGATATCTCATTGACAGATTTATTTAAGATTGAATATACGTGTGAAAATTTGAGGATTTGAGGATTTGAGGATTTGAGAATGAATTGGACAATTGATCAATTAAATAATTCATCCCCAAATCCTCAAATCCTCAAATTATCAAATTATCAAATTATCCCTCTACTTCAAATAAAGCCTATAGCTCCCGGTCACATTATCATTCGATTTCTTATCCCATACTTTAAATGCTACTTCGAAGTATTTGAACAATTTGTCTACGCGGGTGATGACGGCGCTTAGCGTAATGAGGCCTGCGGCTGTGGCGTCGATGCCATCGGCATAACTGGCAAAAAGATCAGTTTCATCGAGTATGACGGTACCCTCGTCTGTTGATATTTTTTCAGAAGCGCCCAGGAAAACTTTTCCATTCACGGGTTCCCAACCTTCAATGATCAGGCGCAAATTCACCTGCTGGCCTACCTCAACCTTATTATCCGTCGGAACCAGCCTGCCATCTTCAAAAAGCAGAAATGCCTGCTGAACTTTTAGGCCCGACTCTTTGAATGAGATATCATTCCTGAAATTCTCGGAAGCTTTTTCAGATTTATCAGATTTAGTGGTGCTAACAGTTTTGTCGTCAGACTTTCCGGCATTATTGCAGGCGGTTAATGCAACCAAAAGGAGGGCGATGAGGATGCGCATGATGTATTTTTATTTTAAGTTAAGCGTTCTCTTTTAATCGTCCAACCAAATTCAACGCATCGCCAGCGTGTGATCACACTACAACATTCACCATTTTATTCTTCACGTAAATGATCTTCTTAGGCGGTTTGCCTTCCAGCCATTTCTGAACAATGGAGTTGGATAAAACGATCTCCTCTACTTCCGGCTGAGAAAGCTCCAGATCCATATTGATCTGCGTCCTCAGTTTCCCATTGATTGAAACCGGGTAATCTTTGCTGCTTTCCACCAGGTATTGGGGATCGTATCGCGGATAGGGCTGATCGAGTATGGTTGTGGCATTACCTAACCTTTGCCATAACTCTTCGCAAAGATGAGGCGCAAAAGGAGTAAGCAATACCAGAAGTGGTTCCAATACGGCGCGCTTGTGGCAATTCAGGTCGGTCAGCTCATTCACACAAACCATGAATGCGCTGACAGCAGTATTGAAAGAAAAGCGCTCTACATCGTCTTCAACCTTTTTGATTGTTCTGTTCAACACTTTCAATTCGGCGTTTGTAGCCGGCGCGTCGTTCCAAACTTTTCCCTTTTGCTCATCATAGAACAAACGCCAGAATTTTCTTATGAACCTATACACGCCTTCAATCCCTTTTGTATCCCACGGCTTGCTCATTTCAATCGGGCCAAGGAACATTTCATACATACGGAATGTATCGGCTCCGTATTTTTTTACAACATCATCGGGATTAACAACATTGAAATAACGCTTGCTCATCTTTTCAAGGCGTGTACCACAAAGGTATCTTCCATCCTTTCCATTGCTTTCCGAAGTTGTGGATCCATCTTCAAAAATGAATTCCGCATCGGAATATTCATCGCGCCATTTTCTGAAACCCTCAATATCCAGTTCAATGCCATTTACCAGTGTTACATCCACGTGTAATTCATCGGTCTGATAGTCGTTCTTTAATCCGGCCGAAACAAATGTGTTGGTGTTCCTGATGCGGTAAACAAGCCTGGAGTCGCCTCCGATCTTTCCCTGGTTGATGAGCTTTTTGAATGGTTCCTCAAAGCTGAGATATCCCAGGTCAAATAGAACTTTTGTCCATAATCTCGAATATAACAAATGCGCCACGGCATGTTCGGCGCCGCCGATGTAAACATCCACCTGCCCCCAGTAATCAAGTGCCTTGCGATCTGCGAAAGCATTATCATTGTGCGGGTCGGCATAACGGAGGAAATACCAGGCCGCTCCCGCATGTGTGGGCATTGTATTGGTATCCCTTCTTTCACTTTCGTTGATGTAAACCCAATCTTTTACTTTGGCTAACGGTCCTTCGCCTGTTCCTGATGGTTTGAAGTCATCGGATGGCGGTAGCCTCAGCGGAAGTTCTTTTTCGTCGATCGGATACGGAACATCGTCTTTATAGATCACAGGAAATGGCTCGCCCCAATAACGCTGACGACTCCAACCGGCGTCGCGCATTTTATAATTGATCTGCCTTTTGCCAATCCCCAGCTCTTCCACTCTTCCGATCACTACGTCGATGGCATCCCGCATAAGCATTCCATTCAGAAAGTCGCTATTCTGCAAAATGGCATCTTTCGTGGGATTGGCTTCTTCACCATTATAATGCTCGCCGATAATATTGGTAATAGGAATCGCAAAGTGTTTTGCGAATTTGTGATCCCGTTCATCGCCGCAAGGCACGCCCATAATGGCGCCAGTGCCATAACCTGCCAGCACATACTCGCTTATCCATATTGGTATTTCACGGCCATTCAGTGGATTTACAGCATACGCCCCCGTGAAGCAACCCGTTATTCTTTTCACCTCTGCCATGCGCTCTATTTCAGATCTGCTTTGCGCATACAAGAGGTATTCTTCAATAGCGGCCTTCGATCCGGCAGCTACAATATCCTGCACCATTTCGTGCTCGGGAGCTACAACCATGAAGTCAACCCCAAAGATGGTATCGGGACGGGTTGTGAACACCCGCATGCTCTTAACGATATTCTTTTCACTCTTAACCGGGAAATCAATTTCGGCGCCCAGGCTTTTGCCTATCCAGTTGCGTTGTATCTCCTTCAGTGAATCGCTGAAGTCGATGGTATCAAGTCCGCTCAGCAATCGCTCAGCATACTCAGTAATACGCAGGCTCCACTGCCGCATTTTCTTTTTAACCACAGGAAACCCACCCCGCTCACTCACTCCATTAATGACTTCATCGTTAGCCAGTACCGTGCCCAACGCCTCACACCAGTTCACATCTGTATATGCAAGGTAGGCCAACCGGTATTCCATCAGGATCAACTGCCGGGTCTTTTCATCAAAGCCTTTCCAATCCTGCGAAGAGAAACCTGATGAGTTTTTACCGGGTACGCGGAATTTTGGATTGGGAACTTCGTATGAGGCATTTCCTTCATTTTCGAAAATACTAACCAGGCTGCCTATACGCTCCGCTTTCCGCGTTTTGCGATTGAACCAGCTATCGAACAACTGCAGGAAAATCCATTGGGTCCATTTATAATAATGAGGGTCGCAGGTGCGTACTTCACGACTCCAGTCGTAGCTAAACCCAATATTGTCCATTTGCCTGCGGAAGGTATTGATGTTTGCCTCCGTTGATGCCGCGGGATGGATGCCATGGTCAATGGCGTATTGCTCTGCCGGAAGTCCGAACGCATCATATCCCATCGGGTGGAGAACATTGAATCCTTTCAGTCGCTTATACCTCGCGTAAATATCACTGGCTACATATCCTAAGGGATGACCCACATGCAATCCTGCGCCACTGGGATAAGGAAACATATCCAGCACATAAAACTTCGGTTTGTCCGAATCGTTGCTCACGGCATACACACCGCTCCGCTTCCATTGCTCCTGCCATTTCTTCTCTATTTCTGAAAAGTTGTATTCCATACTCCCTGATACCTATAGTTTATTAGTTTTTGAAAAAGGGAAAACCGGAGTGATCCGATAAATGCGCAGCGATCCATTTGTGAAAAAAGCCTTAAAAGCAGGTTATCTTCACAACTAATTAATCGCTATTAAAATATCAGCCCCGCGCAATCGTTAGTGGGATAACAAAAATACGGATTTGAGCGTATAGACTTGTAAATCCGCTAATTTTGCCCCGTTCCTTTCTAACCCATGTAAAATTTCAATCGCTTATGCCTCAACCAGGAAGATTATCTGCCCGGAGATCAAAGCCATCCTACGTTATGGCCATCATTGGAGTAGCCTTCGTGCTGCTGATCCTCGGAGTTCTGGGCTGGCTTCTTATCAACGCAAACAAGCTAGGACAGCATTTCCAGGAAAGTATAGAGGTGCGGGTTTATCTCCGCGAGAACATCACCACAAAAGACAGTGCCGACCTGGTTCAGTACATCGCAACCCAGCCTTATGTCAGGGCTTATGAATTTGTGACAAAGGAACAGGCAAAGCAAAAGTACCTGGAAGACGGCAACACAGACTGGTCGGGCGTTCTGGAGAATAATCCCCTTCCCGCCTCCATAAATTTCCGTATCCGCAGTGAATATGCGGTGGCTGATTCCCTTCAGAAAATCCAGGCCACCCTGCTTCAGAATATCGCCGTGAGCGACGTAGCCTACCCCCAGTCGCTGGTAGCCAATCTTAATAATATAATTCAGAAGATCAGCATTGTGATGCTGGTGATCGCCATCGTGATCTGCATCCTGGTGATCATATTGATTGATAATACCATCAGGCTGGCCATGTTCAGCAACCGCTTTCTTATTAAAACCATGCAAATGGTGGGCGCAACCCGGTGGTTCATAGCCCGTCCGATGAATATCAGGGCAATAATTAATGGAGCTATCAGCGGATTGATAGCGGTGGCGGGCATCCTCGGATTCATATTCTTTGCCGAAAGGTGGCTGCCTGAAATAAAGGCTTTAAGAGATTATGGTTCCCTGGGCATCATGTTCGGACTTATTATCCTTATCGGTATCGGGATCTCACTGGCCAGCACCCACCGTTCGGTATTAAAGTACCTGAAAATGAAATTGGACGATTTGTATTAGTGTACTTATATTGCCGCGTCAAATTTGAAAGCATGACCGATAAGAAACAAATTGCTGCACGGAAATCGAGCGCACTTTTTGGAAAAGAGAATTATAAGTGGATGATCATTGGCCTGATCGTTATTATTGCCGGTCTTTTACTGATGGCTGGTGGTAAAAGCGAGGATCCAAACCAATTTGATCCAAACCAGGTTTACAGCTTCAGGCGTATTACGCTTGCTCCCATTCTTATTCTTATAGGGCTTGGACTTGAAGTGTTTGCCATTTTCCGCAGGCCCGACAGAAATAATAACGGCCCTGCTCATTAGTCACTCCAGGTTTATATCCTTACTATAACCCAGCATGACCCTATTTGAAGCCATTATCATAGCCATTGTTGAGGGCATCACAGAATTTCTGCCCATTTCTTCCACCGGTCATATGATCATTACCAACGCGTTGTTCGGGATCGAGGAAGACCGGTTTACTAAAACTTTTGTGGTAGCGGTGCAGCTTGGGGCGATCCTGGCTGTAGTAGCCTTGTACTGGCGAAAATTCTTCGATTTCAAACGCTGGCAATTTTATGTAAAACTGATTGTTGCTGTAATCCCCGCTCTTGTATTAGGATTTCTCTTTGAAGATCAGATCGACTCGCTGCTGGAAAGCCCGACCACCGTTGCCATCATGTTATTGATTGGAGGGGTGTTTTTATTATTTATCGACAGGGTATTTGCAAAACATCCGATTGATAAAGAAGAAGAAGTGACTTTTGGTAAAGCCTTTGTGATCGGACTGTGGCAGTGTCTTGCAATGATACCGGGAGTAAGCCGTAGCGCGGCATCGATCATCGGTGGTATGCAGCAAAAGCTTACGCGTCGTCTCGCTGCTGAATTTTCATTCTTCCTTGCTGTGCCAACCATGATGGCCGCAACAGGTTATAAATTATTAAAGGAATACGATGTCATCCAGGCCGAAGAGGTCAAACTTCTGGTTATTGGAAATGTCGTTGCATTCATTGTAGCCATCCTTGCCATCAAATTTTTCATAGGATTTCTTCAGAAATACGGTTTCAGACTTTTCGGCATCTATAGGATTATTGCGGGGGTTGTGTTGTTGGTGCTTATATGGAAAGGGGTGATTTAGTTTTGGGTTTTGGGTTTTGGGTTTTGAGTTTGGAGTTTTGGGTTTCGTGTTTCCTGTTTCGTGTTTCCTGTTTCGTGTTCCTTCCCCGGAAGTTCTTGAAATTATGTTAAGTGTATTATCTGTTAGTTCTGTAACATATATCCAACAACAATTGATTAAATGCAGCAAATCTCTGCTTAACGAACCCAAAACCCAAAACCCGAAACCCAAAACCCAAAACCCAAAACCCAAAACACAAAACACAAAACCCAATTCGGATCTTCCCCGAAAACCAAACCCCATGTCCACTGCTCCCAAGAAA
>DASWTK010000040.1:0-5540 GCA_036402175.1 Chitinophagaceae bacterium | reverse complement strand
TGACGCGGAGATGAAAATTGCGGAGAAAAAGATGGAAATGGAAAGCCTGAAGGTTGCAGAAAAAGGAATAAAACAACATGGCCTGATCCTGCCGCCTTATTACTATAAAGCAACGGAAAGGTTTAATAATTACGTGAAGGGTGAAGATTTTCGGTTAAGGCAGGTTGCGGAGGATTGGGCCGCTTATTTACAAAAAACTGCAGAACTTAAGTCTTCATTCGATAAAGAACTTACCGCAGAACAGGAACGCTACGAAATGAAAACACCTAACGGACAAAATCTGGGCCCAAACTGCGCAGGAGAAATGCCTATCATTACAAAATACATTACAGCCATCAATGCACTTAACCAGAAACATAATGATGAAACAGTTAAGCGATTGGTTACGTCATCCTATCAGATGTACAACCATGTAACCGCTACCGCCCTTACGGATGCGGGTGCGCTCTATGCGGTGTTGCTGCTGAAAAGCAACTTTCTCAATGCCCTGCTGGATTTGAAACATGAATATTACAATGGAATTGAGTGTGTAAAGGATAAAAAAGAGACTTATACCAAAACCAAACTGCCGGATTATGATGAGGTCAATTGCCGTATTTTAAATACAATAACCTTCCCGGGCATGGGAAGCATTGTGATGCGTTGCAATAACATGAGCATGTACCTGAACCCCATGATGTCTCCTTTTGGCGGTTCGCTTACCGCCAATTTCGACGGTTATATTGAACAGGCTTCTGTTGCGGCCACCATTAAAGCTGTGGACATTGAAATCGGGGCTACGTTTGATAAAGATGGTCATTTTGTAAAGGGAAATGGCAGTATCGGAACCACTATCAAAGGCATCAGTGTTTCAGCCAATGGTGAAGTAGACGTCAACGGCTTCAAAAAAGGAAGTGTTGAATTGGGTATTGACGGTGAGTTGAGTTTCATTCCCGAATTCCTGGAAGGAGAAGCCCCGGTAGAAGTTTCGCTGAAAGGTGAATTAGGAATTGGTATGGAATTGTCCAGGGAAGGCATTGCAGATTTTTACGTTAAGGATAAAGTCTCAGGTGACATAGCGTCAAATATTGAGATCGACAACAGTATTGAAATGACTCCTGGTGAAATTTCAAATACAGGAAAGGTCACTGAGCCCGAGAGATTAAAACTCCCACTTCCGAAATCGCCCAGTGTATCTGTAAGCGCAGACAGCAGGTGGAGCGTGAACAGTGGTTTTAGTCCTTCGCAAGGTTCGCTGTCAGGGTTAACAACAAAATATTAATCGTTCAAAATGAAAAATATATTCCTGCATTTCATTCTTTGCATCTCGGTGCTGCATTCCCGCGCTCAATCCATTGCTCCCTCATCCATTGAAGATAGCGTCATCGGTTGGATGAAAGTGTACAACTTCAAAGGCGCAAAAGAGCCGGTAAAGGTTGAAAACAAACTGTATTCTGCAAACCAGTTATCGATCTGCGATTCTTTCGCCAACTGGATTCAGGCAAGCTATATACCCAAAGGTGGACTGGGTGATGTAAAAAGAACAGTGACCGGCAAATTGGGAGCTTATAATAAGAACACTGCTGCCCTGCCGCAGAGCTATGGTGCTGAAGCGAGCACTTATGTATTCCTGAAATACAACAGCAATAGGAAGATGGTACCCGAGAACTCACTCAGCCTGTCGTGGACGATCATGGCAAACGGAGTACCCGGATGGGAAGCACGGGACATAAGCAACCCTGCGGAATACTATTTCACCATGCCGTCGTTCGAAACTGCATTTGACGGAGAGGCAACGGCAAAGCGATACGATCTTTCGAAGGTTCCCCCAATAAAACCCTATATCAGTTTCTGGATAAAAAATATTGAGGCGGGTAACGGAACCAATTATGTTTTGTTATGCAAGGATAACCGCTCACCTTTCGTAAAACTAACTAAGGGAGAATTCCTGCATTTACTGGAGAAGGCAATACCCAGAATTTACCAGGAGGAGAAGAGAAAACTTTACGAAAAGGAACAGGGCAATCAGAAAAGCATAGCCGTGTTTATGAAAGTCCTTGATGACAGTAAAGAAAAACGCGTAGAAAATTTAAAGAAACTAAAAGAGAAGTACAAAGACCGGTTGAATGAAATTGCACTCACCAGTGCACAACCATCCATTTATGACTTGGACAATGGTAGAGATGTGTTCAGTAACGGCTATATGTCAGACCAGGAATCTACTTCGGGAAGGGTACCGGTTTACAAAGTTGATTCAGCAATGGCAGCACGGTGCAAAACCGATAAACCGCAATGGATACTGATAAGTTGGTGGTGGACGCCGAATAATCGTGTTGAGAAATACATGCACGAGTCCATTCTGAACAACTTTAACTTTGATTACGTATATAATTTCTTTTTTGATGCCGAAAAAGTAAAGGGGCAGCCTTACAAACCAGTACGTTCCCCTTATGCAAAAGAATTAGTTGTTGTTACTAACGCGTCAAATGCCGCTACAGCAAATGCCAAAGACAAGAATATTCATTTTTTTGAGGACTTTTCTACAACAGTTGTTGGTAAGAAGCCAAATGGCTGGCATACCAGCTTAGGATCGGACGGCAGCACCAGTGTCATTGCGAATCCAGCTGGCCTGGATGGCAACTGGGCATTGATCAGGGATTATACTTTAAAGGCTACGCAACTCAAAAAACCACTGCCGCAGAACTTTACACTGACTTACGAACTGGTAGCCGCACAAAACTTTACATGGGGAGCCAAGGGATTGACATTTGAATTGTCGAAAGAAACATCACCTGGAAATGCTGAATCCTTTCTGAAACTTAGATTGCGTCCCGGTTATGATGGGAGGGACGGAGAGACGGTTATTGAAACAAAATTCCCCTCTCCTCCCGGATATTCAAACGGCACTAAATGGCTGACTGCTCCGGGTTTTTCCAACAACAAAAAGAATAATCACATCATACTAACAATAAAAAAGACCGAAGAGACCCTGCAGATATTTATTGATAAAACTAAGATCGCTGAATACGAAAAGGCTATTCCCGCTGCGCACCTGTTTAATGCCATGTCATTTTATTCAGTCAATGCGGGAGAGAATGATAAATTCTACATCAGCAATATCAAGGTCACAAAAGATTAAACTATCTAAAGAAATATCCCTGTTTTAAAGGATAGAATGCCATGGTGGGCAGGAATATCTTTAATCTGAAAATATAATTAAATGAAAAAGATATTTTTACTAAGCCTTCTTAGTTCTGCTGCAGCAATTTTATTTGCTCAAAAACAAACATACGATCTCGTCAGTTACACTCCACCGGCAGGATGGAAAAAGGAGGTGCAGAAAAACCTCACCTCGTACACGATCACTGACAAAAAAAATAACACCTGGTGCCAGATCTTCATTGTAAAAAGCACAGTGAGCAAAGGCAGTATTGAAGCAGATTTTGCAAGTGAATGGCAGGAGCTTGCGGTAAAAAATTATAACCCTTCCGGAGCGCCTGTATCTGGTGACATAGAAGAGGCTGAGGGCTGGAAAATAAAAGCAGGAGCTGGAAAATTTGTTTTCAATAACTCGGATGCCATGGTGATGGTGACCACCTTTAGTGGTTATGATCGATGCGTAAGCCTTGTATTTATCAGTAACAACGATGCTTATATGAAGGAATTTGATGCCTTACTGGGTTCACTTGAATTGCAAAAACCCGACGCAGGCCCTCAGAAATCAGCTACAAACACTTCTGTTACCGGCTCAGGGTTTGCTTTCAACACTACCAATTTCGATGATGGATGGACAAGCACTATACAGGAAGATTGGGTGGAAGTAACAAAAGGAAACCTGAAAGTGCTTTTACATTATCCAAAAGATGGAACAATTTTTCCTGCCGACCCCGAACCACTGACAACAGCAGCGTGGAATATTCTGGTTGCACCGCGATACAGTAACTTGAAAAACTATAAAACGGCTTATATCACCACATTTAACAGGCCTTACCTTGGCATGGGCTATGCAACCGAAAAAGCTACAGGAAAAAATATTTTTATTGTCCTCTTCCGGCAGGGACAAAGCGGCTGGCTTGAGTTTATTGCTCCCGACAAAAACAGCTTCATACAGCAGTTTAAATTTGATCCGGAATCAATACAGTGGGATAGCAACGCTGATCTAATGATTCCCCTGCTGAATATGACAGGTTACAACAAGTTTGCTGTAGCCGCATCTGATCTGAAAGGAAAATGGACCAGTGACTTTACCGGCATTCAACAAATGTATAGTGTATACACAGGTCAGTACGCCGGTATGAATATTAACCAGTCGAACGAAGAATTTACATTTAACGCCGGTAATGCTTACAGCTGGAAATTACTTGCGGTAAATGGTATGGTTGGAAATTTGAAATTTGCCGAAGTAAAATCTACCGGCCAGTTTACAGTGCCCAATAACTGGCAGGTTCATTTTTCAAAGATTGAAGACCGTGCCCGTACGTTTCATGCATTCTGGTCGTGCATAAAGGGAGCAAGAATTTTAAATTTGCTGGATGCAGGCGCTCCCGGTTCTGGTATTTATACAAAATATGGATTAGCTAAATAATTAATAAACCATATGGGTAAGCATGATTTTTTTACCGGCTATTTTGCTGGCGCATAAGCCCCATTTTCAATCCATGTGATCCACGCCTTTTTAAACTCTTCATGACTCAATGGCGGCACTGTTCTCCCTTCTCCGGGATTCCATCCGGCTTTCACCAAACCATCATCAGCGTGCTCAATTAACTGGCGTAAAGTCTTGCCACCATTTGTTTTAGGGTTCACCAATTGACTTGCCAGTTCGTAAGGCGTTCTTCCCTGGAAAACCATTTTCATATCTGCCGGAGGCAGATGCCAGTCCGGATGACCGGGAGGCTGATTTAAACCTTCCAGGTTCGTTGGCTGATGGCAGTTAGTACATTTCATTGCATACACTCCTTTTCCATCCTTACCTCTTTGAGGTAATCCGGTATGCAATTGACTGTCGTCTCCCTGTAATGGTACATCACCCGAAGGATGGCAATTCACACAACGGGGACTAATTAATACTTTGTATACATCCATGAAAGCCCTGACCGACTCAACACTATCCTTAACGGTTAGCTTCATCGCACTGCCGATCGTTGATTTATTTTTAAAACCATAACTCATGAATATAGCTGCTGAAACTATCGCGACTAAAACTGTGATCGTATTTTTAGGCATTGAGTATCCTTCTTTATAATTCTTCATGATAAATGAATAGCTGTAACAAAAATTAAATCTATTTGGTCTTTCCGCCCTTCCGCTGTATTTCGGCGGCTAAATGAATGGCTTTACGAATTCTCAGATAGGTTCCGCACCGGCAAATATTACCCGACATAGCAGCGTCAATATCCTGATCGGTTGGATTGTTATTCTCTTTGAGAAGAATTGCAGCCGACATTATCTGACCCGATTGACAATAGCCGCATTGAGGAACATCCAGTTCTATCCATGCCTTTTGTAAAGGATGATCATTATTTTCAGATAAGCCTTCAATCGTCACCACTTTTTGCCCC
>DASWTK010000039.1:0-11135 GCA_036402175.1 Chitinophagaceae bacterium | reverse complement strand
CTCCAAAAAAGCCGACATCTTAAATATAAATACTTTCCTTCCGAACAGCTACATCACCAGAAGAGCATTTATGCTTGATACTGCAGGGTGGTTATGGACCGGCACCAACAAAGGCTTTTTTAAGATAGAAGTTGACAGGTTGCTTCGGCTGGAATTTCAAGGGAGCCTTCTCTGGTTAGTTTTTCGGTTTTAAATCAGCCTGAATTTAATAGTCATGTTCAGCAACACGAAAGCATACGGCTGAACCATAATGAAAACTTTTTTTCTTTCACAATTTCTTCATTTGACTATCAGTCCGAATCTTCTATTCAATACGCGTACATGCTGGAAGGGTTCGACAAAGACTGGCAGTCTGCAAACGACAATTCCGGAAGTTATACCAATGTGCCGCCGGGCCGGTATAAGCTTCATCTGAGAAGTAACAATGGGATCGGGGGATGGGTCAGTAAAAAAGATCCGGTATTGATAATTGTAGGCGCCCCGTTCTGGCAAACATGGTGGTTTATGTTTATTGTGTTGCTGGCCGCGTTACTGGTTATTGCATCTGTTTATCGCCTTATGAGGAAGAGAAAGCAAAAAAGGCAGATGGCCGAAGCGATCGAGTATTTCGCAAATTCCCATTACGGCGAAAATTCTTTGAGTGAGATATGCTGGGATATTGCCCGGAACTGCATGTCGCAGCTCAAACTGAAAGATTGTGTTGTTTATCTGTTGGACGAAAACAGGAACATCCTGGTGCAACGCGCGGCATTTGGGCCGAAGAACTTAAAAGATCAGGAGATCATAAATCCTATAGAGATTGAAGTTGGAAAAGGAATTGTTGGCACAGCCGCGGAATCAGCAAGGCCGGTAATGGTAACCGATACCAGCAGGGACAACAGGTATATTGTTGATGACGTGCGCCGATTTTCAGAACTGGCGGTTCCGATCATTCATGAAGGCAAAGCAATTGGTGTTATAGATTCAGAACATCCGAAAAAGAATTTCTTTAATGAAGATCACGTAAAGGTGTTATCAACAATTGCGGCGATCAGCGCCAACAAGATCGCTGAAACCAAAGCGGAAGAAACAGCCAGGGAAACCGAATTGAAGTTGCTGGAGATCAAAAAGCTGCTTGCAGAGAGTCAGTTAATGGCGCTGCGCGCCCAGATGAATCCGCATTTTGTGTTCAACTGCCTTAACAGCATTCAGGAGTGTATAGTAACGCAAAAATATGGAGAAGCCAGCCTGTATCTGAACAAGTTTTCAAAGCTGTTCCGTTCAGTCCTTAATAATTCGGGCAGTGTAATGATAAGCCTGGCAGAAGAAATTGAAGTGCTGGAACTTTATCTTTCGCTTGAGCATATGCGCTTCGATAAGTCATTTAATTACAGCATTCACGTTGAAGAGGATGTGGAGACGGACGAGATCATGATTCCCTCCATGCTACTGCAGCCATATGTGGAGAACGCCTTGTGGCATGGGCTGATGCACAAAGATGAAGACCGCGAACTTGATATTCGTTTCAGGAAACTGAATGATGAAATATTTCAATGCGTGGTGGAAGACAACGGCATTGGCAGGAAAAAAGCGCTGGAGCTGAAAGCGCTTCAAAACAAAACGAAGCGACACCAGTCGAAAGGAATGAGCATTGCCAGGGACCGGATCGATCTGCTGCAGAAGCAAGGCCAGCATGCTTCGCTGAATATCATTGACAAATACGATGATAGAGGGTTTGCAACCGGTACAAAGGTGGTGATTGAATTATCAACTTATTTAAAAGCTTAATATGATAAAGACACTGATCATCGATGATGAATTAAAAGCAAGGAATGTGCTCAGGCATTATATTGAAAGTTTTATACCGCAGATAACGGAAATAAGGCACGCAGATTCAGTTGATGCCGCGATTGAAATCCTGAAGGTTTTTGAAGCCGATATCGTTTTTCTTGATGTAGAGATGCCGCACAAAAACGGTTTTCAATTCCTGATGGAGATCACAAATCCTTCTTTTGATGTGATATTTACAACCGCCTACAACCAATATGCGATCCAGGCGATCAGGTTCAGCGCCCTCGATTATTTATTGAAGCCCGTTGACCCCGATGAATTGCAGGCTGCAGTTCAAAGACACATCGAAAAGAAAGAAGCCCGGCAAACCCAGAAAGAACTTTATCAGAATCTTGTAGAAAATATCAGTAAAAGCAACGTAAAGGATTTCAAAATTGCAGTCCCTTCAGCTGAAGGTTTCTATTTTTTTGAGATTGATGATATTCTCAGGCTTGAAGCAGATCGCAGCTATACACATATACACCTCTTAAATAAACGTCCTTTCATTGCTTCAAAAACGTTAAAGCATTTTGAGGACATGCTTGAGGAATTCAATTTCATCAGGACGCACAAGTCGCATCTTGTTAATCCGAGGCATGTAACCCGGCTTACAAGTGATAACGAATATGTATTGCTTTCCGACGGATCGAAAGTGGAAGTGTCGCGCAGAAAAAAAGAAGATGTTCAGAAACAACTGATAACAAGCCGGACCTGATACAGGTTAAAAAGTAAAAGGAAGCTGCACCCCTAAATTGCCTTGCTGAATATCTGCTTTTCCGGATTCCCTTTTTCCAGGTAAAGATCAAAAGCGCTGCAGATATTCCTGATAAAGTAGTGACCCTGCAAAGTCAACCGGATCCCTTTTTTATCCCATTCAATCAATCCATCTTCAGCCAGTTCAATCAGCCTGGGAAATGTATGTTCTTCAAGTATGGGGAGGTGGGCAGGATCAAAGGATGTTTCACCTTTACAACTCAGATCGCGGATATATTTCCTGAAGGCCACATCAAGTGAATCCAGGAAATATCCTTTTTGAACCGCCAGCTTGCCCGAATTTATAGCCTCGTAATAATCATGCAATGCTTTCTGGTTTTGCGCGAAGGCATTGCCGGTATCGCTGATAGAAGATACACCCAGTCCCAATAACAGTCCGGAATTCGTGGTGGTATAACCCATGAAATTGCGATGCAGCGTTCCCGATTCCCAGGCTTTGTACAGATCATCTCCAGGCAATGCGAAATGGTCCATTCCAATGTCAGCATAACCATTCTCCATCAGCAGTTCTTTTCCCTTCAGGTATAAAAGCATTTTTTCGCGCGGTGGCGGAAGATGCGATTCATCGAACAAACGTTGCGCTTTGCTGGTCCACGGAACATGAGCATAACTGTAAAACGCGATCCTGTCGGGCTGCAATTCAATGACCTGGCGGATAGTTCTTTTTATACTTTCAACAGTCTGAAGCGGTAAGCCATAGATCAGGTCAAAATTTACCGACTTAAACCCAATAGCGCGCGCATTCGCGGTAGCGGCCCTTACATTTTCAAATGGCTGTATCCTGTTGATAATTCGCTGCACATCGGGATCATTATCCTGCACCCCGTAGCTGATGCGACGGAAACCCGCCTCGTACAACATTTTCAAATGATCTGTGGTAGTATTATTAGGATGGCCTTCAATGCTGAACTCGTGTTGCGGATGAACTATGCTGTTCTTCAGTATCAGGTCAATCAGCCTTTGCAGGTTGCGGGGAGAAAAGAACGTTGGAGTGCCCCCACCCAAATGAATTTCCCTGATGACCGGAGCGTCTTCCATTAATTCGCGGTAAAGCAGCCATTCTTTTTCGACGGCAAGCAGATATTCCTCCTCAACACCATGGTTGCCGGTGATCTTCTTATTACAACCGCAATAGGTGCAGAGTGATTCGCAAAAGGGAAGATGAATGTAAACGGCGATCCCGTTTGATAAATTCTGTTCGCTGAACTTCGCCCGAAATACAGACGACCATCTGTTGATGTCGATCTGTTCATTCCAGAACGGAACTGTTGGATAGCTGGTGTACCGTGGCACCGGCCTGTTGTACTTTACTACCAGTAAAGGATCTACTGCCACATTGATCATGAAGGCAAAAATATAAACCGGTGACTGGCGTTGACATGATTTAAATTACTTCCGGACACGACAAAAATCATGTGAAGTCCCTACGCGGGATGCGACAATCCAATTTTCCGGATCTTAATGATTTGAAAAACAAGGTAAAATATTGTTCCCCACACAACAGCTATGATAAAAATTGCAGTGGCGATCAGCCATACCGGAGCATACTCACCAGTAGCCCATAAAGTTCTGGCCTGTGGTTTATGCTGAACAATCATGCGCATTCCCCAGGGCACGGTTGCCTCAGCAAACAGGTTACCCAGTTGATCGTTGTCTTCAACTCTTGCTACAAGTGTGAGGTTGCCGGCAGTATCGCCCGGAAGTTGTTCGCGTTTGAATTCGGCGATCGCCTCACCGGTTGAGTCTGTTGTATAGCTTTCTTCTTCCCCTACCATCAACTCACCTCCCATACGCTTCACGCCCAGTTTCAACTCAACTTCATTTGCGGGAATCCATCCGTTATCGCTGAGCTGCATAACCATAACACGCAGACTTCTGGTTTCGGCATCAGCTACCGTATCTATCACGATCTTTGATTTCGTAACAGAGATCTCTGTTGTGACCTCATCAAACTCCTTTGTTGCTTCAGACACTGCGGTAAAAGTATGTGTTGGCGCTGCATCCCAGCTCTTCTTCAGTTCGGGAGTAAAATTTATTCTGGCGCTTCCATTTTGTTCGGTTGTGACAGTGGCAAGTGTGTTTTCAGCTGAATCCATGTACACTGTCACCCTGATACCCGGCACAGGAAGAAATCTTTTTTCAATTTTCGTTTTGGTATTTACTTTAAGATAAGGAACTCTGTTTGCGGGCATAAAATAACCAAGATCCACCAGCAATTCTTTTTTCGCGGAATCCTGTGATAGCCCGGTCAATCCAGAGAAAAGCATTAAAGCCAACCAGAGAAAGCATTTATGCCAGCTTATCTTTTTCATGTTCTTCGGTTATTGTTTCATGAATGGGGATGATTGGAAATATTCTTGCAAAGAAAGTTATGATGAGCAATGCGCCGGCAAGTGATCCCATCGCGATCGCCCATTCTTCCCAGCTGGGAAAATAACGCATATAGTTTTCAGGTACATCGTGCATTGGCAGTATAGGATGCAGCAGTGTTGGTGTTACTATCAGGTATCTTTTGAACCATGCTCCTACCACGATCATCATACCGGCAATGAACATAGGCACCGGCCTCCTTCCCTTTTTAAACAATAAAATAAGGGTGGGCACAATCATTCCAACAACGATAGCGAACCAGAACAAAGGCGCGTATTCACCGGTGAACAGATTCTTCAAATGATTTTCTTCGGGCTTCTTCATTTTGAAAGCAGGAACCAGGTATTCGTTGACATTAAAATACAGGTACAGGAGGCAGAGCATCACCACTATCTTACCCATCTTGTCGAAATGCAATGGTGTAATGTATTTTTCCAGGTGGTAAACTTTTCTGAATACATACATGGCAACCACTACTCCACCAGCTCCTACCAGGAATGCACCTGAAATGAAGTATGCTCCGAAATTCGTGCTGTCCCAACCCGGCCTGTAAGTGGTGGCAAACAGCCAGGAGGTAACGGTGTGAATACAGAAAGCAACCGGAATGATAATAACGCAAAGTATATTGATCGACCTGTCGCTTATCTTAAACTGCGCGGCTGTTCCTTTCCAGAATGAACCGAGGAAACGGTAGATCCTGTTTAAAGCTTTTCCGGTTTTTTCCTTATGCCTGGCAAGGATCTTCAGGTCGGGCAGCAATGGGAAATACAACAGCAATATGCTCAGGAAGAAATAGGTGCCGATAACGATCACGTCCCACATGATGGGTGATTGGATGCGTCCATATACGAACAGGTTCAGGAGTCGCTCCGGCCGGCCCATATCAACGATTATGATCAGAGAAGCAAATACGATCGCTGAGACAGCGATGATCTCTGCAATCCTGGTGAGTGGTGTGCTCCATTTAACATCGGCCAGTCTGAATATTGCAGTGATCAGTGATCCTACAAGGCTGATGGCAACAAAAAAAACGAAATTGGAAATATAGATCCCCCAGGAAACATAATCGCGCATAGCCGTTACTACCAATCCATATCTTAACTGACGATAATATGCATAGATGCCGATTAGGCAAATTACCAGCAAAAAGCCGGTCCAGATCATACCCCTGGTTCCGAATTTCTGTGGCAGCAGGTCATCAATGATTCTGCGATCACCGCCTGTCCGTTCCTGCATTGGAATGAGTGTTGTTTCCACGATCAATGTTTTTTATGTGGATGGGCGTCTCCGGTTTCATTTTCGAGTCCGGATTCAAACGGGAAGTTCCTGTTCACCGGAGGCAGGTAATACACGCTTGGTTTAGTTCCCAGGTCTTCCATAAGCCTGTAGCCCGCTTTGTCTTTTACCAAATCGGTAAACCTGAATGTTTCCGCGCCGTTCGTAACAGAATCTTCATTCATATCGCCGAAGAAAAAAACGCCGTTGGGGCAGGCTGTAACGCAGTGCGGTAATTCTCCCCTCCGGGCCATATCGGGACAGAAGTCGCACTTCCCTACTGTTCCTTTTTTTTGCGGCAGACTGGTCTCACACGAATAGTGCTTATATTCCGACGGCTGCGGAACAATGCCCGCATCCTTTATTGGTTCTTCCCAATTGAAAACCCTTGTCGAATATGGGCATGCTGCCATGCAGAACCTGCATCCCACACAACGATCGCTATCAATAAGCACTATCCCATCCTGCCGTTTGAAAGTGGCGTCAACGGGACAAACCTTTACACAAGGAGGTTCATCACAATGCATGCAGGTTGAAGGTTGCCAGTAAGGAGCTGTTTGATCAGCATCCTGCATCGAATGGATCTTTATCCAGTGCTGGCCGGGATGTACCTGGTGAACATGGTCACATGCCTCCTGGCATTTTTTAAGGTTTTTACATCGCGAGAGGTCGATAACCATTACAAACTTCTTACCGGGTATGCCGATCCTGGCCTCTGCATTTGAAACAGGAACGTGAGGCACCGGCTTCAGAAATGCTTTGTCAACTTCTATGATCTCGCCGTCAACTGATAACAATTTGACCTTTTCACCCGATGGTATCGCATCTGACTTTGCTCCTTCCGTAAAAGGATCCGTTTTGGAAGTGCAGCCTGCTACCAGGCTAACAAGTCCGGCAGCAAGGAATGCACGACGGGTATTATTTTCAGGTTCCATTTGCTCGGTTTGATTGTCAGATTTTTTTTGTCTTAACCCAGTTCTTCAACTCTTCATCATTGATCTTTTGTTTTTTTCCTGTCAGCAGTTCTTTGTCGATTTCCACCAGCTTCCCATCCTGTGTGAGCATCTTCACGGTTTGTGATTTCTTTTTACCACGTATGCCTAAAGTGATCAGGGAAAGCCCGGAAATGATCGAGGCTCCCCAGACCATGAACTTTCGCCTTGAATTGAGCGGTTTGTCTTTTTGCATGAACAGAAAGTTTAAGGCTAATGACAGAATTTATTTCTTGAATCCACGCATGTAATGAACAACAGCCCAGATATCCTCAGTGTCCGGAATTTTCTTTTTGAAACCTGGCATGTCGTCTCTTCCTTCAACAATTTTGTAATAGAGAGCGCCGTCCGTTTGTTTCTGAACTTCGGCTTTGGTAAAATCACCTGCAGCGGTTTTCAATTGAGCTGCCTTTGATCCGTCGCCTTTTCCGGTTTTACCGTGGCATGACTGACAATGCTTGGCCCAGACTGCCTTTCCGGTTTTCAGCGATTCATCGTCCATTGCTACCGGGTTGGCCACTTTGGCATTCTTATCGGGCACAGGCCATGGCTTAGGTTCTTCCTGGAAAAAAATCACAAATCCCGAGGCAAGAATCTGTATACCTCCTACGATCAATGCGACCATTAATACCTTCTTCATATTTTACATTTTAGAATTAACGAATTTCTTTGATCAGTAATTCCACTGCCGGGTAATATTGAACCCGATAAGGAATTGTCCATCGCGGTAATTATTCCTGTTGAAAAAATTATTTCTCGCAGGGCTTATGTTATAATAGTTTCCGGCAAAAAACTGAAACGAGTGCCCACCGGTTCCCAGTTCAAGTCCGAATGAAATATTCGGGTGAGGATTATCGGTAGGATGTTTGGTAATTGGCTGGTCATAATTCACCATTACCGACATCGATTCTTTTAATTTATAACGTCCCGAAACAGCTACAGCAAAATGATCGTGCTTCATTATCCCGGATACCTTGCCGGGTGATGAAAAATAACCATCTGTAACATTGATATGAGAAACGCTTGGTGCAACCTGAAGAGAAATCTTATCGGTGAATTTCCTTGCAATGAGTACCTGATTAAAGTACATGAGCCTGTCGGAGAAGTACCTGAAGTTATCTTTCTCACGGGAATCAACAGCCGCGTTTGCATAAAAACTCACGCTTACGGGATAACGTCCCTTTGTTTGCTCAATGATGGCGTATTTGGCATATCCTTCCCAGGTTTTATTGGTTTTGGTAATAGAAACCCCGATGAGAAGTTTGTTGATAGGCACATAACTGAATCCCAATCTGATGTTGGAAGATGCAAAGAGGCCGAAGAAGTCCTTGTATCCATTATTCCACGTACCGAACCGGTGCATGATGTCCATCTCAAAAGTTTTCTTTACAGGAACCATCACGGTTTGATTGTCGATGATCCATATGCTTTCGAAAGTATTTTTTACAGGCTTACGGGTAATCTTCTTTGCAGCGGTTGCTGGTTCTTCAGCAGATGCAGAGTCTTGTGCTTTCAGCATTTCTGCTGAGAAGATAAACAGCACAAGACAAAGCAGCCTGCTGGTCCAATTACCCAATAATGATTTAAATTTTTTCATAACGATGCTTTTAGCAGTCAGTTAATTATTTGGAGCGCCATTCCTGATCCAGTCAAGGATCTTCTGCGCGTCGCTCGATTTGAGTCCGCCTGATGGTGGCATTTCGCCCGATTTAACCACCAGGTAGATGGCGCTGCTGGAAGGGACCGCCGTATTTACATATCCACCTGAAATAAGAGCACTGTAAGCTTTCTCAGGAACAAGGGATGGTTTGTGGTTGGGAACCGCGTCATGACATCCCGCAGAACCACAATTCGAACTGAATAATGGAACCAGGTCACCGCTGAAACTTACATTCTGTGGTGGGCCATTCGGGTCGGAACCCGGGCTGATGACGTCCTTATAACAACCCGAAACAACTGCGAAAAGCAAAAACAGTGTAATGAATATTCCGAGTTTCATACAATGAGTTTATTAATGAATAGAAGTGTTCGTATTTATTTATACCTGAATACTGTGTTACATCTGATGTTCACGTTATCGCCGATGTTATTGGAAGTAATGCCGAAATCTGTTTTTGCGAGTATCGGGAATTCCAGGCTGAACCCAACCACAGTTGTAACCACTCCATTGGATGTTGTAGTTGTTTTACCTACATAATTCAGTTTTGCAGTTACTTCCTTTGTAAAACCATGGAAAATGAGATCAGCTTTTACGATATATCCTTTGTCGGTAGGACTGAATGCAACAGATTTGCTTTTAATGGTGGCGAGATTTTCCGGCTCATTGGTTTTGCCCAATGCAGTACCATAAGTGGTCAGCAGGCAGTTTCCGTCGCGGCCGGGTTCACCTGTGTTTACCGTGTTCAGCCAAACATAACCTTCGAAGCTGGTTTTTGAAGGGTCTGCCTCATCGAATTCAAATTTGTTGAATCCAAACGTGTTAAACCTTCCCGTAAGCAAAGAAGTGGCACCGATGTAGGCGGTTTCCCACATTACGTTCGAGTGTGATTTGTCGAAAGTCCAGCGGGTATCCGAGAGTGAGGTTTTATCTGTGCCCCTCACTATGTCGGGTCCATTGCTGACCAGAACATCATTCTCTCTGGTACAGCCACCAATGTAAGTAAGGCCGAGCAGCACTATGGCTATCAGCCATAGAAAATTTTGTTTAAGAAGTTTCATAAAAAAAAATTTGGTGAGTGAGGGCTAATTATCACCCCCAAGCTATAATTTAACAAATGACAGGATTATGACTAGAGTCAATTGTAAATATGATTATTGTCAGAATGCAATAGCTTTCAGTACTTAAGCAATCAAAATCACCAGCAGGATGAATGATATTTTATCAGAAAAGAAGATCGTAATTATCGGAGGCACAACCGGAATTGGTTTCGCTGCCGCGAAGGCTTTTACCAGGGAAGGCGCGAAAGTAGTGATTGTAGGAAGAGACCCGGAAGATCTTAAAAAAGCAGTGAATTCATTAGGCAGTTCTGCAGTCGCGCTGCAGGGAGACGCCTGTAATGAAGCCACTGCATCATCTGCCATTGAAACATGCATTACGAAATTCGGAGGGTTTGACGGGCTCTATCATGTTGCGGGTGGCAGTGGCAGAAAATTCGGCGATGGGCCGCTGCACGAACTTTCACTGGATGGCTGGAACAAAACGATCGAATTGAATTTAACCTCATTAATGTTATCCAATAAGGCTGCGGTAAAACAATTTCTTAGCCAGGGAAAAGGCGGCAGCATTTTGAATATGGGATCTGTATTGGGATACGCTCCTTCGCCGCGGCATTTTTCAACGCATGCGTATGCAGCGGCAAAGTCAGCCATTATCGGATTCTCAAAATCCATTGCTTCTTATTATGTGAGGAACTATATCAGGATAAATGTGATCGCGCCCGGGCTTGTAGAAACTCCCATGGCAGAACGGGCAGCTACAGATCCTGAGATCCTGTCGTTCATCAAAACAAAGCAGCCTATGGATGGCGGGAGGATTGGCAACCCCGACGACCTTGATGGACTGGCTGTATATTTTATGAGCGATCAATCGAAATTTACAACAGGGCAGCTGATAGCTGTTGATGGAGGCTGGAGTGTTTCAGAAGGTCAGTATTAATATCAAACGATCATTATGAGTGAGGTTGCAATCGGAATTGACTTAGGTGGCACAAGGATCAAGGCTATCGCAATTGATAAGCAGGGAAATGAAGTATCACAATTGTACCTGCCAACAAATGACGGCGACGATAGCGTCTGGAAAAACGCGGTTGCTGAAGCCGTGAAAAGGCTGCAAGAAAAAATATCCGTTGATGACCCGATTATTGGTATCTCGGCTCCCGGACTTCCTGACGAAGGCAATACCTGTATAGCTTATAT
>DASWTK010000038.1:0-2019 GCA_036402175.1 Chitinophagaceae bacterium | reverse complement strand
TCCGACTCATTAAATCTGTACTCCAAAATCTTAAATCCATTAAATCTGTGCTTTATTCATCAAATCTGTGCTATAATCAATTAAATCTGTGATCACTTATTAACATCCTAATTTCATCCAACTTTCATCTACCCCAAAACCCCAATGTGAGCAAAACAAATCCCTGATATCCGTAGCCTTCATATCTAATGATTAAATTTAAGATCAAACGAATATGATCCAGAGACGATAATCAGCTAAATCAGATCAATAAATCTGGGAAATCAGATTACTAATCTGCTAAATCTATTATAAGTAAAATATTAAAGTAAAGCCCGGTGCTGCAGACCATTGATTTATCAATGCAAAGGACTCTCACCTTTTCTCCGGGCCTTGTTCTTAAGAGTACCAGCGCACAGCAGGCACCCCGGATTATGCAAGCCTGTCAGGTTATCCTCGCTCTTTAAAATTAATACAAATTCATTAGTGCTCAGGTTGTTTCGACATTTATTATCTTTCGTGTATAACCTGATTGAATGTCCCGATTCTTTGTTGACCCGGAAATTGCGAAGGCCAAAACGATCGATACCGCTTTTTATACCGATCCCTTGATTTTTGAAGAGTCGAAGGAAAAAATATTCGCGCCATCATGGCAATTTGTTGGTGATACTTCTGCTGTACAGCAGGCAGGTGAATGTTATCCGTTCACGTTGCTGGAAGAATATATCAATGAACCGCTGATGCTGACGCGCGACAAAGACAATCACCTTTACTGCCTTTCTAATGTATGCACGCACCGTGGGAATATTCTCGTGAATACCCCTTGCCAGGTCACCAACATCAGGTGCAGATATCACGGCAGGTTATTCAGGCTGGACGGGAAATTTCATTCGATGCCGGAATTCAGGGAAGTTGAGAATTTCCCAACGCCTGAGGATGACCTTCAAAAGCTTCCTTTATTTCAATGGTCAAACTGGTTGTTTACTTCACTGAAGGGAAAACTGCCGGCATCTGAATTTTTACAACCCATGATAGACAGAATAGGATGGATGCCGCTGCAGGAATTTGTATTTCAGCCCGACTTTTCAAAAACCTATACTGTTCTAGCGAACTGGGCACTTTACTGTGAAAATTATCTGGAAGGTTTTCATATACCGTTTGTTCATGCAGGTCTCAACAGCGTCATTGATTATGGAAATTATTCAACCGAACTATTTGGCTATTCAAGCCTTCAGCTCGGAATTGCAAAGGATGGTGATGATTGTTTTGATCTGCCACTCGAATCGCCTGATCATGGCAAACGCGTGGCGGCTTATTATTTCTGGGTATTTCCCAATATGATGTTCAATTTTTATCCTTGGGGGCTATCTGTCAACATCGTAAAGCCGGTTTCACCTTCAATTACCAAGGTGTCTTTTTTATCGTATGTATGGAAAGAAGAAAAGCGAGAATCCGGTGCCGGCGCGGGGTTGGATAAGGTTGAGTTAGAAGATGAAGAGATTGTTGAGAATGTACAAAAAGGAATCAGGTCGAGGTTTTACGATCATGGCCGGTATTCGGTCACACGCGAACAGGGAACACATCATTTCCATCGCCTCATTGCAGATTTTATGAATCGGGCAACCGCCTGAAAAACGCTGGAGAATTTTTCAATTATTATCTAACTATGCAGACGCCCCAACTGGAACGGAAACTAGGACTGTGGGCCTGCATTTCCATAGTCGCAGGCGCTGTGATCGGGAGCAGCATTTTCATGAAGCCGGCAACAATGGCTGCACAAACCAATTCACCCCTTATTCTGCTGGCAGTATGGGTTGTTGCGGGTATCGTTTCCATGTTCGGGGGAATGATCAACGCAGAGGTTGGAAGCGTTTTGCCGAAAACAGGGGGCCAGTATGTTTACTTCCGGCATATGTACGGCGATTTTTTCGCCTTTATGTTTGGCTGGGCAAGTTTCATAGTTATTAATACGGCGGCCATCGCAGCCATCGCATTTGTTTTTGCTCAATACACAGAATACTTCGTTGCGATGCCTCGCTT
>DASWTK010000037.1:0-2478 GCA_036402175.1 Chitinophagaceae bacterium | reverse complement strand
ACAAAGGACTATATCGTTACAGGTATCGCGGCTGAGCCCCCTGCGAATTCGCAGATACAGTTTGATTTTATCGCCTCGTTCAGTTCTTTGAATGCAGCCAAAGAAGAAAAATGGTGGGAAGCAAACTATATTACTTACCTGCAGTTGGATAAAAACGCGGCAATCAATACAGTGCAGGCACGGATATCTTCTTATATGAAAAAAGTATCCGTGGAAGAGCTTAAAATGGAAGGCAGCAGTTATCTCACTTATTTCCTGGAACCTTTGACCCGTGTGCATCTCTATTCAAGCCTCGAAGGTTTTGAACCTAACAGCAGCATTACTTATATCTATATATTGGGAGTTGTAGCATTGCTCATTCTCATCATTGCTTCTGTTAATTACACCAACCTTGCTACTGCCCAGTCAGCATCCCGGACAGCAGAGATCGGGATCCGCAAGGTACTCGGCGCGGAAAAATTCCAGGTGTTCAGGCAATTTATTGGTGAATCGCTCCTGATAACCACCATCGCCATGCTGATCGCACTGGTCATTGCCTACCTGCTGTTGCCCTTATTCAATCAGCTTTCAGGTAACGAACTTGATCGTTCTATTCTTTTCAGGCCATCTACCCTGATGGTACTGGCGGTAACAGGTTTAGTTGTAAGTCTGGCTGCCGGATCCTACCCCGCATTGATACTTTCCAACCTTCGGCTGATCAGTATCCTTAAATCGGGATTTACATTTACTTCCGGCGGTAGCGGTATAAGAAAATCGCTTATTGTTTTCCAGTTTGTGATCTCCATTTTTCTACTTATCGCTACTACCGTTGTGTTGCAGCAATTATCCTACATCCGCAGCAAGGATCTTGGATATGATAAAGATCACGTGATCGTATTGCCACTGGACAATATCATGCGTCCGGCTTATGATGAACTGAAGCGATCATTTGCTGTTAATCCCGCTATCAAAAATGTTGGTGCCGCTTATGAAGAGCCGACCGACATCGGATGGGGCGATGGGATCAGTGAAGGAGAAGGCGCTACGGCAAAATCCATCAGTGTCAACGCGCTGCCGGTAGACGAGGATTTTGTAAAAACAATGAACATATCCATCCTTGCCGGAAGTGATTACAGTCTTACTGATTTGCAGCAATTCGATACCAGCAACCGCGGACAAAACCTGCATTATAGTTTCATGCTCAATGAAGCCGCCGTGAAAGCAATGGGATGGAAGCCGGAAGAGGCCATCGGCAAAAGGATCTCAAAAGGAAATCAAGGTACCGTAAAAGCGGTAGTGAAAGATTTTCATTTCATGTCGTTCCATAACCCGATAACACCACTGGTGATCTTTCTGGATAAAAGAATGACGCAAAAAATATTTGTGAAGGTTGATGGGAATAATATTCCCGCTACTATAAAATTCCTGGAGGCAAACTGGAAGCAACGCGTAACGCATCGCCCGTTTGAATATCATTTCCTGGATGAGGATTACGAATCGCTTTACAGAAGTGAGCAGCGGATGGCGGGCATATTCAGCACGTTCTCTACCCTTGCGATCTTATTGGCGTGTCTCGGATTGTTCGGACTAACAGCTTATGCTGTTGTGCAGCGCACGAAAGAGATCGGCATCCGGAAAATACTGGGCGCGAGCATTCCCGGTATCATTACATTATTATCAAAAGATTTTTTATTGCTGGTATTGATCGCGATCGTTGTTGCAAGTCCGCTTGCATGGTATGCCGCGAATCAATGGCTGCAGGATTTTACATACCGGATCAGCATACAATGGTGGGTGTTTGGATTAGCCGGAGTGATTGCACTGGTAATTGCATTCATGACCATAAGCTTTCAGGCTATGAAGGCAGCGATGGGGAATCCGGTTAAGAGTTTACGGACGGAATAGGTTTCGGGTTTCCGGTTTCTTGTTTCGTGTTTCCGGTTTCGGGTTTTGTGTTTCGAGTTTCGTGTTTCCGGTTTCGTGTTATGGATCCCTGAGATTTGAAATTCAGAACTCCGAATTCTAAACGCACTTTCAAAATTCAAGGACCCAACAAGAAACCGGAAACCGGAAACACGAAACCAAAAACAAGAAACTAAAAAAATAGAATCAATGCTAAGAACCTACTTCAAAACCGCTCTCAGAATTCTACGAAAGAACAAGGGATACTCGCTGTTAAACCTTGTTGGGCTTTCATTGGGAATGGCGTGTGCCGTGTTGATACTTTTGTGGGTTTACGATGAAGTAAGCTATAACAGGTTTCACCGCAATTATAGTTCGTTATACCAGGTAATTGAGAACCAGACATACGAAGGCAAGACCTATACTTTCTCGGCCATGCCCGGCCCCTTCGCTCCGGCAATCAAAGAAGAAGTTCCTGAAATAAAATACGCCGCAAGAAGCGATTGGGGCTCAAATGTCCTTTTCACGCTTGGTGATAAATCCATTTATGAAAGAGGTTATCATGCCGATGCCGATTTTCTGCGGATGTTCTCGTTT
>DASWTK010000036.1:0-6895 GCA_036402175.1 Chitinophagaceae bacterium | reverse complement strand
GAAAAGAAAATAATTACGGTAGGCGATAAATGGGCAACTTTCCAGTTCGAGAATTTCTACGCTAACTCACAGCCCCAGTATGCCATAATCAGTACCGATGAAAAAGCGTTGACACGCACCAAAGGATATACACCAAGCGCCGATGAGTTCAGAGATTGGCTGCAATGCGGACTGGAAGCTTTTGAAAAGACAAAAGATAAAGGGAAGTGAATAAGGCTTAAGTAAAATTAAGAAGCCCCGCTGCCTGATATAGCGGGGCTTCAATTTGGCGTCATTCTGTTCCAGCCTTCCGACAGGCAAGCATGAACATTAGGGTCGGTTGGAGGGCCAGAATGACAATATCTTTATTCGTCTTGTTCTCATTTAATTCAGCAGTTGTACCCGTTTATCCGTTTTGTTTTGAGTAGATGTTCGGTTTCTATAATGCGATTTTTTTCTGCAACATCATCTTACGCAGGTTTATCAGGCCATAGCGCATTCTTCCAAGCGCTGTATTGATACTGCAGTTTGTCAGGGAAGCGATCTCTTTGAAACTGAGATCTGCATAGTGACGCAGTACAATAACTTCACGCTGGTCTTCAGGAAGCAGGTCGAGCATCTGGCGAACACGGTCGTGGCTCTGACGTTTCATCATTTTTACGTCGGCCCCATCCTCTGTGAAATTGATCACTTCGAAAATGTCACGGTCATCGCTGGTTTTAATAGCAGGTGTCCGCTTTACTTTACGGAAATGGTCAACACACAGGTTGTGTGCAATGCGCATTGCCCAGGGCAAAAATTTGCCTTCTTCAGTATACCGGCCGCCACGAATGGTATCGATCACTTTGATCAACACATCCTGGAAAATGTCTTCGGCAAGGTATTTGTCTTTAACGAGGAAAAGGATGGAAGTATACAGCTTATCCTTATGGCGAAGAATAAGAGTTTCCAAAGCATGGAGATTTCCATCTTGAAATTCTTGGATCAATTGATGATCCGTCATTGAGCGTAGCGATTTCATAAAACTTCTACGGTTTTTGAAGGTTATAGGATATTATACTAAAAGGATTTTAATTGAAACGGCTTTTCTGAGTAGAAGCGATAGTCGATAGGCAGAAGAGTTTAGTTTAGAATAGGTACAAAATTCCTTCTAAAGATAGAGAAATTTTAATATAAACAACAGATTCCCAAAAAATTTTCTTACCTCTTTTTTTTGTGAGAAACACTGTTTCTTAATTGGCCCTGAAGGGTCAGAATATGGTATTTTTGCGTTCTTCTATGGGAATTTCAGCAACAGTGTCGAAAAAAACATCAGTCAGGATACCGGTGAAACAGGATGGCATCATCATCAAAGGAGCCCGGGTACACAATCTTAAAAACATAACGGTAGAGATCCCGCGTAACAAGCTGGTAGTGGTTACCGGCGTTTCCGGTTCCGGGAAATCGTCGCTTACCATAGACACCTTATTTGCAGAGGGACAAAGAAGGTATGCTGAAAGTCTTAGCGCCTACGCCCGTCAGTTCCTCATGCGCATGAACAAGCCGGATGTGGATTATATCAAAGGCCTTTGTCCGGCCATTGCCATTGAACAGAAGGTGATTACCCGCACTCCACGGTCGACCGTCGGCAGCATGACCGAGATATACGACTACCTCCGGCTGCTCTATGCCCGTATTGGGAAAACCATTTCGCCCGTAAGCGGCAGGGTGGTGAAGAAGGACGACGTCAATGACGTGGTAGAGGCGATCGCCGGTCTCAATAAAGGCGACAGGGCATTTATTCTAATCCCCTTTCGTCAGCACCGCAACCGGCAGGCAACAGAAGAATTGAACATACTGACCCAGAAAGGATTTTCAAGAATGTATGTTAACGGGGAGATACTCAGGATAGAGGATGAGATAGCAAAAGAAGGCAAATTGAATTATCCCGCTGATTCAACCTTTGTCCTGGTAGACCGGATAGTGGTGAAGGATTTTGATGAAGACGACCGCCACCGGCTGTCGGATTCTATCGGCACGGCCTTTTACGAAGGCGAGGGTGAATTGTTTGTGGAAGTGAATAGTTCGGCCATGCTGCAGTTCAACAACAGGTTCGAGCTCGACGGCATGCAGTTCGAAGAACCGGTTCCCAACCTCTTTTCATTCAATAACCCTTTCGGAGCCTGCCCGGTTTGTGAAGGATTCAGCCAGGTGCTTGGAATTGATGCTGACCTTGTCATCCCCGACAAACGGCTCAGCGTTTATGAAGGGGCCATCGCGCCCTGGAAAGGTGAAAAGCTCGGATGGTGGAAAGACCAGTTCATCAAGGCGTCGCGCAAGTTTGATTTTCCTGTTCATAAACCCATCATGGACCTAACAAAAGAGCAGTACGACACACTCTGGGAGGGTAACGACCATGCTCATGGGATCAACGATTTTTTCAAGGAAGTAGAGCAGAACCTGTATAAGGTTCAGTACCGTGTATTGTTGTCACGCTACCGGGGACGAACGCTCTGTTCGGAATGCAAGGGTTACCGGCTGCGCAATGAAGCTTTATATGTGAAGATCGCCGGCCAGCATATTGGTCAGCTCTGCGAACTGCAGGTTAAAGATCTCAGCACCTGGTTTAAGGAATTGAAACTATCCGACTACGACCAGCAGGTTGGAAAACGGATATTACTGGAAATTCATCAGCGGATCGATACATTACTGGATGTTGGTCTGGGTTATTTAACGCTCAACAGGCTTGCGAATAGTTTAAGCGGAGGCGAAAGCCAGCGTATCCAGCTTACGCGATCACTCGGGAGCAATCTCACCAACTCTTTATATATCCTGGATGAGCCGTCCATTGGTCTTCATTCAAGGGACACCGCAAGGTTGATCAGGGTTCTGAAAAACCTGCGCGACCTGGGCAATACGGTTGTGGTGGTGGAGCACGATGAAATGATGATGAAAGAAGCTGACTACATCATCGATATGGGGCCGCTTGCGGCACATTTGGGAGGTGAGGTAATAGCCGCCGGAAACTATGATGTGATCGTATCGAACGAGAAAAGTCTTACCGGAAAATATTTATCAGGACAACTGGAGATCAGGCCACCCGACAAGCCCCGCAAGTGGAACCGGTCGATCACCGTTGAGGAAGCCCGCCAGCACAACCTTAAGAATATCACAGTTCAGTTTCCGATGAACGCGCTGGTTGTGGTGAGTGGTGTTAGCGGAAGCGGCAAGACTACCCTTGTCAGGCAGATACTATACCCGGCGCTCAAAAAAATAAAGGGTGAATTTGTCGACAAAGTGGGCATGCATAAAACCATCAGCGGCGATATTGATCATATTTCCCAGATCGAAATGGTAGACCAGAATCCGATCGGTAAGTCATCGCGCAGCAACCCGGTGACCTATATCAAGGCTTATGACGACATCCGCGACCTCTACTCTAAACAGCCAATGTCGAAAACGCGTGGTTTCCAGGCCAAACACTTCTCTTTTAATGTTGATGGCGGCCGTTGCGACGCGTGTAAGGGTGAGGGTGAGCAGGTGGTGGAGATGCAGTTCCTGGCCGATGTGCACCTGGTTTGCGAAGTTTGCGGCGGAAAGCGGTTCAAGGATGAGGTGCTGGAAGTAACGTATAACGGAAAAAGCATTCATGATGTGCTGGAGATGAGTGTTGACATGGCGCTGGAATTCTTTAAGGCTGAGAAATCCCTTTACAATGCCATAAAGCCGCTAAGCGACGTAGGACTTGGTTATGTAAAGCTTGGCCAGTCGTCCGACACGCTTTCGGGTGGCGAGGCACAAAGGGTGAAGCTTGCCTCTTTTCTCGGAAAAGGGAAAGGACATGGGCATATTTTGTTCATATTTGACGAACCGACAACGGGTCTTCATTTTCATGATATCACTAAATTGCTGACGTCGTTCAATGCGCTTATTGGTCAGGGTCATTCCATCATCGTGATAGAACATAACATGGATGTGATCCGTTCGGCCGACTGGGTAATTGACCTGGGACCGGAAGCCGGTGATAAGGGAGGAAACCTGGTTTTTGCCGGAACGCCCGGTGAGCTGAAAAATTCGGCTGGTAGCCTGACCGCGCTGCATCTGACCCATTAAATGAAATCGGTTGGTTAACCGCTCCTGTGGAACTTGCACAGTTCGAATCTGTGTAATATATTGCACGACGTTAACCTTCCAACCCTTTATCCTGCTGATTCCGTATCCAATAATCTATAAAGTACGTATTGTTGCATCTGGTAAAATAATTGCATGAATATTTTATTCATGTACCAACATCCTGTAAAAAGCAAAGGTTTATCCTGATTCCACTCCTGTAAAAAGCTCATACATCCTCCTTCCGGGGATCACCTAAACATTTATTTATTATTAAAACACTTGTATGAGAAAGATCTACCTACTGTTCGTGATTTCGGCTTTTACATTTCATGGAATACAGGCACAGACCTGTTCAAATGCTCCAAGCGCTGGTCCCTGTACCGGCGGTAACGTGACTGCGGATTTTAATTCCAACAGCATGCAATTTACCAGTGCTACCCTGACTTACGATGGAACAGGTGGAAACTGGACCAGGAACCCTGCAGCCAGGAACACAGAGTATACACTCAGTTCCGGTACTTATGTTCAGAATACTACCGGAGGTAATCTCGGGTTTTCATTAGCCGGGACAACTGCCGGACTTGATGATGTTACCATCATCATCAGGGATGCAAATACAAACGCTATATTGTTCTCCTGTATTCAGTTACCCGCAAACTTCATCAGTGCAAACCAGGTTTGTATCCAGTATTCGGGACTTACAGCTGGCACTTCTGTCAGATATGAATTTATATTCGATACGCAGAACGGCGCTGCCGGAGATGGTGTGATTGTGTTTGACAATTTTGCAAATGGCGGAAGCGCGATCTCATTACCAGTGAAACTCGACAATTTCGAGGCTGCAAAAGAAGGAAGCGCAATTAAATTATCTTGGCAGTCAAGTGAAGAAGCCGGTGTTTCAAGATATGAGATCCAGAGAAGCGCCGATGGCATAAACTTCCAGACTATCGGAACAGTTTCTGCAGCCAACATGCGTTCTTACACTTATGTTGATGTACTGCCTTCATCTGCTAACAATTTCTATCGCTTAAGGATAGTTGATCTCGATAATGTTTACCGCATCAGTCATATCGTAAGCGTGAAGAGCAAAGTGAGCATGAACATTGAAGCGTATCCTAACCCGGTTCGCGACAGGATGATCGTTCAGCATCCGAAGGCGATCAGCGGCACACGCCTGCAGCTGGTTAACTTAAGCGGTCAGGTACTGAAAGATGTGCAGATCCCGGCAAACGCGGTAGTAACTCCGCTTGACCTTACCGGTTTCAAGAGCGGTACTTATTACATCGTATTCCGTTCAGGCGCTGAGAATTTCAGTCAGCGTATTACCAAGCAATAGTTCGGACTTACTGTTATAATTCGAGAGCCATTATTCGTTTAAAAGCGGATAATGGCTTTTTTATTCACATGATATTTTCGAAATGAAATTCTTATTTATTTTGCCCTCCCGATGATGCTGCAGATCATCTTCGGTTACTCCAGGCCGATAGTTGCGGGACCTTTCAGATAATTCTCCATACTTGCAATTCCTGCTGAGCTGATCCGGAAACACATTCTCCAATCTGACTTCACAACTGCAAACCTTATTGAATCATTAAACCTTTTCTTATGAGGAAGAATTTTATATTTCTTGCACTCATGTGCATTTCTGTTACGCTTTCCGCTCAGTTAAATGAATCCTTCAGTGATGGTAATTTTTCGATTGATCCGGTGTGGAGTGGTAATACGGGCGATTGGCAGATAGTGGCCAACAGCGATGTCGCAGCCGGTGCTTCAGGATCAAACACGCTTCGCCTGGCAGTACCCGAAGGAAGCGGAGCAACCTGGTTATCCACGTTAATTCCCGGAAGCTGGGGGCCGGGTCAGTCATGGGGGCTTTTTGTAGGCCGGCGCGCACAGGCCTATACCGCGGCAAATCACACGTTCATCTGGCTGTGGGCGAGTGAGCCCGATTTACTTTCGCCCACCATTGACGGTTACCGCATCCGCATTGGAGATGATGGAGGTGGGGATGAGATCATTCTGCAGAAAGTTACTGACGGCGTTCCATCCGTTATCATTACCGGTGCTGCGCTTACGAATGGACTTACTGATATCGGATTTTTGCTGAGAGTCACCAGAGGTATGTCAGGCAACTGGGAATTATTTACGTCTTCATTGCCTGTTGCGAATGGTACAGGCGCATTGGCCAGCGACGTGCCAATCGCAATGAATACAGGCATATCCCATGGATCAGCAAACGACAATACTTATTCGTCATTTGACAATGGTCATTTCGGATTCGTGAATGTTTATGCAAGCGGCACAGCTGCCCGCGCTGCGCAGGAATTCGATCAGATCCTGGTTTCATTCCTATCTGAAGCAATGCCGGTAAAATTATCTTTCTTCAAAGCGATTCAGGAAAGTTCATTTACCCGGTTGGTATGGAAAGTTGAAGAGGAGATCGGTGTGAATGTTTTTGAAATTGAACGAAGCAACGACGGCAGCCGGTTTGAGAACATTGCATCGATAGATGCCATGAATGCGGGAACATATTTTTATAATGATGATCATATTCCCGTGCATACAACATTCTACCGGCTTCGGATCCTTGATCATGACGGCAGTGTTACATTCAGCAATATTGTACACATAAATGCCAAGCCGGTAACGACCGTGAGGTTAAGGACCAATCCTGTACGCGATCTTATTCTTCTGGAACATCCGCCTTCGCTGGCCGGGACCTGGCTTCATTTGTATAATATAACAGGCAGCCTGGTCCGGCAACACAGCATTCCGGAATTAACTACAATAACTACACTGGATGCATCCACCATACCGGCGGGGG
>DASWTK010000035.1:0-13177 GCA_036402175.1 Chitinophagaceae bacterium | reverse complement strand
TAATAACGAAGAAATGGAGATGCTAAAAATGCAGTGGCCTTGTCTTCATCGCCGAATTGATCTTCTTCTTTTGATGTAACGATCTCTAAGCGAAGACCACCAGCAAAATTATCAATGAAGAAGTAGCCGGCATTAGGTGAGAATTCGAAAACGTTTGATTTTGCCTCACGATACTTGCTTGATGTAAAATTTACGTTTCCACCTACAAGCCATTGGCCCTGGTTGATCTGTGAAAATCCGGTTTGAATGAGGATAGTAGCTAGTGCTACCATAAGCACTTTTTTCATTTTTGTGTTTTTTTGTGGGTTATCAAATTTGCACGCAAACCTACTATCAGAAAAATAAAAAACGAACTCTACAGTACGTTTTTTTTATTGTGGTTGCCCACAATTATTTTTTCTCTAACAGTTCGGCTCGTCAAAATTAGGTGTTAACTCTTAATATTCTCAAAGTATTTATAACCGGAGCCGGTGTTCAGCAGGAGTATGTTCTCATTTCTGTTTATCAGTTTCTGTTGAATGAGGTCTAATAATGCAGCAAGCAACGCGCCTCCTTCTGGTGCAACAAATATCCCTTCATGCTTTGCGATCTCCTTTACACTTTCAATTATTTTTTGTTCACCAACTGCATGTGGTAAGCCGTTCGATTCATGCATCGTTTCTATGATAAGCTTCATGGCGAAAGGTTCCGGAACTGCAAGGCCATTGGCTATTGAAGGTTTTGCCTTGTAGCCTTTGGCATTCGGGATATTGCCATTCCACACTTCCACAACGGGTTTGCAATTCTCTGCCTGGACAGCGATCATACGGGGAAGTTTACACCTGATCCAGCCTAATTTAATCATTTCGGCAAACGCTTTCCAGATGCCTATGAGACCAGTACCACCGCCTGTTGGATAAAGTATTACATCAGGAAGATCAAAGTTGAATTGTTCCGCGATCTCATAACCCATCGTTTTTTTGCCTTCAAGCCGGTATGGTTCTTTCATGGTCGACATGTCGAAGTAGTTGTTTCCGTTCTTCAATCGCGAAACCTCTTTTGCGCAATCATTGATGAGACCATCTACCAGTATCAGATCAGCTCCAAGTATCCTGCATTCTTCTTTGAATGCATCCGGAGTATGACGCGGCATAACTACAATCGCTTTCATTCCGGCAAGTGCGCAGTACGCGCTCATGGCTCCACCGGCATTGCCTGCGGTAGGAATAATGCAGGTCTCCACGCCAAGTTCTTTTGCTTTTGATACCGCCACACTTAATCCTCTTGCCTTGAACGAACCGGTTGGATTAAGTCCTTCGTCTTTTAAAAAAAGATTGGGAAGGCCATATTTATCACCCAGATTTTTAAGCGGCAGTATTGGCGACATCCCTTCACCAAGACTTACAATATTACGTTCATCGAGCACAGGAAGCATGGGCGAATATCGCCACATGCCGGTCATGCTTTCGTTCAGGTCCGACTTGTTTAACGAATTCCTCGTATTATAACGCGCAACCAGGGGCTGGGTGCAACAGGTAGAAAACGTTTGTAGTTCTGCAGGTGAGTAACCCGTTCCGCATTGTGAGCATTCAAGCTTCGACAATAAAGTTTGCTGCCGTGATGTGATCATAGCCTTTCTGCAGTTTCAGTAGATAATTAGTTAAAGAACCGTTGAATTGTAATTATCAAAATCAGCGGGCAGATTGTAAATTACCAAACTTCATCAGGAAACTGCACACGATTTGCTTATGAGCTATAACTTACGGTTATAATGCTGAAGGGCGAATTTGATAAAAAGATTATTGATCTTGTCGTGTTCCGAGCCCTGCCGTTGTACAAAGAAGAATTCGCGGGTAATATGCAGTCCGGGAATATTTACGCGCACAAGCTCTCCCGATTTCAATTGTCTTGCAACTGAGCGATAGGGGAGAAACCCCAGGCAGGTATCGCTGAGAAGGAAATTCTTGAGGGCCTCGGTACCACCAAGCCTGATGCCGGCGTTAAGATCGGAAAGTCCGATCTTATGTTTTTCCAAAGCATCCAGAACCGCAGCAAGCGTTCCGGATCCTCTTTCGCGTAACGCAACGGGAATTTCTTTCAGTTCTGAAGCCGGGATTTTCTTTCGCTTCGCCAACTGGCTTTTCGCAGAACAAACCGCTATCACTTCATCGGTAAGAAAAAACTGGTAACGCGCCGAACTTAATTTATTCTTGCCTTCCATGATGCCAAAATCAATCTCATGTTCCAGCAAAGCCTTCAGAATATTTTCAGAATTCCTGTTTACCAGTCGCAGTTTGATGTTTGGATACTTCTGATGAAAAGCGGAAAGCACCTTTGGAATTACATACAATGCAACCGTAGTGCTGGCGCCAATGATGAGCGAGCCTTTGGCCTGTTGCTTGCCAGCCATGCTGGTTACGTCGAACTCCATCTGCCGCTGTAGCTCTTTCGCTTTTTTCAGGTGTTCAAAAAGCATCAATCCCTCATCTGTCAACGCTATCGAATTTCCCTTTCGCTCAAAAAGTGAAATATGATAATGCTGCTCAAGAGATTTAATATGGCGGCTAATGGCTGGCTGGCTGATAAAAAGTACATCGGCTGCTTTGGAAAAGCTAAGCTGGGTAGCTACTTCAAAAAAAACTTCGTGGCTGAAGTTCAGCATATTATTTTTTTGCTACCACAAGATAGTGCTGGGTAATATTCAACAGGTTTTCGTCGTGTTCAATCAATTGAAGAATTTCCAGCAATTGTTTTCTTTTTACTTCATCCTTCCATCGTGTTTCAAAATCCTGCGCTATCCATGCGGGTCCTTCAACTGAAACTGTCTCTATAACATTGAATCCGCACTGGCCGATTTCTTCCTTCATTTCTGATGGAAGCTGGAAGTATGCGGTGGTAAAATACTCATCCACATTTTTGGGATTGCGGTGCTGGCCATCTTTCAGATCCTGTTTGAGAATTTCCACGAAATATGGATCATCGATCAATCCACGATGGATGCCATCGTATAATGAAGCGTATTTTTGAATTCCGGCAGCGATCAGTTTTCCTCCCTTTTTCAAAACCCTGAAAGCTTCATTAAGCGCTTTGTTCCTGTCTTTCTTTTCAACAAGATGATACAAAGGGCCAAAAAACAAAACAATATCAAATGTTCCTGTTTCGTAGGATCCAAGGTCTCTTGCGTCGCCCTGGGCAATCCCCTGGAGTTTGTGTGACGATTGCTCCTGCCGGGCCTTTGCTTTGCTGATATGTTTAGCCGTAAAATCCAATAGCGAAACCTTGTGACCCAATGAAGCCAGCCAGAAAGAATAAACACCTGTACCACCGCCCGCATCAAGAATTGTTGCAGGTTCGGCAGGCAGGTGTTTTGAAATGATTATGCGGGTTCGTTCTCCCTCGAGCTGCCCGGTAAAGCGGTTCAGCCGTTCGTGTTCATCAATAGTATTATAATGCTGCTCAATAGGGTTCATGACTTCCGGTTACTCATGTACAGCAATGATCGGAACGTGACTATGATAGGCGAGTTTTTTTGTGTAGCTGCTTCTGAATACTCCACTGAGAAAAGAATGTTTTTTGGGAACCGTTAAGATCAGGTCTATTTCCTTGTCTTCTACAAACTGGTTCACCGCATCAATAAAATCATACATCCTGATGAAATAGAACTGAGGATTATGCTGGTGCAGTATGGTTTCCAGTTTTGCCCTTTCAATTTTGTATTCATCGGTCACCTCTACGTAATGCTCATGATCTACATTCACAACATGCAGGTTGGCCCTGAACAGGTCCAGCACCTCCTGGATCGGCTTAACAGGCATGGTAGTTTCCACGTCCTTGAAATCCGACGTAAGCATGATATCCTGAATTCCTTTATACTGTGCAAATGGCGGTACAATCATAACCGGGAATGTACCCCTGTCAACAATCTTCAGCGTATTGCTACCCATAAAGATCTGTTCCAGGCGCGTGCTTCCGGTAATACCCATGATGATCATGTCAACCGCTTTATGCCTGGAGAAAGTTTCAATGGCGTCAACCAGTGAAGATCCTTCCTCGGCAACACAGCTGATCTTTGTGGGAGTGATCCTCGACAGGTCGATCCTGATACTTTCCAGCGCAAGTTCCATAACCTTTATCCTGCTATGCTCATCTTCTGCCAGGGGAGTACCGTCTGATCCCGCTGTTATCTCGTCGGAAACATTATAAAGAATAATATGAATGTCCTGGTATTGCTTTGCAATGTGAGCGGCATACCTGGCAGCGTTCTTCGAAGTTTCAGAAAAATCCGTCGGTACTAAGAAAGTTTTCATCTTAAGTTTTGTTGGTTATTGATACAAAGAAAGGAAAAAAAATAGGTCATAACTCACCTGGCAATTTTTCCACACGGCCTTCACAATCCGGAAACTAAATCTTTTTTGTGTACAAATCGTGAATAATTAACAAGCCCGTGAGCGGGTGCCATACTATCTTTCAGTTGTGTTCCGTTACTTTTGTTCCTTACCTATAAAAATCTGAAACGGTGCGATTAAAGAGTCTCGAAATCAAAGGTTTTAAAAGCTTCGCCGATAAAACGATCGTGAATTTTGATGAGGGGGTCACCGGCATTATCGGACCCAATGGCTGCGGAAAATCCAATATTGTCGATAGTATCCGTTGGGTAATAGGAGAGCAAAAGATCAGCCACCTGCGCTCTGAAAACCTGGAAAGCCTTGTTTTCAATGGCTCCCGCACCCGCTCTGCCAGCGGATTAGCCGAAGTTAGCCTCACTTTCGAAAATACAAAAAACCTTCTTCCCACCGAGTTCAATACCATCACCATTACCCGAAAATTCTATAAAAGCGGGGAAAGCGAGTACAGGCTTAACGACGTCCAGTGCCGCCTGAAAGATATCCAGAACCTTTTCATGGATACGGGGGTTAGCACCGACAGCTACGCTATCATTGAGCTTGGAATGGTTGATGACATCATCAAAGACAAGGAAAACAGCCGGCGCAGGATGCTTGAACAGGCCGCCGGGATCTCAATTTATAAAACAAGGAAAAAAGAGGCCAAACAAAAGCTGGACGCCACAGAGCAGGACCTTGCCCGGATCGAAGACCTCATTTTCGAGATAAACAACCAGCTGAAAAGTCTGGAAAACCAGGCCAAAAAAGCTGAAAAATATTACGAGATCAAGAAAGACTACCGGGAGATCAGCATAGAACTGGCCAAGGCCGCGCTGGAAGGGTTTAACATCACTTACCGCGATCTGAATGAGCAGGCCGAAACCGAAACCGATAAGCGAATCAAACTCGAAGCCGAAATTGCATCTGAAGAAGCCAATATTGAACAGGAGAAAACGGGATTTATTTCGAAGGAACGGGCGCTTCAATCCATGCAGCATTCATTCAATGAACTTTTGCAGAATCTGCGCAGCAGGGAAAACGACAAAAACCTGGCTTCACAGCGACTTAATTTTCTGCGTGAGCGCGAACACAGCCTTCAGGACTTCCTCGACAAGAGCGAGGGGCAATTGAAAGGTCTTGAGGAAAGCATATCCTTTACCCAGGAGCAGGTGGGCGACGAACAGGAGAAACTTGAAAGTCTTCAGCAGCAACTGGATGATTTCAAAACAGGGGCCGAAGAGAAGAGAAGGGTTTTTGATGAAAGGAGGGTATACCTCGATTCTTTGCGTTCGGAGAATCTCAGTATTCAGCGCAAACAGTTCGAGGCAGAAAAGAAAGTTGCCGTAGCAGACACATCCATACAAAACCTTGAACGATCCCTCGATCAGCTTGAAGAGGAACAGGAGGTTCGTCAGAGCCAGCTGAAGCAGCTGGAAGAAGAAAAAACCGCCAAAGAGCAGGAGCTGGATACCCGCAGGACCGACATGCAGCAATTGCAGGAACAGCACGAGCGCACTAAAGACCAGATACTGCAGACACAGGCGCAACTGGAAGAACTGCGTCAGCAACTGGCCGATGAGAACCGGATCCTCGATTCCAGAAAGAACGAACACGACCTGCTTAAAAGCCTGATCGATTCAATGGAAGGCTACCCCGAAAGTGTAAAATTCCTTCATAACAATACAGGCTGGAATCATACCGCGCCAATTTTATCAGATATCATTTATGTAAAGGAAGAATACCGCGCAGCCGTTGAGAATGTACTGGATCCTTATCTGAATTATTATGTGGTAAACAACCTGAAAGAAGGTTTGCAGGCAGTTCACCTGCTTGACGAAAACAAAAAAGGGAAAGCGAACTTTTTCCTGCTCGACAAGTTTTCGGAAGAACCCCAGCCTGCTCACCAGCCGGAGAATACCATTCCTGCAATTGATGTGATTGAAGTTGATCCGCAATTCCGCCAATTGGCCATGCATCTGCTGGGCAATGTATTCATTGCTGAAAATGAAGACGCGCTTGAAAACAGCAATGGCGCGGTGGTACTTGAAAAACATGGCAAGTATGTAAAAGGAAAATATTCCCTCACGGGTGGAAGCGTTGGGCTGTTCGAAGGAAAGAAGATCGGACGCGCCAAGAATCTTGAAAAACTCCGCGATGAAATAGCCACCCAGGAAAAAGTGGTCAATGAATTGAAGGTTACCATCCAGGCAAAACACAATGAAGTAATAGGCTATAATGAACAGCTGAAAGAAAATGCCATCCGTCAGACACAGGAATCCATTAATCAGCTTACCAACCAGGTATTTTCTCTTGAGAACAAGATTGAAAACCTTCACGCGCAGCAGCATTCATCCCGTAACAGGATCGAAGAACAGCAACTGACCCTGCAGGAAACAATGGCATCCATTGAAGGAACCCGCAACGAATGGATGCAATTGGTTACTACATTAAATGAATTGCGTGATAAGCTGAGGACAGCAGAGGAAGACTACAAAACGGTTGAAGCGGATTATAACCAGGCATCAGCAGCATATAATGAATTCAATCTTCAGGTCACCCGCCAGCAAAGCAGGATATCCGGATTGAAACAGGAGCTCGAATTCAAGAGCAATCAATTAAACAATCTGCGTAATCAGATAGAGAACAATGCTTCTCAGCTGAAGCAAACCCAGGAAAACATTCTGGAAAGCGACGACCTCCTGAATACCGCTGAAGCGTCACTGGTAGAACTAATGCGCCGGAAAGATGATGAAGAAAAGAAATTGAACGAAGCCGACCAGGCATATTATAACCTGAGAAATGAACTGAACGCTAAAGAAAGCGAGCTTCGTCACAAGGTGAAGGAGAAGGACCAGATAGAACATTTACTGAGTGAAATAAAGGACAAATTAAATGAACTGAAACTTCAGCTGGCCGGAATGAAGGAACGTTTGAGCGTGGAGTTCAGGATCAACCTTGATGACATTATTGATCAACCCAGAACAGGCGATACCCCGGTAGAAGAGCTGCAGGAGAAATCAGAGCGCATGAAAAAGCGTCTCGAGAATCTTGGAGAAGTGAACCCTACCGCGATAGAAGCATTCCAGGAAATGAAAAAAAGGTATGAGTTTATTCTTGAACAGAAGAACGACCTGGTGACCGCGAAAGAAAGCCTGCTTCAGACAATTCAGGAAGTGGAAGCAACAGCCAACCAGCAATTCCTTGATACATTCAATAAGGTCAGGGACAATTTCCAGAAAGTATTCAAAGCGCTTTTCACAGAAGAGGATACGGCCGATCTGATACTGGAAAATCCGGAAAACCTCGCAGAAACGGGAATCGACATTGTTGCAAAACCAAAGGGGAAACGACCTTCATCCATTACGCAATTAAGCGGAGGAGAAAAGACACTGACCGCAACTGCCCTGCTGTTTGCCATCTATCTGATCAAACCTGCACCATTCTGTATCCTGGATGAGGTAGACGCTCCGCTGGATGACGCGAATGTTGGCAAATTCACAAATATGATCCGCCAGTTCAGCGAAAATTCCCAGTTCATAATTGTAACACACAACAAAATGACCATGGGCGCTGTGGATGTGATCTATGGTGTTACCATGCAGGAACCGGGTGTTAGCAAACTGGTGGCAGTGGATTTCCGCAATCTGAATTAACACGTGTTCACCCAACGCGTTGCCAATTGAGGCAAACATCACAACCTTTTCATCATTGTGAAATATGATCATTTCATTTGTAGTTGCGGCTTCGGAAAATAACGCAATTGGTAAAAACAACCAATTGCTCTGGCATCTGCCCAACGATATGAAATTCTTCAAGAATACCACCTGGGGCATGCCCGTGATCATGGGCAGAAAGACTTTTGAATCGATGAAAAACAAACCTCTGACCGGGAGGTTCAACATCGTTGTTACCCGCAACAATGACCTCCAATCTGCCGACGGAAAGATCTGGATTGCGGATTCAATTGAACGTTCACTGGAACTGGCTGCCCTGACAGATTGCAAGGAAGCTTTCGTAATAGGTGGAGGAGCGCTGTACAAAGAATTTATGCCGCGTGTCAGCAGGATTTATCTCACCCGTGTGCACGCGCAACTTGAAGGAGATACTTTTTTCCCTGAATTGAATGAAAAGGAATGGGAGCTGAGATCCTTTCTTGATTTTCCTGCCGACGAAAAACATGCTTACCCCTACAGCTTTCAACTGTGGCAGAGAAAAGGAAACTGAAATGATAGCTGAGGTCCTTATTGCTGACTATGTACAATAAATTTACCCTTGCCAGGAAATACATCCTTTACTATCTGACCGCTTCCAATGGCAGGGGGCATGGCATCCATTCCCCTTTTATTTATCAGTTTGTACGGCAGGTTTTACACAACAGAAGGTCATATTACTCGTACGGGCAGATAGAGGCCATCAGAAGCCTCCTGCTGAACGACGATACAATGATAGAAGTTGAAGACAAAGGAGCAGGATCGGCCATTGCGGCAACGAAACAGCGCAGGATCCGCGAGATCGCGCGAACGGCATTAAAACCTCCTAAATATGCCAGGCTGCTTTTCAGGATGGTGGATCATTATCAGCCCGCCACCATACTGGAGTTGGGAACCTCGCTGGGTATAACCACTGCCTATATGGCCATCGCAAACCCATCGGCAAGGATCATTACCATTGAAGGTTCACCGGCCATTGCACTGAAGGCAAGGGAAAATTTCAGTCGGCTGAATATCCGTAACATACAGCTGGTAACAGACGATTTCAGCAATTCCCTGAAGCCTTCCCTTGAGGCTTTGAAACCTGTGGACCTGGTTTTTGTTGATGGGAACCACCGGAAGGCCCCAACACTTCTATACTTTGAAGAAATACTGCGGTATAGTCATCCGGAGACGATCATTGTTTTTGATGATATCCACTGGAGCGCAGAAATGGAAGAGGCCTGGTCCGAAATAAAAGGGCATCCGGCTGTAAAATGCACGGTTGACCTCTTTCTGCTTGGACTGGTTTTTTTAAAGGAGGAATTCAGGGTGCCAAGGCATTTTACCATCCGGTTTTAAATTGGCCTGATATGGTCCCTCCCTATTGACAATCTTTAAGTAATAAACTACTTTTACGCCTTTATTTACCAGAAGTACTTATATGAACGCTACCTTGAACCCGGCTACAATGGAATCTGCCCTCCTGAGGGAAGGAATGGAATACGCGGAAAAGAACTTTTTAAGTGACCAATCGCATCTCTTTCTCGATAAGCAAATACTGAAGAACAATTTTGACCTTAGAGGTAAAGACGTCCTGGATTTCGGTTGCGGGATGGGAAATACCGCTTTATGGATGGCTAAGGAGCTTGGGGCAAGGGTGGATGGTTTCGATCTTGATCCGAATCATATAATTGTTGCACAGGAGCTGAACCGTAAGTATCAGGTTCCCGGCGTTCTTTTCGAGCTGAAGAACATCATTGAATCACCGATCGATAAACAATACGATTTCATTATTCTGAACGATGTGATCGAGCACATCAAGGAAGAATGGATTCCCGGAATATTAAGCATCCTCATTAACCGCAACCTTAAAAGTGGTGGTACCATATTTTTCAGCTATCCACCCTGGGAAGGTCCGCACGCCTCTCATCTGCAAAGGACCATCAAAATTCCCTGGATACAGTTCTTCCCGCGCAATTATGTGCATTCTCTGATCAGGAAAAAGAACCAGCAGCTGGTTGGCAGCAAGGACCTGATGACCGAATACCTCGAATTGAACCATATGACTCACCGGAAACTGATGTCATTTGTGAAGCCATTTGGACTTAAGCAGATATTCCGGCACAGTCACACAAAGTTCAATCGTCTTCCTTTCCTTAAAAACGCGAACCTGAATTTCTTTCCGTTCAATTACGTTGTAACAAAAGAACTCATCGCTTTTCGTAAGACGGCATGATGCTTTTTGAGCCCCGAAAAATCACTTAATCCATTTTTCCAGTATCTTAACGGCTATAATTCACAGTATGATTATTGGCGTTCTGAAAGAACCAACCTTTGAAACACGCGTTTCCTTAATTGCGGAATCAGTTGCCGCACTTACCAAAAAAAATATTCAGGTCTGGGTTGAAACCGGGGCAGGGGATCAAGCCATCTGCGGTATATCGGATTATGAAAAGGCCGGCGCGAAGATCACGTCTTCAGTCGATATCATGGCCCAGGCAGACATCATCCTTTGCATTAATCCACCCGATCCTTCATTATTGAATAGCCGCCGGTCGGCAATTTTCATCGGCGTTTATCAGCCGCTGTACAACGCTAAGCTTGTTGAGGATTTTAAGAACAACGGACATACCGTTTTCAGTCTTGACATGCTTCCAAGGACCACCCGCGCGCAGAGCATGGATGTTTTAAGTTCCCAGGCGAATATCGCCGGTTATAAAGCCGTGGTACTGGCTGCGAATAATTACACCAAGTATTTCCCGATGTTCATGACAGCGGCGGGAAGCATCGCTCCTGCAAAAGTGCTGATACTTGGCGCGGGAGTAGCGGGACTGCAGGCAATTGCAACCGCGAGGCGGTTGGGCGCGGTTGTGGAAGTATTTGATACCCGACCCGCGGTGAAGGAAGAAGTGATCAGTCTTGGAGCAAAATTCGTGGAAGTGGAAGGCGCGGCCGACGCAAGCAAGGCCGGAGGATATGCTGTTGAACAAACAGAAGAGTATAAACAGAAACAACAGCAAAAGATAGCCGAAGCAATCGCCAAGGCCGATATCGTGATCACAACGGCGCAGATACCTGGTAAAAAAGCACCTGTGCTTATCACCGAAGAAATGCTTGGAAGGATGCGCCCGGGTTCGATGATCATTGATATAGCGGCTGCCACTGGCGGCAATACTCCTTTCACCCGTAACAATGAAACGGTTTCACACAATGGCATTTCAATCATAGGCAACAGCAACCTGGCTGCTACTATGCCATCGGATGCCAGCAAGCTGTATGGAAAGAACGTGCTGAACTTTCTTCAGCTGATCACAGATAAAGAAGGTAATCTTAACCTGAACTGGGAAGATGAACTGGTGAAGGGTTGTTGTATTACGCATGAGGGGAAGGTGGTGCATGGGAGGTTGAGTGGGGTGGAGAATGGAAAATGAAAAATGGAAAATGGAAAATGGAAAATGAAAAATGAAAAATGTAAAAGGGGGAGTTAAAAATATTAAAAGATGAATATACTGAATTGGTTTTTGATGCATGAACAGATGATCTATATTGTCATACTCATGATATTCGTGGGAATAGAGGTTATAGGCAGGGTGCCGAGCGTGCTGCATACGCCGCTTATGAGTGGAGCGAACGCCATACACGGTGTAGTCATCATAGGAGCTATTATTGTAATGGGGAAGGCGGAGGAGGATAATTATCTTGCCCTGATACTTGGATTTCTTGCGGTTGTTGTAGGAACGCTGAATGTGGTGGGAGGATTTGTTGTGACAGACAGGATGCTTGAAATGTTTAAAAAGAAAAAGTAACCGGAACTAATTTCACAATCACACGAATTTAGAATGGACGGATTCATTACCAGCCTGAGCATACTTACCATTTGTTATCTTATTGGTAGTATCACTTTTATTCTTGGATTGAAAATGCTTTCCAATCCGGCTTCCGCGCGAAAAGGAAACCTGGTGGCGGCAGCGGGAATGGCACTGGCAATCGTTGCAACAATCTTTTTATACAAAGATGAAAATGGCAACAGGCTGCATAATTACGGATGGATCTTTGGCGGCATTCTGATTGGATCTGTTGTAGGCACGCTTGCAGCAAAAAAAGTAAAGATGACCGCAATGCCGGAAATGGTAAGCCTTTTTAATGGCATGGGCGGCTTATGCGCGGCGCTTATTTCAATCGTTGAATTCAATCACCTGATGCATGCTCCGCCGGGGATTACAATTTATCCTCCGCTCAGTGGATTGGACGATACCGGAAATGGTGGCATCCCCGCCGGGCAACTGCTGATCATTCTTTTAGGTCTCATAATAGGTAGCGTATCATTTGCCGGCAGTGTAATAGCCTGGGGAAAGCTCAATGGAAAGATCAAAGATTATTCTTTCAAAGGACAGCATATCGTAAACATCGGAATGCTGTTGCTGATCATCAGCATTGCAATAGCGTTGATATCGTCGGCCCAATCGGTAAATGAGGTTTCAGGCGGTGAATTGATCTCAATCTTTGAAAAAGTTGACACCGGTTCGCTGTCAATGTTATTTTATATTGTTTTTGTTCTTTCGCTGCTTTACGGAGTTTTATTTGTAATGCCAATTGGCGGAGCCGATATGCCCGTTGTTATCTCGCTGCTTAATTCTTTCACCGGTGTTGCCGCGGCATGCGGTGGATTTCTGTACGATAATAAGGTAATGCTTACAGGCGGAATTCTTGTTGGTGCAGCGGGTACACTGCTTACGATACTGATGTGCAAAGCGATGAACCGTTCATTGATGAATGTACTCATCGGCTCATTCGGAGGTTCGCAGGCAGGCGCGGTTGGTAAAAAAGACCAGGGGCATTATAAAGAAATTACACTGAGCGATGCCGCGGTGATCATGAGTTATGCAAATAAAGTAATGATCGTTCCGGGTTACGGACTTGCTGTTGCCCAGGCACAGCACGCCTGTCATGAACTGGAGAAACTGCTGGAAGCAAAAGGCGTGATCGTTAAATATGCAATCCATCCTGTAGCCGGCCGCATGCCCGGACACATGAACGTATTGCTTGCAGAAGCCGATGTGAGTTATGAAAAACTGCAGGAAATGGAGCAGGCGAATGAAGAGTTCCCGACTACCGACGTAGTAC
>DASWTK010000034.1:0-13926 GCA_036402175.1 Chitinophagaceae bacterium | reverse complement strand
GTTTAGGGTTTTGGGTTTCCGGTTTCCGGTTTCGTGTTCTTCTCCGGATAGTGGTTGAGTTTTAGGTAAGGATCCGAGTTTCGTGTTCATAAACGATTTGAATTGAAAGGAACCCAAACACGAAACCGGAAACACGAAACACGAAACCTAAAAATAGTGTTATTTTGCCGCTAATAATTTCCCCAATGAATTCATTTCTGAAGAAAGCCACACCTCACCTTATAGCAGCGGGTATCTTTTTGTTGATCGCTATTGTTTATTGTCAGCCTGCCCTGCAGGGTAAGGTACTGAACCAGCACGACGTTCAGGGCTGGAAAGGCATGGCGCAGCAATCGATTGAATACAGAGAAAAGAATGGTCATTATCCTCTGTGGACCAATAGCCTTTTCAGCGGCATGCCGGGATACAACGTTGCAATTGAGGATACACATAAAGTTACCATCGGGTACATCTATCATATACTTTCCCTTGGCCTGCCTATTCCGGCTCAGTTCTTTTTCCTGGCCTGCCTGAGTTTTTATTTTCTATGCATGGTAATGAGAATACGACCCTGGTTGGGCGTACTGGCTGCCATTGCTTACGCATACAGCACATACGATCCTGTGATCGCTTCGGTAGGGCATAATACCAAATTCCAGGCGCTAGCCATGGCACCCGCTGTTATTGCCAGCATGTTGCTGCTGTTTGAAAGACGATATCTGTGGGGAACAGCGCTCATGGCCATCTTTTTCGGCCTGATGCTGGGCACCCAGCACCTTCAGATTGCATACTATACTGTACTGGTTCTGGGATTTCTAACAGTTGCTCATCTCATCAAAAGTTACAAGGAAGGTTATATCAAAAACGCGCTGATGGCCATCGGACTCGCAGTAGTTGCGGCCCTGATCGCATTTGGCACATATGCGGTGATACTGCTTCCCATGCAGGATTACGCAAAGGAAACAATGCGGGGCGGTCGTTCGGAACTGACAAAACCCGGTGATAAAAACGCGACAAAAGGCGGTCTTGATAAAGATTACGCCTTCAACTGGAGCTACGGTGTCAGTGAAACATTCACGTTGCTGGTACCCCGCGCTTATGGCGGAAGCAATGGCGGTCGTGAACATACAGGATCAACTGCGTTTACAGACGTGATGCTCGACGTAGGTGTTCCGGAAGAAAATTCAATTCAGATGCTGAATGGATATTCTTACTGGGGAGCTCAACCAAATACGTCAGGCCCGGTTTATGTTGGAGCCGTAATATTTATGCTTTTTGTTTTTGCAATGGTTTATGTGAGAAGCTGGCACAAGTGGTGGATATTCGCAGCAGTGGTTTTTGGCATACTGCTTTCCTGGGGAAAGAATTTTTCTGCCTTCAATTACTTCCTGTTCGATTACATGCCTTTTTATAATAAGTTCAGGGCTCCAACCATGTCGCTGGTGATCCCGCAATTGCTGATGCCTTTACTTGCGGTATATGGTATCAATAAATTATTAAATGCACAGGTTTCCAGAGAGGAACTGTTCAAAAAGCTTAAGATTTCAGCCTATGGAATGGCAGGTGTATTTGTGATATTGGGCATGTTCTACTTCTCCGCAGATTTCAAAGGGCCGAATGACGCGCGGATACGTGACAATTTTTCAAACAGCATGCTCATGCAAATGAGCCAGGGACGACAGCCTACTCCAGATATGCAACAGCAGTCAACCGCGTTTGGACAAAAGATCATGAAAGCGCTTCAGGAAGACCGGCAATCAGCGTTCACCAGCGACCTGATTCGTTCTTTCATTCTGGTTGCTTTGGCGTTTGTTTTAATTGGCGCTTATATCAAAAATAAACTTAAGCCGCTCCCGCTGATCATTGGCCTTCTTGTGTTAAGCTCGTTCGATCTGCTTGCAATCGGGAGGCGCTATCTCAACAACGAAAACTTTGTTGAGCCCGACGAATTTGAATCGATCTTTATTCCAACCGCAGCCGATCAGCAGATACTGGCCGATCCGAACAAACCTTTCAGGGTGTTTGATCAGACAGACGAGAATAACGGTCCTTTCAACAGTTCAAGAGCATCGTATTTTCATAATTCAGTTGGAGGTTATCACCCGGCCAAGCTTGGGCTTTACCAGGACCTGATAGAAAACCAGATCGCTAATGGTAATATGGAAGTGTTCAATATGCTGAACACAAAATATTTCATCGTTAACGATCCCTCTACCAGGCAGGCAGTGCCTCAGATCAACCCGAACGCTTTTGGTGCGGCCTGGCTTGTGAAGCACGTGCACTTTGTAAAAACACCCGATGATGAAATGCGTTCACTGGACAGCCTTTCTTTAAGGGATACTGCCATAGTGCAGGAAAAATTCCAATCGGCAGTTAAGTCAAAACCTCAGTTTGATTCGGCGGCAACCATAAAAGTGACTGAATATGGAAACGACAAGATCACGTATCAGTTCTCCGCGAAAAGTGACCAGTTCGTTGTGTTCAGCGAAATCTATTATCCAAGAGGATGGAATGCTTTCATTGACGGCAAGAAGTCGGATTATGCAAAAGTGAACTATGTGTTGCGTGGAATGTCGGTACCGGCGGGACAGCACACCATTGAATTCCGCTTTGAGCCCGCATCGTACAAAACAGGAAATATGCTGATGCTCATTTCATCGCTGATAGCATACTTGTTGCTGATTGCAGCGATCGTGATAGAGTGGCGCAAAAGAAAACAACCGGCACCAGCCAATAAAGGAAAAGAGGTCTGAAGATGCAAACCGTCGTCAGCCTCGTTTCATATCCCTTTCTTCCTGCAAAAGTAGGCGGGCAGAAAGGGATCGCACTGTTCAACAAATATTTCTCAAAACATGTGCGGCTCATTTGCGTAACGGTCAGGAATAATGACGCATCTAAAGCAGAAGGTTATGAAGTGCGGAATATACTTTCAGATTCACCCGCGCGCTACATCAACCCGTTTTACTTTTTCAAACTTCGGAAAATTTTAAAAGAAACCCGTGCGACTCACTTGCTGATAGAGCATCCCTATTTCGGGTGGTTAGGTATGAAGCTCAAGTGGCTGACAGGAATAAAGCTGATCGTACATTCTCACAACATCGAAAGCAACCGTTTCAGGACGCTGGGCAAATGGTGGTGGAAAATATTGTGGCAGTATGAAAAGCTGACGCACCGTCAGGCCGATTACAGCTTTTTTATTCATGACGACGACAAGGCATATGCCATCCGCAATTTCAGGCTTCATCCGGAACGGTGCCTGACAGTAACCTACGGAATTGAATGGGACACACCACCTTCCCGCGAAGAATTGACCAATGCGGGAATTGTTCTCCGGTCGTTGCATAAAATAGATAAGGATGAACACATCCTGCTATTTAATGGAGCATTCAATTATAAACCAAACCTGGATGCGCTGAGACGAATAATAGATACGATCAATCCATTGCTGATGGAAAAAGAGGGTTTCAGATACAGGATCATCATTGCTGGTCGTGATATTCCCGATGAGATTCTCAATAACAATTATCCCAACATGATCATTACCGGATTTGTGGATGATATCGGACTGTACTTTAAAGGCACCGATGTATTTATCAATCCTGTTGTGGAAGGCGGAGGTATCAAAACCAAACTTGTTGAAGCGCTGGGGTATAATATCAATGCCGTATCTACAGTAAATGGGGCAATAGGAATTCCGCAAAGATTGTGCAATGGCAAACTGATACAGGTTAACGATGACGACTGGCAGGCATTTGCAGACGCTATTACAGCATCGGTTAAGTTGAAAACAAACATATCCGCTGAATACTATGATTATTTTTACTGGGCGCACAACACAAAGCGCGCGGCGGAATTCATCAGATAATGCATAACCTCACCAAAATAAAATTGTTCCGGATAGCGGCCTGGATCACCTATCCGATAGCACTGGTGTTCATTTATCCCTTTGTTTTACTGAAGAAAAAAAATGCATCTCATTTATTTTTCTTTTTCGACAGGTATGCCATCGGCGGCGCGCAGCGCGTTCACCTGGATATACTTAAGTCGGTTGAAGATGTACACAAACAGGTTTATTTTACGAGGAAGTCGCTTAATACATCATTGAAAAATGAATTTTATTCAATTCCCAATACTGTAAGTAAAGACGTTCATTTCTGGTGTGATAACCTTTTGTTCAGATTGTTCAGCGTTCACTATTTTGTATTTTATATAAACCGGCATGCCTCAGCGCATGTATTCAGCTCCAACAGCACTTTCTTTTACGACATGCTGCCATTCTTTAACAGGAAGGTGCGAACTACAGAATTGCTGCACAATTTCACATTTGGTAAAAAGGGAATGGAATTTTTTGGCCTTGCCAATCACAGACATCTCACTAACCGCATCGTTATTGATGCCCATACCCTTTCAAACATCAGGCAGCAATATGATTCTGCAGGGCTTTCATCGTATATGGACAGGGTAAAACTTATTGAACCCGGCGTGATGGTACCGCCCTACCGGAGAACAGCTTTTACTTTACCGCTTAAAGTGCTGTATGCCGGAAGAGGAGGGCCACAGAAGAGGATACATCTGCTGAACCGGATTGCGGAACATTGTATAAAAGAACAATTGCCTGTTGAGTTTCATTTTGCCGGAACAATGATGGATGAATTATCGCCAACGTTGAAAGAACATTCTATTCTTCACGGACAGATCAGCAGCCAGCAAAAAATGTATGAGCTGTATGACCATTGCGATGTCATTCTGCTCACCTCGGCTTACGAGGGATTTCCCATGATCATTAAGGAAGGCATGGCATGCGGGTGCGTACCTGTAGTGACCGCGCTGGAAGGCAATAAAACACACCTTCGGCATGGTTACAATGCATTATTGATAAATGAGGTAGAAGATGAGAATCTGGTTGTAAGTATAGCGCTGAATCACATAAATACACTCATTGACGATACCAAACTTCTGTTCAATCTCTCAAAAACCTGCCATGAATATGCCGTCCTGAATTTTTCACTTGAACAATTCAGGACGGCATACAGAGAGTTTTTATTGAACTAGTTATTTGTCGTTACAGTTAGAGCACAATGCCTTCACTTCATCCTGGTTCAATGCACGGTTATATATCCTAAGTTCGTCAATCGCACCGTTTAACCAATAAGGGAATAGTGGACTGTTATTATCCTTTCCAATAAAAAGGTCATCAGCTGCAGGTATGAATGTGCCTGATCCATTTCTTGAACTTGTTACTACGCCGTCAATATAAAGTTTCGCGATGGCTCCATCATATGTGTAGGTAATGCAATACCATTTATTCTTTTCAATAAATGGACCCTTTAATGGAATGTCAACCGTACCATTGAATGCAAAATCGGCTGTAAACATCTGTTTTAGGCTGTCGACTACAGTGCTATTGCAGTTAAACCCATTTGCCATCTCATCCACAAATCCCAGTCTTATGCTGGAAGGTGGATTAGCGGATGCATTTCCTTTGTTAAGAATCGTATTGCCATGACATTTACCCTGGTAAAAACCGTTGACCTTCACAATCGCCATCATGGTGATCCGGTCTGGGTTCAATGACGCGCTATTGGGCACCCGCATAAAGGCATTTACACCATTAAAAAGATAAGCTTTGCCCTGGTTGTTGTTACGGTCGGTGGTAAGGGTTGCATTTGTGTTGATGGCATGGTTTCCATAACCACTTTCATCCTGTGTATTGCCGTTGAATGGCAGGTACATAACCAGTCCGTTATTAATGCTGGCGGGCATGCAGGAGGCTTGTGGGCACTCACATTTTTTGTTACAACCAAAAAATAACCACGCACTTACCGCTAAAAATGCGACATGCTTCATAGTAATAATTTTTGTTTTTGTGATTGATTGAAAATCAGATGAGGATGTTTCATAAGATCGGGTATAACTGCCGCTGGCTCTCTTTTATTAAAAAACCCCGGTGATTAACCGGGGCAGGCGAAAAGTTGCCTATGTTCAGGTTTAGGAATTCTACCTTTCGAAAGTAGGAGAACTCACGATGACTTGTTCATAATACTGTATAACTGCTCCAAAAATTAATATAAGTGTGCCTGATTGGCAATAACTGGAAGTTTATATTCCAAAATATTTGAGAAATCCGTCCTTGCGGCGGGTGGCCACTTCAATGGTTGTTCCATCTTCCATTTCAACATATCCCCCTCTCCCCCGGTAATATTTTTTGATTGCATTTAGATTAATGATATGCGAATTATGGATCCGGTAAAACATGCCTGATGGTAGCAGGTCTTCATAGTCCTTGATATTCCGGGATGTTGTGATCTTGTCACCGGTCTTGGTATATATGATCGTATAAGCGCCACTGGCTTCGCACCTTGCTATTTTATCTACGTGCAGGAAGATCAGCCCATCCGCCGAAGGCAATGCAAGCTTCTGCATTGCAGGCTGGGGTTTCTGAAGATTATATAAAAGATTGGTCAGCTTTTCATTCATTGATTTGGACTCGACCCTCTTGAGGGCGCGCTGCACCGATTGCTGAAGTTCTTCAACGTTAACAGGCTTAAGCAAATAATCAAGCGCCGAGTATTTGAGTGCCTTTAACGCATAATCATTAAAAGCCGTAACAAAAACCACTTCAAACGAAACAGGTTTAAGCCGGTCAAGCAGGTCGAAAGCATTGCCGAAAGGCATTTCAATATCAAGAAAGAGCAGGTCGGGTTTCATTTCGTTGATGATCTCAAAAGCAACTTCAACATCAGACGCTTCTTCAATCACTTCCACTTCCGGGCAATAGTCGTCCAACAGCTTTCTTAAAATTCTGATATTCTTTGGTTCGTCGTCTATGATAATAGTCCGCATAGATATTGATTATAAAACATCTTCCAAAGGCAACCTGATGATCACCCGGGTGCCTGCAATTGTTCCATCCTCAGTTGTGATATCTTCCCAATCAACGCTTGGCCTGGCATTTGGGTTGCCCGGCAACATCGCAATCCGGCTGGCGGTAAGCGCCATTCCTTTCGACTGGTACTCGATATGCCTTGCGCCTTTATATTGTTCGGCCAGCTTCCGTCCAACGCCATTGTCTTCGATAACGCACAAAAGGTACATATTGTCCTTAAGGATGTTTACCGTTATTTTCCCGTTTTTATCCTTTCGGTACCTTATACCGTGCCGGATGCTGTTCTCCAGACATGGCTGAAGGATAAGCGGTGGGATGGAATAGTCCGTAGGCGTTATATCGTCTCTGACATTGATCTCATAACTGAATTTATCTTCAAGCCTCATTTTTTCCAGCTTCAGATAAGTGGAGATATAATGAAGCTCTTCGTCAAGGCTGATCTTTTGTTTGGAAGAAACTTCCAGGGTCTGTCGTACCAGGCTGGCAAATCCGGTGATGAAACTATTTATACCGATAAAGTCATTCTCCAGCACATATTGCTGAATGGAGTTGAGAGAATTGAAGATAAAATGAGGATTCATCTGTGCCTTCAGCGCCATTTGCTCCAGTTCGGTCATGCGTTTTTCTATTTGCCTGGCCGATTGCTCTCTTCTCCTGAGGACACGCAAACGAAATACAATAAACATCCATACCGCGGCGATAAGCAATACTCCCGCAAGGATCCTGAACCAGGTAGTTTCCCAAACGGTTTTTTCTACTGTGAATGGGATTGAAAGCGTATTACTTTTGATGCCAAATTTATTGACGGCGTAACATTCGAGCGTATAACTTCCCGAAGGAAGGGATGGGTAACTAAGAAAAGATGAACGGGTTTTCTGCCAATCATTGTTCAATCCACTGAGGCGGTAATAATAAGTAATATCACTTCCTGACTTAAAAGAGATGCCGGAGAAATCAAACTGTAACGTTTTATAATTATGCGGCAGAAGAAAGTTTGACGTATCATGAAGCCAGGAAGTTGTATCAGCAGTGATTCCTGTTAGACGCAGCAGGCAGGTTGATTGCTGTGTAATACCCGCTTCATTGAAAATGGTCAACCCTTCAGATGTGCCCACATAAACTGTGTCCTTATCGGCATGGATCGTATTGATTATATCGCTCGGAAGTCCATCGGCCATCGTGTACTGAGTGACTCCCATATTCTTCGCGATCTGAACCTTATTGATCCCTTTTTCAGTTCCAACCCAAAGCTGATCGCCCTGAATAAATAAAGCACGGCAATTATCGCTGGTAAGTCCGTTCTTTTGAGAAATGACATGCACAACCGTTGTATCCTTCAGGCCGATCACGCCTTCACCGTAAGTGCCTATCCATAGCGTGCCATCTGCCGATTCAGCCATCGAAGTTATACGGCGCGTGAAAACGGGGTTGATCTTTCCCATTTCCATGGCGCCATTTTTCCCGATTGCGAACAAACCATTTAATGTTCCGATATAAACAACGTCATTAATCATCCAAACCACATTCGATCGTTGTCGCCATATCGTATCATGATCATTCATTTCTGATAACCTGAACGAAAAAGCACCGGTATGAACACCCACGATAAGTTTGTCATTCTTGAGATAAAGTGATTTTACAGTGAGCGATGGTATATGGGCAACCTCTTTGCCATTCTTATGTACAAACAGTCCGAAATCAGTTCCTATAATGGTTTTTTCATGATCAGGCTTCAGGACGGAAGTGACTCTTCCCGTACCCGAAAGTGCCGGCAGAGAAATACTGCTGAAATTGTCTCTGTTGCCCGATATCAGCGTGTATTTATCAGCTCCCATATACAGGACTGAATTGAATTTAACTATGCTGTGAACGGCTAAAGGTTTTGTATTTGAGAACGGGAAATTTTCAAAGCCCGATGAAATGAGCCTGTAAATCCCCTGCCCTTGCGTGCAGAACCACCAGTTACCTTCATGATCCGGAACAACTGTAGTCACAGATCTGTTTTTAGCGAACGTATCAACAATCTTCGCATTACTCAGGTTGTAGACATACGAGCCTTCGATGGTGTTCAATGAAAGATAATTGCCCGGCAAACGTGATACGCTAATGAAATGCCCGGGCAACGGAATGTCGTAAACAGAATCCTTTGCAAATACCTTCAGGGACTGTTTCTTTCTGATCACCTTCAGCTCCGGTGTAAGGATAACAGAATTTGGGCCATTTGGGAGCAGATCACCGAGAACGACCGGAGGGGAAACCCTTTCATTCACTATTCCATATAGCACAAACCCGTGACCCGGGTGCGCAGCGGCAACCTCAACATTTCCATCCCTGCTCAATCCGGCCCGGAGAAAATGCATGACATTCAGTTCTTCTCTGGTAAAAATTTTATACCCACCATCCGGTCGTAACAAATGAATATTGTAAGTTTCACTAATTAATAGATTCCCAAGCTGATCTTCCTGCATGGCAAAGGCAGGAGATGCCAATCGCACTGATGAGAGATACGGATCATTGGATGGTGTATGGATCTTACCCTTATAATAATAACAGATTGTATTCCTGAATGGCATGATCCATACCCTTCCTTTTGAATCGACATACAATTTCATTATCTCATTATCGGGCAATCCGTCCTGTATTGTGAAATTCCTGAATTGCGTTCCATCAAACCTGCTTAAGCCGGTTTCAGTTGCAAACCACATGAACCCGTCTTTATCGTTCGCGGCATCGTACACCACAGAAGACGCCAATCCGTCGCGCACATCGTAATGGGCATAAGAGTATTCCTGCGCATTTATTTGCAATGTGGTAATCAATGAAAATATCAGCAGCAATTTCAGCTTCGAAGGAAACAGTTGCACTAGCCTGATCATGAGGCGGATATTATGTTGCAATAACTTCAACGAAAAGAATTTTTTACATAACGATTGAAAAGATAACTGGCAAACATCAGCATTTTCGATAAAGGACCAAAGCGCAAAACAGACCTGGGAAAAATTCGCTGAAAACTGATCATACTTATAACGGGGGGCCCGATCTTCCCGGTAAAACCAGCATTTCGTATCTGGTCAGCTTTTCTGATGTTGAGATTCCTCAGCATCCGCCAGTATGCATCAAACACCATTATATGTTTTAATATGTTTGTTCCATATTTATTCAGCTCATGCATGTATTCCGGCGCCTCAATACCTGGATTGCCAAACGCAGTAGTGGTAACCTGCGACGACTGCACGCCAATACAAATTAACGGATCAGGGATATAGGATACATTGCGGATCCCAGGATGACGGATATAAAAATCCGAATCGACCAACCATTGCAGTTCCTCATCGTATTGCAGAGATTTATTATTCTTATGCATTACAACACTGGGCGGGCCAATAACATTTTTCGCTAACAAGAGTTGCGGGTTACGAGAGATATTATTTAGTTGTCTCCGGCTCATCATTACATCTTTGACAGGCCGGTTGTCGTCATACACATTCCTATATGCTGAGAAGATAAACGACGCTTCAGAAGTTGTAGTCGCCACATCGGCAAACTGCTGCAGGCTGTTATAGGATTCAAACCAATCGTCGTGGTGCATCAGCTTGATCCATTGACCAGAAGCCTTTCGCATAGCTTCATTCCAGTTGCGCGGAGTTCCAAGAGGTTCATTATTGCGATGATAACTCAACAGAAATTGGTCTGAATAACTTCCGCAGAGAAATTCAATAGAATCATCGGGACTATCATCGGAAATTATTACTTCAAAATCGCGGTACGACTGAATGACTATCGAATCGAGCAATCTTTTTAATAATCCCGCATTCCTGTACGCAGGAATACAAATGGAAATAAAGATTGATGGATTCATTCTTAAAACTTTTATCTCTTATATTAAGCGTTTGCCTTCTTCCCGGCACCTGAACTGAAAACTGAAATGAACCTATGATACGGTTTGTAAAATAAAAACAAGCCAATGTAAGCCCATGAACGGTAATGGATCCAGTGACCTGAAAAAAAGATAACACGGAGCCGGTTTTTTAAGCTGATGTTTTCATATCTCAGCCTGTACAACCAGTTCCTGTAGATCTTCCTTTCATCGCCTGATTCAGTTGCTTTGATCTTTCCATTTAAACCGCGCGGCAATTGTAACTGGTGATGCCGGTGCCAGTCGATGGCATGATCTACCCAGGCGTTTCCAAAATCACCCGCGCGGTTCAGGTGAACGATATCAATTTCGTAAGTCACCGCCACGTTAAACTTCTCAGATAATGTGAACGAAAAATCAATATCATAAAAATGAAAACCTGTTATAAGCGATTCATTAAACGGAGTAGATCCCCAGGCCTGTCTCGTGGCGCAGAGAAATACGCCATCCAGGGTAATTACCTGCTGAAGCTTTACAGATGGATCAGGATTCGCGAAAATGCGCACAGGTTTGTTATCGTCATCGAAGTTCAGAATGTTACAGCAATCCATAGCCGCCAATCCCTGCCACCAACCCGACAATGAGCTGCTTTTATATTTCGAGCCCGCTACTCCAATCAATCCCAGGCCACGATCACGGTTGAAATAACCTGTTATTATGGCTCCCCATCCTTTTGTTTGAAAGAGCACGTCCTCGTGCACAAAACAGATCACGTCATACTTCGCCCGTCCCGCCCCCAGGTTGTACACGTGAGCGATTCCTTTTTTCAGCAGGTTGTTGTCAATTACAATAAGTTCAAAAGGAACGCCAATAGTATCGTGAATGTTTTTACTTACCTGCTCAGCCAGTATTTTGTTAATGGAACAGATTACGACTGAGATCATTGCGTTGGGTCAAAGTATTTCAGGATTATGTATATTGCAAACTTATCAAAAAAAATGGCAAATACAGGTGGGAGTTTCTCGGGTAATGTGCTGAAGGGGATCCGCTACAGGGTGAATAAACTGGCGTCGGCAGAAGATAAAAAAGCGGGTCTCAACTGGTACAAAAAATGGAAGCTCAAGCATCTTCCTTATAACAGTCCTCACACGTTTGACCTGAATGGAAAAAAGGTCTATTTCAACAACGGCCAGGAGTTACTGCACAGCCTTAAAGAGATCTTTGTTGAAGAGATTTATAAGATCCCATTCACCAACCCATCTCCATACATTATCGATTGCGGTGCAAATATCGGACTTGCCATTTTATACCTTAAGTCAAAACACCCGGGTGCAAAGATCACAGCTTTTGAGCCGGACAAGACCAATTATTCTTTCCTTCAGAAAAATATCAATTCTGCCGGCCTCACTGATGTAGAATTGCGCAATGAAGCGGTCTGGAAAGAGGATGCCATTTTAAAATTCAGCAACGAAGGGACGTTAAGCAGCAAGATCACCGAAGGAGGTAATGCTCAGAACACTGTTGAGGTAAAAGCAACGCGATTAAAAAATCTGCTTTCGCGGCCTGTTGATTTTCTTAAGATAGATATTGAAGGAGCTGAATACGAAGTGCTGAAAGATTGTGCGGAGAGTTTGAAGAACGTTCAGTTTCTTTTTATTGAGTTTCACGGGCACTTTGAAAAGATGTTTGAATTAACTGATATCCTGCAGCTGGTGCAGGATAATGGATTCGCGTATTATATCAGGGAAGCTTCGATGGCTTATGCCAATCCGTTTTATAGGGGGAAGAAGCCGATTTATGATTTGCAGTTGAATATCTTCTGCTTCAGGATGGGGATTAGCACGGATTTTAAATGATTAAGGGGATTTAGCACCGATTTAAAATTATTTGGGGGATTTAGCACGGATTTTAAATGATTTAGGGGATTACACAGATTTTTTTCATCTCATATCTGTGTAATCCCCTTAATCACATAAGATCTGTGATAACATCATTTAAATCTGTGATAACATCACGATTAAGCTCTGTGTAATCCCACAAATCATTTAAAATCTGTGATAACATCACTTAAAATCCGTGATAACATCACGTGTAAACTCTGTGTAATCCCACAAATCATTTAAAATCTGTGATAACATCACTTAAAATCCGTGATAACATCACTTAAGTCTGTGATCCTCTTTATTCGAAAATTTCTGTTAGCTTTTCAATCTCGCAATCCGTAAATGCGCGATTGTAAATGCGCAGTTCATCAACTTTACCATCAATAGAAACGATGTCGTTCTTCCACCATGCACCAATTACCAGGTCAACGCCCGGGCAATGATTCAGGGTAGAGAAATCGCGGGTTTTGGTCACACGCAATGCCCCATCGATGTATAATTTCTGAACTCCTTTTGAGAATGTGGCAATCAGGTGGTACCAGCGGCCGGGTTGCAGTGTTTCGGTACTGGTTGCGTAATCGTTCGGATTATAGGCATAGGGAGTATTGCAATCCTGATTAATGAGAGAAAACTCCCACTTATTGGTTGCGTCAAGCGCCTGGCCAACGCCATAAACCGGACCTTTCGCGGTTTCAAAATCAACCCGGTTGATGATCGCCTGGCGACGGTTGGTATTGTTCACCATAACCATCATGGCAATCGTTACTTCCTGATGGTTAAGTTTACCATTATCATTTACCAGGATGTAATCGTTGATCCCATCAAATCCAGCGGCTTTGCCCGGGCGGCCCAGGAAGTCGGTCGTAAAGGTGGCGCCATACACAACGCCGTTATTTCCATTGCCGCTTGCATCATCGGCATTTCCGTTAAAAGGATAATAGGCAACAAGACCCTGGTTAAGATTGATCTCGCAATCGTTGGGATCATCTTCGCAGTCCTTTGAGCAACCACTGATTACTGTCATCAACAAAACACACGCGAGGAGAGTTTTCATTAGATTAATTTTTAGTTTTCGGCTTAGATTCCGTTTGCAAAATAAATGATTTAATTGTCGTCCCATTTACCACTTATTAGCGACTTCATACCAATTAGTAATTTTAAGAATTGCCTGTTGCCCAAAATTCATTGCTTCACCTCCATTCTGAACACACAAAGTTTGAACGGCCTGTGCTTTAAATCTCTGGAAAACAAAGTTTCCGGTTTTCGGTTTCGTGTTTCGTGTTTCCGGTTTCGTGTTTGGGTTCCTTTCAATTCAAATCGTT
>DASWTK010000033.1:0-5582 GCA_036402175.1 Chitinophagaceae bacterium | reverse complement strand
TAGGGCAAAGCAAAACTGGTGTAACGGAGTATGAATGAAGAATCGTATTGACCGCCACCACCAACAGCGCCCACCCAATCGCCATTGGTAAAAACTGCTGCTTTTACTGCTGCAACCTGCTGTGCCGTGAGGCTTAGACCGGGACCAAAACGTAAAACGGGTGAGGTCACCGCCTGCAGCACACCATAAGGACTGGTTTTTTCCAGTTTAACTTGCGCCTCTGGCAGCAGCAATGTTTTACTCAGGTCTTTAAATTGCGAAGGTTGCAGATGTGTTGGAATAATAATTTTCCAAACACATGTGATCAGGACAATTAGGGCTGTAATTAATAGGAATGTTTTATTCTTTCGTTGCAGGCTACCGCCATTTCCGGGAATGATCATCATCATCCCTGCCAGAACAGGTAAGAGTGAAACAATTGCAGGCAATTGATCGGGGAAGAAAAACCATAACCCCACCAATGCAAGCAGACCACCCGCGCCCGATCCAAGCAAATTGGCGAAGTAAACTTTTCCAATCCCTGTAATAAAATTATCGAAGATGAGACCAATAGCAAGTGCGCCAAGAAAGAATGGAATAAAAAACAGGAGGTATGTAAGCAATAGCCTGCCTACGTGCGAATAGTTTGCAAACAACAGGTAGGAATCGAAACGCACAAAGGATAATTGCGAAAGCTCTGTCACCAGCGCCATCGTGAAACCACAACTCATCATTAACAATGGCAGAACAAAATGTATATGTTTTAATAATGTGCGCCTGAAAATGGCCAATGCGGTTCCGGCAGCGCCAAAGCCCAGCATCGCAATTGAAATGATCATATAGGCAAAATGGTACCACTGAACGATCGATAAGATCTGGATCAACACTAATTGAAAAGTTATGATCGATGCAGAAAGCAAGCCCAAAGAAAACAATGTGTGGGTGTGCAAACGCGTGAATGTGCTTGTGGGCAGCATATTAATTGAGATCGGTTACTTCCTTTTAAAAGGAACAAAGCTTACCGGCAGCAGGTTTTTGGTTATCGTCTTTTTGCCTCTTTTCTCTACAAGCACCAGCATCTGTGTCATAAACGGCGATCCAACAGGTATTATCATCCGGCCGCTGTCTTTCAGTTGTTCAATCAAAGGCGGCGGAATATATTCAGCGGCGGCGGTGACCACAATTGCATCAAAGGGCGCATGTTTTTTCCATCCATGAAAACCGTCGTCTGTTTTTACCTGTACATTTTTATAACCCAGGTTTTTCAAACGTTCAGTGGAAGCCTTACCCAGTTCAGGTACGATCTCAATGGTATAAACTTCTTTCACTATTACCGAAAGTATGGCAGCCTGATAGCCAGACCCGGTACCGATTTCCAACACTTTATAATTGGGCCCTGGCCTGATCACTTCGGTCATATATGCTACAACGTATGGCTGGGAGATCGTTTGACCGTAACCGATAGCAAGTGGCCGATCCTCGTAAGCACGGTTGACCAGGTCAGGGGGAACGAATTCATGTCTTTTCACGGTTCGCATTGCATTCAGCACTGCTTTATCTTTAATACCTCTTCGTTCGATCTGATCCTTCACCATTTTTTCCCGTCTTTCCTTATACACATCCTGCTGCCAGGAAATGGTAAAAAGAAATAACAACAGATAAAACGAAGTGATCCACATGATCAGCCATTTATTTTATCAACCCTTTCTCAAATTTACCTAATTAGCGTGAGGAGCGTCCAGCCTGGTTTAAAAAATGAAGCGGCTGTTCCCCATTTTAATAAGCTTAAATTTGCTTCGAAGCTCGTAGTCAGAAGAGCACACCTTGCTGATCAAATTCAACCACGCAGCCTTTTTTCTGATCTGGCTTCGGCATTAACAAGGCATATTATTTGTAGAATATTAAATAAACCAGCTATGAAAAGTAAAATTATACTATTGATGTTGGGCATAATGGTGATGGCTTCGTTAACCTACGCACAACAGTCCACCGATTCTGCTGCCAAAAACAAACAACAGCAGCGTATAACAAAGCTCACGGAGCGAATAGATGAGAATAAGCAAAAACTGGTGCGACTTGAAAAAGAGCTCGAAGAGAAAATAAAAGAACAGGAAAAAGCTGCTGCTCAGGCAGAGGAATCTGCTGATAAAAACCGTGAGGCTGCTGTAAAGCTCAGTAACGATGCTGAAGATAGAAAAAAGGCCAAAAGGGTTGAAAAACTTTCCGATCAGGCAAAACGAGATGCTAAAAGAGCCAGGCGGGCTTCCAGCAACGTTAAGGGATTAGAGAACAATATCAAACAGTTAAAAAGAAGGATCGCTGAAGACGAAAAAACGCTTTCCGGTTTGAGTTCCATTAATTCGTAATGATTAAACCGGGATTTTTCAAATAATGTAAATTCCATTGCCTTTATAATCTTTCGATTGAGATCTCCATTTTACTCAATCTTGCATTCCCTCTCTAAAGTAGATTGGCTTCCAATGCATGAGGTCGATTGTTATTGGTTAATTCGTCTTTAAAGCATTGTAACCTTTTGATGCCCTCACAGCTCTATTGTTATGTCAGTACTATTACTGGCAACGATATCTAATCTTCAGATGCTATGAGGTATAAAAATCAAATGAGCGTAATGCTATTAATAATAGCTGCTGTTGTCCTTACGCAGTGTATGAAGTTTGAGAATATTTTTTTGGATAAGGACAAGCATAAGAACAACGACAACAATCCAGCCCTCATAGCGGAGGGTAAAAATATCTTTCGGTTTGATGCTTTTGGCGATGAGCATTTCTGGAGCGGACTATTGCATTTGGATAAAGCAATACTGGGTGATAAACTGGGTGGTTACGGACCCGGCGTTAGTCCAAATACGGCTTTGGCGGTGGGTTTGAAAGTAGACGCGGAAGCTTTGCCGGCCAGCGTAGTTGCTGGTATCAATAATGGTACGATCAATCTTAACGATCCTGCTACAACAGTCGCCCTTTTGAAATTAAATGCGGTTGTGGGTATAAAGGGAAACTTTAATGCGTCAGGTGATCTGAACTCAATTGGAATCACTTGTGCTTCCTGTCATTCAACAGTCGATAACTCTTTTGCTCCCGGCATCGGGAAACGCCTGGATGGCTGGCCAAACAGGGATCTGAATGTTGGCGCCATCATTGCGCTCACCGATAACGCATTGCCAATAGCAAATATGCTGCATGTGACCGAACCCACACTCAGAACCGTGCTCAACGCATGGGGACCCGGTAAGTTCGCGGCTATTTTATTTATGGATGGAAAGGCCCTGAAGCCTGACGGATCAGTTGCCGCCAATATGATTCCAGCAGCATTTGGTCTCAAAGGCGTGAACCTGACCACCTACACAGGCTGGGGTGATATCAGTTACTGGAACGCGTTTGTAGGTAACCTGGAAATGCATGGAAAAGGAACATTTATTGACCCACGACTGAACGATCCTGTCAAATATCCCATTGCAGTAGAAAATCAATTTTATCACGTAACAAATACGCCGGACCTCATTACTTCGAAATTGCCTGCTCTTCGCGCATACCAGCATTCCATCAAAGCGCCAACACCTCCGGCAGGAAGTTTTGACCACGCGAAAGCAGGTAAAGGGAAGGCGCTCTTTTTAACAAAAGCCAAATGCGCAACCTGTCATTCTGCGCCATTACTGACCGATAACAGCCTTCGCACAGCAGCTGAAATTGGTATTGATGATTTTGAAGCTAAAAGATCACCCACAGGAAAATACCGTACGCCACCGTTAGGCGGACTGTTCACAAAAGAAAAAGGAGGCTTTTATCATGATGGAAGATTCGCAACATACAATGATGTGGTCAACCATTACAATAATCACCTCTCATTAAATCTTACACCGTCAGAGAAACAGGAACTGGTTGAATATTTAAAATCACTTTAGAATTGTCATACACAATTTTTCATTTCAGGTAACATGACCAAAACTTCGTTATTGAAGTTGTGATAACCTGGCTTTTAATTCCTGTTCACTATATGCCCTGAAGTTCATGGTTACCGATTGCCCGTTCTGTACATTTACGGGTGTTATCGATGCGAAGAACTGTCCGTTTTTTATACTGATGCCAACGATGGTCGACGGAACAGCTAAAAGCATATTTGATGTGAAATAACTTAGCCCCTGTGTCCAGCCCATTTTAACTACCGTATTTCTGCCCGTAAGATGTACAAAAACATTCGTGCTGTCACCCGAAGGCGCATTGCCAGGATGAACAGTAAACGTGACAGTGGGTTCGTCTATAAATTTGTCGCAGTTGATCCAGTTAATTGAATCACAAAAAAGGTTGGATTTTGAGAACATCGAAGAGTCGCCAACCACCAGATTACCTGGATTGGAGTTCAGAACCCAGTTTACATTTCCAGCGGCGTCTTCTGCTCCATTGAAAACCTGCATACCCTGCATGTTTCTTCCGATGTCGGGAATATTGATTTTAATGTAATTGCCAGGAGCCAGCTTCAATGGGCGATTGTTTTGAGAAGCCGTAATCTTAAACTCACCTCCGGATTCCAACAGCCTGTTACCAGCCATTGTTGGCATATCATTTAAGATCATTTCCACCGGAGTAAATATTTCTTTTATAGAAACATTGATATTTCCTGTCACGGGCACGCCGTCTTCTGTAACAAAACAATTGGCGGGCATCGAAATTGTACTTCCTTTGGTGGTGGCAACGGTGTTTGCGGCAGATGAATTTACCGTAAATGATTGCTGTTCCTTACGGGCTGTTTCATGAAACTCGGTAATTTTTGTGAGTTTAGTGTCCTGATTAATGTCGTCCGAAACTTCTCTTTGACAAGCCACGGAGACGATAACAATTGCTATTAATAACGGATGTAGCCTTTTCATGATTTTTTGGTTAATTAAGTGGATAAACTGTCTACCTTAATATGACACATTGCGACCCTGAAACCCTTATCAGGTTTTGTTAAAATAAAGTTGAAGCTGCTTATCAGAAGCCATATGCTAAACGCAATGATAAAAAGCTATAACCTCCGGTTTGCAATACAGGGTCACCTAAAAGGGAGGGGCTGACCATCAAATGTGAAAATCTTATTCCAATGTCAATTTTTCTGTCGCCTTTTGTCGGCAACAATATTCCGGCAGATGGCGATAGTATAGGACGTATCCTGTCATTTGCCTTGTTCTTAAAAGTTATTCCTGCCTCTGCCGACAGGTACATTATGGAACCTAATTTATACCTGAAACCTGCAAGCAGAGGAGTTAGCGTAAAATTTTGAATCGTTGAATCACCGGTGCTCCTGAAGCGGTTAAATTTGGATTTGTAGCGGCCTGTAAAATGCGCGACTCCAAAAGAAACAGTCGCTGATAAATTTTGAGTGATCCGCTTTTCTGCTTTAACGTTAGCTTCCCACCCCATCAGGTTAGTGTTGATGTCATCTCTGATTCCTGCTGTTCTGACTAATCCTCCGCCTGCAAAAAACCGGAAAGACTTACCCTCTGTAAGTGTTTGCTGTTTTATTTTACTGTTTTCTTTTTCAGTACTAATAGAAGCGGGATGATTTTTAGCCAGGATCCGCCTGGCAGTATCAGTTAGTCTAGTCTTATT
>DASWTK010000032.1:0-2872 GCA_036402175.1 Chitinophagaceae bacterium | reverse complement strand
AAGCCTGTTGCCTGGCTTCAATAATTTCCATGCTTTGATCAACGGTGGTACAATCAACATTAACACAACAATTATTTCCAGCATCCAGGTTGTGAGTGAAAGTGATTGCTGGCTAAATAAACTACGTGTGATCACTGTTTCATCTCCTCCTTTCATCAACACGGTAAATATCCTTGCAAAAGGCTTATTCGCAAATACAAGCACCCACCCTAATGACTGGTATGAATTATCAGCTTTTTTCAACATCAGAAAATATCCCGCCCATATCAAAGCATAAGTAAACAATGGCCCTGCAATGGTTGCCAGGATGGTGTTAGCCTCCAGGCTGCAGGCATTACAAATATCCCATACATTGAAGTCTCTTTGGCCCCAGCAACCGCACTGAAGCCTTGCGACCGCGGTATGACTGATCTCGTGCAGCTCATGGCATACGAACAGAATTGCCAGGAAAGCGACTATGTTCCGGAAAGTGAAATTGATCTTCATTTTACATATGACTGAAATAACAGACTGACAGTAAAATTAGGCAAGGCATTTTTAGCCATGAACATTATGCAGTATGAATTGTCGGGATACCCGTATGAATTGATCAGTTAAGGATATATAAACGCAGCTACAGGTCACCCCACAAAAAAAGAGCTTCCTTACCGGAAGCCCTTTGTCAAAAACCACCCACCTGTCAATAGTTAGTTATTATGAAGAAAAATATTAGCTGTAATTTTTTTGCCCTGTAACAGACTTACATCAATGGTCTCCTGAAAATGAATTCCACCGTACACTCTTGATTGCCCTGCCTCTTTACCAATTGCACTAAAGGAATCGTAGGTTCTGGAAGGCAGACCCATATAGTCGTAAGTGTGATCTGTTATGGGACCAACATTCCCAAACAATATTTCGAAGGCTGATGCTGCTGCGCCTGATAATACTGCGTGCCCTGAAGGATACTCAGGATGGGGAGGAGTTGTGATATGTGAGTTCCACATGTTGTGATCCAGGTTACTACGGATATATGTGATCGGACGAAGCAGGTTATAGTGATACTTCGCTTCCCAGCAACTGATAATGCCATCATTGATCGCCGCGCCTGTGATTGCATAAGCTACGACCGCTTTATCAAGGCGTGTGCGTGTTTTTTGCAAAACCTGTTTTAAAATGCTCAGCCAATGACCTGGAGACGAAACTCCGGGAACATCCCGCCAGAAGATCGCCATAGCTTTCTGGTCGTCGGTCAGGTTCAGGGAAATATCATACACTTCCTTTACCATATTATGAAATAAAGAACCGGGCTGTGTGGAATACGCGATCGGGGCAACGGGCCTTGTATCGTTAGTGCTTCCTGCTATCACGGGTCTGTTGTTACCCCAATATGGAGTAAGCGCGTTTGCATTGGCAGGAGGAGTAGGCGTCCATAAGCCAGGACCTACCGGTGGAGTATAAGCGCCACCTGCGTTTTTATAACCATCGGTTTCAGACCAGTTATAAACAGCTGCAGCAACTGCTTTGCCAAATGCAGATGAACGATTGATGAGCTCCTGGTCTTTAGAGGAAAGAAAATCATTGTTCAATGCCGCTTCCAGAGAATCTATAGCCGCTTTGTCTGCACTGGTTGCATTTGGGAACATCGACTTGTTCATAGCTGCCAGGGCCGCATTTACATTTGCGGGAAAATAATATTTGTCAGAAGGTTCAGCTGTTGGTAAGCCGGTAAGTCCATTCCATTTGTGCGACCACACCCTGTCTGACTGAAGGCCCGGCGCCAGCGATTCAAAGGCTGCGATTCCGGAATAGGCATATTGCCTTGATAAAGCATGATTGGGTATGCCTGTTGAATTGCGCATTAAACGCAGCTGCATGTTCAGCCACTTGTCAACCACGTCTGAAGTATGCGCTGCAGGATGATTGCCATTGCTTACAATGTCCTCATCCTTTTTGCAGGAACTGAGTAAAAAAAGGGCGATGGATGTCGCCATGAAGTACATGGCAATAGAATGCCTGTACATCCTGAAAGATGTTTTGATCATGTTGAGAAGTTTAAAGTTTTAAATGATTATAATGGTATTTGAATTGACCTCGGTCTGAGGTAATTCAGTCACCTGTTTTTAATCGTTATGAAATTCAGCGGGTGTAAAAGTATAGCGGGGCCCTGCGCTGCCGGATAGCGCTTTACCAAATGGCTGTAGTTATTTTCCTACCGGATTGGCTTTGTTTAAAGCAATTTTGCTGTTCAGAATTTCCTATCTGCACATAATAGGAGGTAAAAGGAAGAAATGGTTTACCTAATGGTAACCGGACCAATGTTTGTAACCAATGAATCCCCGATCGTTTACCACGTATTATTTTTCGCTGTTCAGCTTTTTAATCAGATTCACTTCGTCCTGCCGGTAAGGGGTTCCATCCTTAAAATAAATATCGTGAAACCATTCAGCAGGTTGTGATCCGTCTGCTATTGGTGTATCCCAGGCATATATCGTATTGCTTTTGCCGGAAACAAATCCCCAGTTGATAGCGCCAATGTTATGTTTTTTGAGGAGAGGTAATACATTCGAGAACCTGCTGTTGCGTGTCCGCGCCATGTATTCGGTGCATATCAATGGACGTCCATTCATTTTAAGCAATTCAATTACCCGCTGATGCCATTGCGGGTCTTCGTAATTGTGATAGGTGATGACGTCGGAATTTTGTAGCTGAAAGGCGTTGAGCTTTTCAAAATGCCATGCCCATATTCCCACGCTAATGGGTTGGTCGGGATTTACTTCCCTTGCCCATTGAAAAACCTTTTTCAGAAGTGGAAGAGATGAATCACGCTTTCCGCTATTGCCTGGTTCATTGTATAAATCCCATAACAGAACGCGTTTGTCTTTCGAGAAGGCAG
>DASWTK010000031.1:0-5693 GCA_036402175.1 Chitinophagaceae bacterium | reverse complement strand
GCGCGGATGGCAGATCGGGAACTTCGGTGGAAAAGAGAGGATTTTAAATAAATGAAAAAGTCAAAATGTAAAATGTAAAAGTCAAAAGTCAAAATGTAAAATGAAGAAAGGACTCCAGGGACTAATTTTACATTTTACATTTTACATTTTTCATTTTACATTTTACATTTTACATTAATAAAAAAGAGGCCAACTGTGTCGGCCTCTTTTTTATTATTAATTACTTCACTTCTTCAAATTCGGCATCGGTCACGGGTTCGCTTCCACCCTGCTGTCCGCCGGCATTTGCCTGTGGACCTGCACCATCGCCTCCGGGCTGCTGATCGCCGGGGCCCGCACCCTGAGTTGCCTTATATATTTCTTCACTGGCCGCAGTCCAGGCAGTGTTCATTTCGGCAGTAGCTGTTTCAATCGCCGCAACGTCCTGCTGCTTGTGGGCTTCCTTCAGTTTGTTCAACGCCGATTCAATAGGCGCCTTTTTGTCTGCCGGGATCTTGTCGCCATATTCCTTCAACTGTTTTTCAGTCTGGAATATAAGGCTGTCGGCCTGATTGATCTTCTCAATCTTTTCACGCGCCTGCTTGTCCGTAGCCTCGTTCGCTTTGGCTTCATTCTTCATTTTTTCAATCTCATCCTTGCTTAAACCGCTACCAGCTTCAATACGGATCTTTTGTTCTTTTCCGGTTCCCTTATCTTTCGCATGCACGTGAAGGATACCATTGGCATCAATGTCAAACGTCACTTCAATCTGAGGCATTCCTCTCGGAGCCGGTGGTATTCCATCAAGATTGAAAATTCCCAGGCTCTTGTTATCTTTTGCCAAAGAACGCTCACCCTGCAATACATGTATCTGAACACCCGGCTGATTGTCGGATGCAGTAGAGAACACTTCTGATTTCTTGGAAGGTATCGTTGTATTTGATGGAATCAGCGGCGTCATTACTCCACCAAGGGTTTCAATTCCCAGGCTGAGCGGAGTTACGTCAAGCAACAACACATCCTTCACTTCACCAGTCAATACCGCGCCCTGAACGGCTGCGCCAATTGCCACTGCCTCATCAGGGTTAACGCTTTTATTTGGCTTTTTCTGGAAGAATTTTTCTACAATCTCCTGTACTTTAGGAATACGGGTAGAACCACCCACCAGGATCACCTCATCAATTTGCGATGCATTCAGCCCCGCGTCTTTCATTGCCTGCTCGCATGGGCGGAGGCAACGCTCGAACAACTTATCGGCAAGCTGCTCAAATTTCGCACGTGTAAGTTTTTTCACGAGGTGCTTGGGCACACCGTCTATCGCGGTTATATATGGCAGGTTGATCTCGGTCTCTGAAGAGGAAGAGAGCTCGATCTTCGCTTTTTCTGATGCTTCCTTCAAACGCTGAAGCGCCATCGGATCCTTCCTGAGATCAACGGATTCCTCTTTTTTGAACTCGTCGGCAAGCCAGTCCATCACCACCTTATCGAAATCGTCCCCGCCAAGGTGTGTATCTCCGTTAGTGCTCTTAACCTCAAATACGCCCTCGCCAAGCTCCAGGATGGAGATGTCGAACGTACCACCACCAAGGTCGAAAACGGCTATCTTATGATCAGTTGTTTTTTTATCAAGGCCATACGCCAAAGCTGCCGCTGTAGGTTCGTTTATAATACGGCGAACATTCAGACCCGCAATTTCACCGGCTTCTTTGGTAGCCTGGCGCTGCGCGTCGTTAAAATATGCCGGAACCGTAATTACGGCTTCGCTTACTTCCTGTCCCAGGTAGTCTTCGGCGGTTTTTTTCATTTTCTGCAGGATCATGGCAGAAAGTTCCTGCGGAGTATACAAACGACCGTCTATATCAATACGAACGGTATTATTGTCACCTTTCACCACTTTATAACTCCAATGGCTCAATTCTTCCGTCACTTCGTCGTGACGACGACCCATGAAACGCTTAACGCTCATGATCGTATTATGCGGATTAGTGATCGCCTGACGCTTGGCCGGGTCTCCCACCTTACGCTCACCGTTTTTAAGAAAAGCCACTACAGAGGGGGTCGTACGGCGACCTTCCTCGTTAGGGATCACCTGCACTTCACTGCCTTCCATTACGGCAACGCAGCTATTGGTAGTTCCCAAGTCTATTCCGATTATTTTTCCCATATCTCTAAAGAATTTAATGTTCATTAATGGTTATCAATGATTATGCCGTGGCGGACAGAATGCAAAATTGGCAGAGTAAACGGGTTAAATTGTTCAGTCCGATATAAGTCAATAGTATTCCTGTCATTGGGGTTATCGGCAAACGGTCTAAATGCCATGGAGGATGCCGCGTACTTAGCAGGGGTATCCGGTACTGGCCCAAGAAAAACCTGAATATGATTTTAGATTTCCGGTGAATCTCCGGCTGGTTTGGGTAAAATCCGATATGTTTCAATAAAGCAATTCGGAATACACTTCCTGGGTTGTTCTTTTTCCTGCTTTTTTTTCAGTAACGCCTGGTTACGGTAGTATTGAGGCGCAAAGCCGATCTCTTTTTTGAATAGTGTGCTGAAAGATCCGATACTTTCAAAACCAACTTCGTTACATACGTCGGTAACCGGCATGTTTTCGGACAGAAGATCTTTTGCCCTTTCCAGTCTCCTGTAGGTGAGATATTGATGAGGCGTTCTGCGGTAGATGCGCGTAAACAACCTGTGAAAATGAAATCTTGACAAATATGCCCGGGATGAGATCTCGTCAAGACCAATGGTCTCGGAAAAATTCTCGTCAATAAATATTTTGGCCGCTGCTATCCTCCTGTACATATCATTGCTGAGCTGCATTGATAATATTTGATTCAAATTTATCAATAATTAATGGCCGTTAAAAAAGCAATTTTCGAGAACCCTTTCTTTTGCAATGCATGTAGATTTGAAAAAATAAATAATATGGTTACCAAACTTTCTCACGCGTCTTTTTATGTAAATGATCAGGAAAAAGCCTACGACTTTTATGTGAACAAGCTGGGCTTTAAAGTGCATACCGATGCAACAATGGACAATGGATTCCGTTGGCTGACCGTTACCCCGCCTGAACAACCTGAAATGGAAATAGTGCTGTTCCCCGCAACCGGCGCGTCAAATGGTCTGGATGAAGAAACAAGAGCCGCATTCAAATTATTGCTGGATAAAGGTGCAATGGGTGCAGGCGTTTTGGAAACGAACGACTGCCGCGCTACCTATGAAGAATTAAAGGCGAAAGGAGTACAATTCAAATCTGAACCGAAGGAACAGTTTTATGGTGTTGAAGCAATTCTCAGCGATGGATGCGGTAACTGGTTCAGCATGACCGAACATAAAAAAGAATGATCACTGTATCTGCTCAATTCCCTTCTTTACCCTGAAAGTAAAATGCTTCTGTGTAAGATAACTGAATGAAACCACAATGATGGTGGTAAGGATCTTTGAGGGCGTTGGATAAATGCCCCATTGTTCTACAAATAACTTCAGGAAAGCATAGTTCAGCATTATACAAACCGCTACTAAAAGAAAATACCGGAATAGCTGAACCCGCCCCCTCAATGTAGAGTCTGTAAACACAATACTGCGCATAAGGTAAAAACCCGTAGGAAAGCTGATGCAGAATGCGATGATAAAAGCGGCAATGTGGGGGCTGATGGCTATCGGCCCCAATTCCAGCACCTGTTTATTAAGGATGAAATGATAACTGATAAAATATAATACGATATCCAGAAGTGTATTCCCTCCGCCACAGGCAACATACCTGAAAGTCTGCCTGGGCATGAACTTCCTGAATGGCGGGTAAAACAGGTCGATTACGGATATGATGTAGTTTTTCGGCATTTTGGAACGTGCGAAGGTAAGTAATTAGCCAATTGACCAATTAGCCGGTCAGCTAATTATGATTCCATTATTTTTGCGCTCAAGTTTATAGAGCATGAGTGTAATACAAACCATCAGAAAAGCCACAGTTCAGGCCCTGCACGAGCTTTACAGTCAGGAATTTTCGGAAAAAGATTTCCAGGTAAACCAGACCAAACCTGAATTTGAAGGCGATTATACTGTTGTATTATTCTCCCTGGTAAAACAATTGAAAAAATCACCGGATGCTATCGGAAATGAACTTGGGCAGAAACTGGTTTCATCCCATTCCACGTTGTTTGCATCATTTAACCTGATCAAAGGTTTTTTAAACCTGGTTGTTCAGGATGACTACTGGACCGGTTTTCTTACAACTGCCGTTGTTGATACCAGTTATGGCTCCCGGAAGCCAACAGGTCAGAAAGTAATGATCGAATATTCATCGCCAAATACCAACAAACCTCTTCATCTTGGCCATCTCAGGAATAATTTCCTGGGATGGAGTGTTGCCGAGATCTATAAAGCAAATGGTGCAGACATTGTCAAAACCTGCATTGTCAACGATCGCGGCATTCATATCTGCAAAAGCATGATCGCCTGGCAGCTGTTTGCCAATGGTGCTACTCCTCAAAGTACCGGCATAAAAGGAGATCATTTTGTTGGCGATTATTACGTGAAGTTTAATGAACAATACAAAAAAGAGATACAACAATTGGTGGAGCAGGGAATTCCAAATGAAGAAGCCGAAAAAGAAGCTCCAATCATGAAAGCGGCGCAACGGATGCTTTTAGACTGGGAGAATGGCGACCCCGCCGTACTGGATCTCTGGAAAAGAATGAACGGTTGGGTTTATGAAGGATTTGATCAGACTTACAAGCGAATCGGTTCTGATTTTCAGAAAACATACTATGAAAGTGAAACTTATATCCTTGGTAAAAAGTATGTTGAGGAAGGATTGAAGAAAGGAATTTTTTTTCGGAAAGAGGATGGAAGCGTTTGGGTTGACCTTACTCCGGAAGGGCTTGACCAGAAACTGTTGCAGAGAAGAGATGGCACTTCGGTTTATATAACGCAGGATCTCGGCCTTGCCGATGTTAAGCAGGCTGAATTTCATGCAGACCAAAGTATTTATGTTATTGGCGATGAACAGAATTATCACATGCAGGTCCTTAAGCATATCTGCAAAAAACTGGATATACCGAATGCGGATGGTATTCATCATTTGTCGTATGGAATGGTGGAATTGCCGACAGGTAAAATGAAGAGCCGTGAAGGAACAGTTGTTGACGCCGATGACCTGCTGAATGAAATGTACGAGATCGCAGCGCGGCATACGCAGGAATTGGGAAAGGTAAAAGACTTTGACGAAGAGGAATTGAAAGCGCTTTACAATACAATAAGTATTGGCGCGCTTAAATTTTTCCTGCTTCGTGTTGATCCCAAAAAGCGGATGATCTTTAATCCCAAAGAGTCCATCGATTTTCATGGTTTCACCGGCCCGTTTGTTCAATACACCCACGCAAGGATCAAATCAATCCTCCGCAAAGAGCACCCGCAAAACATTGGCATAAACGACAACCTGCTCCGTCTCGAAAAGGAACTGATCATTTCGCTGGAACAATTCCCTGCTATTATTGACCAGGCCTGCCAGGAAATGAATCCATCGGTAATTGCCGTATATGTATTTAATCTCGCAAAAACATTCAATTCATGTTATACAGAGCACTCCATAATGAACGCGGAAACTCCTCTGAAAAAAGAGCTCAGGCTTCAGATCGCGCAACTCACAGCGCACGTAATTAATAAAGGGATGGGAATGATGGGGATTGGAGTGCCGGAGAGAATGTAGA